>NZ_CP063779.1:756666-1071250 GCF_021596945.1 Mongoliitalea daihaiensis | reverse complement strand
TATCAATCATTTGTATTGAACAATAAGTACCACTTGGTGGACCTAAAGGCCTATCAAGAAAATGAGGATGAGTTGAAATTTGGGGTTTTTGGATTTGAGGACCTTTAATTAAATAATTAATTTCATTACTCTTTCTGGTTTAACTCATTTTTTAAAAAAAATGCTCGGCCATACGGACTATTGATTTGTTGCTGAATCGATAAACTCTATAAATTGATTTGTGCTCAAATCAAAAAAATGATGAGTTTGATTTCTATATAAATCAATTGGAAAAGATGAACTCAAAGCATATCAAGGAAGCATCTAAAAATCTTTCCAAAGTAGGTGATAGGTATTTGTATGATTCCAACTACGATTAGTCAGGAATCCAATCGTTTGATTTGTCCATCCTTCAGTGACTCATTTGCTAACGCCACAATAATCGCAGTATCTCCACCATTCATCACATTAGAATGTGGCAATGCATTTTCTTCAATGCAGCGGTAGAAGTCAGTCAAGGCATAAAAACTACCATCTTTCAGGGGTTCATCAATCAAGCGAATGCCTTTTTTGTCTGCCATCCAATTAAGTTTGGTGGCGCCGGATACTCCATCTACCTGTTGCAGTTCGGCTAATTGGTCTGCCTCAGGATAGAAGTAGCCATCGTTGAAAAATAATGAGACTGTTCCTTTACTTCCTCGGATTTTGAAAAGATATCCCTCGTGCGCATTGCTGCATGTAGCTCCAAAGTTTCCCACCATCCCTGCTTGATCGTAGCGGGCTAATACTTGTACATTGTCAAAGGTTTCTCTGCCATCTTTGAAGTAATCAATTCCGCCCGTTGCAAAAAGAGAGTCTGGTTTAGTTTCAAAGGCCCAATCAATGAAATCTATCTGATGGGAAAGGAGTTCGGCAGTTAATCCGCCCGAATACTCATGGTACATACGCCAATTGATCTGCCGTTCTAGCTCTGGGTTTGGCACAGGTCTTCTCCAGCTTCCATTCCTATCCCATCGTACTTCTATCTGGGTGACTTTTCCCAAATAACCCGAGCGGATATAATCTTTGACTTTGAAGTACAAGGGAGAATAGCGGTACTGATGGCCTATTTGGATGGTTTGCTGGGTGTGGTTTGATGCGATTTTTTGCAGCGATAGCGCTTGCTCTACGGTATGGGTCATGGCCTTCTCCAAGAAGATGTGTTTCCCAGCCTCCAAACAAGCTTTGGCGTGTTCAAAATGTAGATAGAGGGGAGTACTGATGACAATTGCATCCAGTGATGTGTCCTCCAGCATCGCTCGATAATCTTTGTGGGATTTTACAGAAGACTCATCAGCATAGTTTTTGACATTGGCTAATCTAAAATCTAGGGTATCGCATACGGCTGTGACCTCGAATAAATCCGGGAGTTCGTTGAACACTGCATGTAGTCCACTACCTCTATCCCCATAGCCAAGAATTCCTATGCGGTACT
This sequence comes from Mongoliitalea daihaiensis, assembly GCF_021596945.1. Taxonomy (NCBI): domain Bacteria; kingdom Pseudomonadati; phylum Bacteroidota; class Cytophagia; order Cytophagales; family Cyclobacteriaceae; genus Mongoliitalea; species Mongoliitalea daihaiensis. The sequence continues at coordinate 1,069,797 of NZ_CP063779.1, read as the reverse complement.
TTTTTTGAAGTCCCTTATGAATAGCGAATGCAGGAATGGTACTTGCCAATCCTAGTACAGCACTTGTCTTTATAAAATCACGTCTTTTCAAGGATACTCTTTTTTTTAAATCTAAGTGAAACATTTTCACCTCCCAAACCAACTTTGATAAATGGTTGATAAGCTAAAAAAAGCGCTGAATTTGAGCTCAGCGCTGATTTTTTAACCTTAAAGTTTGGGTTCCCAGCCCGGTTCATAGGTCCTACCCCACAGTTCCATTCCCTTGCGGTTATAAATATGGCCATTAGCAGGATTGCAATCAAAGTTTTCTCCGATGCGGGAAGAGATATTTGCCAAGTGACACAAGAGTGTACTTTTTCTTCCATCGTCGATAGGCGAACGGGGCTTATCTTTGCCTCTGATGGCATCCAAAAAGTTGACTACATGGGTTGTACTCATGTCTCCTCCACCGCCCAAGGCTGTACCACCTTCTGCATTTGCTGATTTGGCTTCACGTATGAGTTTCCCGTCCCGATCAACTAACTTATAGTGCTCACGGTCTACAAAAACTGAGCCCTCTGTTCCTAAAATGATGGTTCCTCGACCACCGCCATACATGTCATAGTTGTTTCTGCTTTTACCGTCCCAAATGATAGTTTTGTTACCTTCAAACTTGAATGTGGCATGCATGGTGTCGTACATTTCCCAACCATCATCTTGGAAATGATATTTACCGGAATCTACAGCCACATGGCTAGGGAAATCTACTTGCAACGCCCATCTTGCCACATCTAACTCATGGGTAGCATTATTTCCAGTTTCGGCAGTGCCAAAGTCCCAACCGTACCAATGCCAGTTGTAATCCCAGGTGTCATGCATGTAAGCTTTCCGTGGGGATGGTCCTTGGAATAGCTCCCAGTCTAATCCATCAGGCACAGCTGATGCCGTTGGATTAGGGACTCTTCCTCGTGCATTGGTATAAAAGGCCTTCGCCATGTAGGGAATTCCAATGACTCCATTGTGTATTTCCTGGATGATTTCAATGCTATGATCGGAGGAGCGCTGCTGATTGCCCATTTGCACTACTTTACCGTATTTTTTTTGATACGCCACCAATAACTCTCCTTCTCTTGGATTGTGGCTACAGGGTTTTTCAACAAATACATGTTTGCCCGCTTCTAAAGCCAACCAAGTACCTGGTGCATGCCAATGGTCTGGTGTGGCATTGATGATGGCATCCACACTTTTATCTTCAATAACTTTGAAAAATGAGTTCTCCAATGGTGGACTGTAAGAAAGCAGTTGGCTAAATTGTTTTCCAGCTTTTTCTCTTTGAGAGCGCATGACATCGCACAAGTAGGCTACCCGTACATTGGTAGACTTGTCTGTCAGTGGAGGAATAAAGGCTCCCAATCTTCTGCCAAGTCCGATGACACCAACGTTGATACGGTCATTGGCGCCGATGATATTGCCATAGCTTTTGGCAGAGAACCCCACGGCTCCCAAGGAACTTAACCCTGCGCTCAGAAGCGTACCTTTTTTTAGAAAATCCCTTCTGGATTGATTATGATTGTCCATGTGTATCTTGGGTTAGTTTAATTCTTTGATTTTGATGTTTTTGAATTTCACTTCGTCACCGTGGTCTTGTAGCAAGATATGTCCTTCTGGGGCTTCTCCAAAATTTTCCCAAACCTTGTATTTACTTTCGCTGACCAGTTGTCTAAAATCTTCGGAGCCGCGTATGTATTCCAGTACTTTTACACCATTGATGAAGTGTTCTACTTTGTTATCAGGGTGTACTATAATCCTGCCTTGGTTCCATTCTCCTGGCTTGCGTACATACCTGGCCTGCTTATTAGCGGTTTTTAAGTCATACAAAGAAGCCAACGTTCTATTGCCATCTCTACCATTTTTTGCATCTGGATGATTATCATCATCCAAGATTTGATATTCTAAGCCGATGGCTGAACCTGTATTTCCTTCTTTGAGGGTCACAAAGTATTTCACACCACTGTTAGCCCCTTCGGAGATATTGAAGTCAAAAGCTAAATCAAAAGCACTGTATTTATCCACTGTCACAATATCTCCAAAGCTCATGGACTCAGATCCATCGGATGCTTCGACCATCAAAATCCCATCTTTGATATGCCATCCTTGCGAAGGGAATGCATCCTTGTAAGCACCAACCCAACCATTAGAGGTTTGGCCATCAAACAATAATTTCCAACCATTGGCTTTTTCCAAGTCAGTCAACTCGTTTAAACCTGTATTTACCACAAACACATCTCCTGAAAAGGGTGTAGCTTGGAGATTTTCAGTTTGTATGCGGACATTTCTGAAATAAGTTTTTTGCCCTTCATCCGCTATGTTTCCAATGGAATGTACCTGAAGCCCAATATGTCCTCTACTTTCCATGGCATCCACCACATAGGCAACTTCTTGACCATTAATCCATGATTTGATTTCATTACCAATAGCTTCAATGCGATAGGTGTTCCATTCGCCCATTTTGAAGGCAGTTTTTGCAGTTGGGTTTAAGTCCAAAGGATATATCCAGCCTCTTCTCGCCTCATCATATAATCCTCCTGACCAGGCACGGTCAGTCGGGTCCGCTTCGATTTGGTAGCCATATACCAAGCCATTGCCATCATTAGCCTCTGGGTCAAATTGCCCTCGGATCATGACACCTGAGTTGGAGGAGATATGGTTGATTTTTAAATCAAATTCTAGAATAAAATCATCGTAAAGCTGTTCGGTCACTAGGAAGGTGTTGGGTGTGCCATGCTTGGCAATACCGATGATTTCTCCATTGCTTACTTCAAATGCTGCTTGCCCCATCACAGCCTTCCAGCCGTTCAGTGTTTCGCCGTCGAATATGGGAACCCATATTTCGGTTTCTGTGGAGGTATTTGATTGTTGACAGCTGCTGACTGCCATAACTGCCCCTAGTAATAAGCAGGAGAAGTATCTAATCGGATGTTTCATAGGTTAGTTGGGTTTAGAGGATATTGTATTGATTTAGAATATATGAATATGCAGGGGAATCAGGGGATGAAGCCCTATGCAAAGGCTTTTAAACTCCGGCAAAGGCATTGAATCCCCCATCCACTGGGATTACTACCCCAGTAACAAATGCTGAATGTTCATCCAGTAGCCAGTAAAGTGTAGAAAGCAAATCTTCCGGTGATCCAAATCTTCCCATTGGAGTCTGGTTGATGATTTGCTGTCCCCTAGGTGTCAGTGAACCATCGGAATTGGTAAGAAGCGAACGGTTTTGGTCCGCCAAGAAGAATCCTGGTGCGATTGCATTGACGCGTATGCCTGTTTTGGCAAAGTGTACAGCAAGCCATTGCGTGAAATTCGAAATTGCCGCTTTGGCACCGCTGTATGCAGATACCTTGGTGAGAGGTTTGAAGGAAGCGATAGAAGAGATATTGACAATCGAACAGCCTTTTCTCCCGACCATATCTTTAGCAAAAACCTGAGTTGGAATTAAAGTGCCTAGAAAATTTAATTCGAAGACATAGTTAAAACCTGAAGGATCCAAGTCAAAAAAGGTTTTGACAGAGTCATTAGTTAAGTCATCCACCTCCATCATAGGTCTATCTGTGATTCCTTGGGGATGGTTGCCACCTGCCCCATTGATTAATATATCGCAGGGACCCCAGGTATGGAGGATGTGTTGATACACAGTTTCCAAAGCGGGTTTATCTAGAACGCTTGCGCCAAACCCTAACACTTCTCCTTTCATGGTTTGGGCAAATGCATCTGCTTTTTCCTGAGATGATCCGATGATAGCAACTTTTGCTCCAGCTTTTGCGAGTGCTTGGGTCATGGCTCCGCATAAAACGCCGTATCCGCCTGTGATTACTATTACTTTTCCTGCGATTCCTTGCATGGTGAATAGGTTTATTGGTTAGTCAAAGTTGTCTAATAAAACCCACCCAGCCCAATAGTTTGGTTGAAATCTGCGCAATCGATTCCATTATTTCGAACTTTCCCTTGGGGTAAAAACGGAGGGGATGATGATGTGTTTCTCTTGGATAAGGTCTATTTTTTTATCTTTTAGCCCTTTGATCAATTCCAAAGCGCATGCGCTACCAAGATTAAAAGCAGGTTGGGCAATGGTACTTAGTGGTGGATTTAATAGGTCGGCAATTTGCATATTGGTAAAACTTACGACCCGCACTTGTTCCGGAACTTTAATTCGTGTCTTAGCCAAGGCTCGGTAAGTAGCTAATCCTAATTTCTCTGCTGCGGCTAGCACCCCATCTGGCCGTGAAAGTTTAAAAAACATCTTTTCCAAAATTTCTTGATTTTCTTTGTTGTTGTGGCCCAATTCCATCAAACAGTTGGTATCTAGTTTTTTACCCAATTCCTGATGTGCTTGAATAAACCCCTTTTTACGGGCAATTCCTACACTGCTTGTATTGGACAGCCCTAGATACACTACTTTTTGACAGCCTTTTTCCAGTAAATGCTTGGTACCAATGTAAGCTGCTTCTTGGTCATTGGTTGTAAATTTAATCCCCTCGAGGTGTTGGGCAATTCTATCAAAGAAAATGACGGGAAGGTTGCGTTCACGTAACCATTCTAGGTGTTTGGCTTCTTTTTCTTCATCTGCCAATGACATGATGACTGCATCCACTTTTCCCCCAAGTAAACTGTAGATGATTTTCTTTTCCTGCTCCACATCTTCATAAGAATTGTAGGCGATCAAGCTATAACCATTTTCCCTGCATACGCTTTCTGCTCCTTCTATCACTAAGTTAAAAAAAGTATTCACCCGATCGGGGACGATGATGCCTATGGTTTTGGTTTTTTGTTGACGGAGTCCCTTGGCATAGGCATTCGGCTGAAAGTTGAGGGATTGTGCCAGCTCCATTACTTTCTTTTTGGTGCCTTCGCTGATCTCATGGCTGTCGTTCAGTGCACGGGAGACTGTAGACGTGGCTAAGTTGAGCTTCTGGGCAAGGTACTTGATAGTAATTTCTGACATTTCAGGATTATTGGGCTGCTTTTGTATGCTAAATATGCTCAAAAAATCGGAAACGATTGCACAAGAAACATGTAAAAGGCCAGATTTATCGTTTAGCAATCCTTACTTTTATTTTTTTGAAAAATAGCCAAACGATGAAGCTGAAGTATTTAATGAAACAAACGATGCGTTGGTATGGACCCAACGATCCGGTGTCTTTGCAGGATATCAGACAAGCGGGTGCTACAGGTGTTGTCACTGCTTTGCATCATATTCCAAATGGACACGTGTGGTCAATTGAAGAAATCCAACAAAGGAAAGCCATGATTGAAGCAGCTGGTTTGACTTGGGATGTGGTGGAGTCTGTACCGGTTCATGAACATATCAAAACCCGGTCAGGTGAATATTTGGAATGCATAGAAAATTATAAACAGTCTTTGGTCAACCTAGCGGCAGCAGGGATTCAAACGGTTTGTTACAATTTCATGCCTATTTTGGATTGGACACGTACGGACTTGGCTTATGAGTTGCCCAGTGGAGCGAAGGCCTTGCGTTTTGATATGACAGCGGTAGCAGCTTTTGATATTTTTCTTTTAAAAAGACCTCAAGCCGTGTTTGCTTATACTCAAGAAATCATCGATAGGGCTAAGGATTATGTGGATGGTCTATCACTAGTAGACAGAGAGCAATTAATAAGTAACATTATCAAAGGTTTACCAGGTTCGGAGGAGGGTTATACCTTAGAGCAGTTTCAGGAGGCATTGGATACGTATCAGGGAATCGATCATGACCGCTTAGCTGCCAACTTAGATTTTTTCCTAAGTCAGATAATTCCGGTAGCTGATAAACATGGACTCAGATTGGCTATCCATCCGGATGATCCTCCATTTGATATTTTTGGATTGCCTAGAGTGGTGAGTGACTCGGGTGATGTCAGAAGAATCTTCGAAAATAACCCTAGTCCCACTAATGGGTTGACTTTCTGTACGGGTTCATTGGGAGTATTAGCATCCAATGATTTACCAGCTATGGTTCGTGAATTTGGACAGCGCATTCATTTCATTCACTTGAGAAGTACCTTGCGGGATGAGTGGGGCAATTTTTATGAAGCAGATCATCTTGCTGGAGATGTTCCAATGGCGGCAGTTATTGAGGAACTGTTACACTGGCAACAAGAGCGTCAGGAGTCCTTACCGATGAGACCTGATCATGGGCATCAAATGTTAGATGATTTAAAGAAGGTAACGAATCCAGGGTATTCGGCTATTGGTAGATTGAAAGGCTTGGCTGAGTTGAGAGGAGTGGAAGCGGGAATTACCTACAAGTCTTAATCTAATTCCTGTTGTCAATCAAAAAGAGGCTGTCTCATAAATTGCTCTTCAGCTTTATTAACCAAACAAAATTCTGTTTAAGAATCAATCCCTTTGTGACTTAGTGGCTTTGTGGCTAGAAATGCCACGAAGGCTCTAAGGCACAAAGTTTCACTGATTACAAACCAAATAAAATTTTGGCATTATTTTAAAGCATTAACTTATGAGACAGCCTCTTTTTCTTTTGATGTTTTCGGCTTCTTTAGATAGCCTTTAATTTGAGAAATACTCCGAAATGGCTTTTACCAAACCTTCATGCAGTCCTTCAACTTTCAGCAAATCATCTCCCCAAAGGCTTTCATTGGAGAGAATTTTCTCAATTTTTGAAGGTATTTCGGATGATTCATTCCATACCTCCTCAAAAAAACCAACAATCTCTACGCTATCATTGACAGGAAAGGTTGTTCCTTGGTAGCTTCCTTTATAGAATACTATAAGGGCTGCAAATGATTTCACCAATGTGGAGGGAAGTACTGATTGCCTACGCTGGTAATCCAAGATGCTTGGCAGCACCCGAACCTTAAACTTAGCTACAGCATTCAACGCAATGCTGGCTAACTCATGGCGGATAAACGGATTTCTAAATCTATCCATTACTGCCGCCGCAAACGCTTCTAACTCCTCTAGTGGCATGTCCATGCTTGGGATAATTTCCTGGAAGATGATTTGTTCCACAACCTTGCCAAACTTTGCGTCCTCCAAACATTCCCTAACAGTCCTCAATCCCTCCAAAAATGCCAAAGGAACCATCGCAGTATGGGCACCATTAAGAATTCGGACCTTTCTACTTCGGTAAGGTGTCAAATCATCTACCACTTTGATTTGTAGTCCTGATTGATGGATAGGAAAGATATCTTGAATATGCCTTGGACCTTCAATTACCCACAAGTGGAAAGGTTCTGCTTTCACCACCAGAGAATCGCTGAAGCCCAGTTTTTGCTGGATTTCCTGAATGTTTTCGTGTGGGAAACCAGGTACAATTCTATCTACCAGGGTATTACAGAATATATTGGATTGTATAACCCACTCTGCAAATGCTTGTGGGAGTTTCCATAGGTGTATGTATTGAAGAATACAGGATTTCAGCTGTTCTCCATTTTTCTCAATCAATTCGCAAGGTAATATCAAAAGGCCTTTGTCCTTGGCCGCATTGAAATGGTTGTAGCGCTCCCAAAGCAACAGGGTAACTTTTCCTGGAAATGTCTGAGGAATTTGCTCATAGGAAAGATCCATCGGATCAAAAGCAATGCCTGCCTCTGTAGTATTCGAAAGTAATATCTGTAGGTCGGGATTTTTTGCCAAGTTGTTGAATCCTATAAAATCCTCGTAAGGATTGATAACTCCTTCTACAGCGGTAATTAGTCTGGCATCATTGACTTCCTGCCCTTGGTGAATGCCTTGCAAGACAACATGGTATAAGCCATCTTGTTGATTGACTTGGGTACCCATACCTTGATGCAAAGGTTGTACGATTTGAATGTTGCCGTTGAAATCAGTTGTTTCATTCATACAATCAATCATCCAATCGCAAAATCCACGTAGAAAGTTACCTTCTCCAAATTGAATAATTTTGACGGGTCTCGGCATCGTTGATACATTCTCCCGGGTAAGATGCTGTAAAGGTTTCATAGACTTGACCGACTTAGAAATTGAAATATGCTTTGGCATTGTAGTAACTGATGTCAGAAACGATCTTACCTAGCCATTTGTCATCAGCCGGCAGTTCTCCTTTTTCTACATCTTTACCTATCAAATTGCACAAGACTCTACGGAAATATTCGTGTCTTGGAAAGGATAAGAAACTCCTAGAATCCGTCAACATCCCAACAAAACAGCTCAAAAGGCCCATATTGGAAAGCGCATTGATTTGCTTTTCCATGCCATCTTTTTGATCCAAAAACCACCAGCCGGAACCGAATTGAATTTTGCCTTTAATCGAGCCATCATTGAAATTACCTACCATGGTAGCCAAGACTTCGTTGTCTGCGGGATTTAAATTGTAGAGGATGGTTTTACTTAACTGATCCGTGGAGTCCAAAAGATTCAAAAATCCCGCAAGTGGGACTGCCTGCTTGTAGTCTCCAATGGAGTCAAAGCCTGTATCAGGTCCTAAGGTAGCCAACATGCGTTTGTTGGTATTTCTCAAAGCACCCAAATGGAACTGCTGAACCCAACCTTTGGCATGGTACATTTTACATAATTCCAATAAGGTATGGAATTTGAAATAGTTGATTTCTTCGGGTTGTAAGGATTGCCCAAACATTAGTTTTTGGAACAAAAGCTCAGGAGAGTACTTTCCAACGGTAAAAACAAATAACTGTTCCAGGCCATGATCAGCAATGGTGCAACCGTTTTCGGCAAAGAAGTCAATTCTATTTTGAAGCGCTCGCAACAAATCTCCGTAGTGATTGATATCAAAGCCTACACTATCGGATAATTTTCCGATGTAGGCAATGTATTGAAATGGGTTTTCGGCGGCAAATGCTTTATCAGGCCTAAAAGCTGGGAACATTTTCGGACTGCTTGCTTGCTGACGGGCAAGTTTATGGTATTCCAAACTGTCAGAAGGGTCATCAGTAGTACACACTACTTCTACATTCATTTTTTGAAGCAATCCCCTCGCTCTGAAGGAATTTTCTTGAAGCAATTCCGTAGTTTGGAAGTATACTTCCTCCGCATTTGCTCCGGTCAATAGTGTATCAATGTGGAAGTATCGCTTGAGTTCCAAATGTGTCCAATGAAACAGAGGATTCCGAAGGGTGTAGGGAACGGTCTCCGCCCATTTTTGAAATTTTTCCTGATCACTCGCATTCCCTGTTATGTATCTTTCATCAATTCCGAGCGTTCGCATGGCTCTCCATTTGTAATGATCTCCGGCAAGCCAAACTTCTGAAATGCTTCTATATTTTTTGTTATGAGCGATTTCCTCAGGAGAAAGATGGTTGTGGTAGTCAATGATCGGCAAGTCCTTTGCATACTTATGATACAGGATTTTGGCAAATTCTGACTCTAATAAAAAATCTTCGCATAAGAAACGTTTTCTTGTGACTTCGGTAGGATACATAAGCAAATAGGTTTAATGAGATTTTAATCTTGTTGGGTTGATTTTCTAAGAATTAGCTCGGGTTTCAACACCGTTTTTTGAGGGGTAACTTCTGTTTTGTCACTATTGAGGATGGCAAAAAAAGTTTCTGCTGTGACTCTCCCCATGGGAATTGATTTTTGGTCTACCGTAGTGATCGGTGGATCAGTGAATGAGGTAAAGGGCTCATTACCAAAGCCTGCAATTTTGACTTCCTGAGGTACTTTGAAGCCTTTTTCTTTGAGCACTTGTAATGCACCCATAGCTGCATAATCTGAACTTGAGAAGATTGCGTCGAATTGGATGCCTTTCTGTAAGAGATTTTCGGTACTTTGTCTACCGTCATCCAATTGCATATTGCTTTCTTCAATGAGATTTGGATCCAATGGAATTTGGTTGTCCCTTAAAGCGTCTTCATAGCCTCTTAATCTATCCCGATAAATGTTGATTTTTTTAGGACTGGTAAAGTGTACAATGTTTTGACAACCCTGCTTGATTAGGTGATCAGTCATCTGATAGGCAGCTAAGTAGTCATCAATGACTACTTGTGATACTTCCAATTCGTTGGTAATCCGGTCAAACAAAACCAATGGGATGCCTTTTTCGAGAACTTTTTTAAAATGGTCGAAATTGGAGGTGTTTTTGCCTATAGATGCGATGATGCCGTCGACCCGAGCATTGAGCAAGGCCTCGATGGTTTGAACTTCTTTGTCGTACTCATCATAGGATTGGGAAATGATCACCTTGTAATCTAGATTATTGGCGATTTCCTCAATCCCTCTTACTACGGATGAAAAGAAATTACGATTGGCAGTTGGTACGACTACTCCGATCAGCTTGCTTTTGCCGCTTCGGAGGGCAGAAGCAATGTGATTGGGTTGGTAGTTGAGCTGTTTTGCCATCTTGACCACTTGCTTTTTGGTAGTTTCTGAAATCCGCGGGTTATCATTCAAAGCACGGGAAACCGTCGAAGCGGTGATGTTTAATTTTTCAGCAATATCGTGAATGGTTGCTTTTCCTTTTTTCATACGTTATTGAATTAATCTCTAGGCCTGCCAATCGTTGCCAGAATACCTCCATCCACATAGATGATTTGTCCATTGACAAAATTGCTGGCCTTAGATGCTAGGAAGACCGTAGCGCCAGCTAAATCTTCGGGCTCTCCCCATCTACCAGCAGGTGTTCTCTCTAGAATAAAGTTATTCATCGGGTGACCATCTACTCTGATAGGTTTGGTTTGTTCTGTGGCAAAATAGCCGGGACCTATGCCGTTCACTTGGATGTTGTATTTGGCCCATTCGGTAGCCAAATTTTTGGTGAGCATTTTCAATCCGCCCTTGGCTGCTGCATAGGCCGAGACAGTATCCCTACCCAGTTCGCTCATCATCGAGCAGATATTGATGATTTTTCCTCCTCCTCTTTCCACCATGCCCTTGGCAACAGCTTGAGATAGGATAAAAGGTGAAACCAAGTCTACATCGATGACTTTTCTGAAATCTTCAGGGTCCATCTCCAAGGCAGGTACTCGCATGATCATTCCTGCATTGTTGACCAAAATGTCAATTGGGCCAATTTCAGTAGTGATTTTTTCTATGTTTTCTGCTACTTGACTTGCATTGGTGACATCAAAGAGATAGCCTTTTGCTTGTATTCCATCGTTTTCGTATTCCTGCAATGCGACAGCCATTTTTTCAGCAGTATGGCCATTGACTACTAAGGTTGCTCCATTTTTTGCCAAAGCTTTTGCCATTGCCATTCCTAAGCCATGGGTTGCACCCGTAACTAAGGCAACTTTTCCTTCCAATGAGAACAGATTACTCATAATCAACGCAATTGATCCGGTGAAACAATATCCATATCTCCGTAATTCAGGTTTTCCCCAGCCATGCCCCAAATGAAGGTATAATTGGATGTTCCTGCCCCACTATGAATAGACCAAGGTGGACAAATAATGGCTTGATGATTAGTCAGCCACATGTGACGGGTTTCTTGAGGTTTGCCCATAAAATGGCAAACGGTCTGTCCCGCTTGCAAATCAAAGTAGAAATAAGCTTCCATACGCCGATCGTGTGTATGTGCCGGCATGGTGTTCCAAACCGAACCTGTTTTCAACTCCGTCATGCCCATCTGAAGTTGGCAGGTGCTCACAACTGAGTTTACAATCAACTTGTAGATAGTTCGTGCATTGGAATTTTCCGCTGAACCAAGTTCCACTATTTCAGCATTACTTTTATCAACTTTGGTAGTAGGAAAGCTAGTGTGGGCAGGTGCAGAATTAAAATACAAGAGGGCGTCTCCTGATTCTGAGGGGTGAAAAACAACTTTTTCTGCACCTTTGCCAATGTATAGGGCTTCTTTATGATTCAACGTAAATGATTCTCCATTGACATCTATGGTGCAACTTGCTCCCACATTGATGATTCCTATTTCTCTTCTTTCCAAAAAGGAAGTCGACTTCAACTGATCTACAGTTTCTAGTTCAAGGGATTTGGATTGAGGGAAAATCCCGCCTACGATCAAACGGTCATTTAAGGAATATACTCCGTGGATCTCATCCGCTGAAAATAATGATTCAATTACAAAATGCTCCCGCAGCTGCTGCGTATCGTATTGCTTGACATCAGAGGGGTGGTTAGAATATCTTGTATGTATAAAGGTGTGCATCGTGGGTATAGTTTATGCTATCGTTTGCGCAATATAAGATTATTTTACAAGTTTTAATAAGGTGATGGCTTCGAATTTGTCTATTATATTCCAAAATCAGCCTTAAAATACAAATTAAATATGGATTTTGATTCTTTAATCGATTGAAAATACTCAAACAAATATACTTTTTCATCCTATACAATACGAGAAAAAAGATGATATATTATGCAAACGATTGCTTTTTGTTGCACTTAATTTACTAATATCTTTGTGTTCTTTTCACTGGCCTCTTAAACGTTCGGTTGAAATTATCTGACTTCACTTACCTTGTAGACACGTAGCATGGTCGGCTGTGGCCAAGGTTTGGGAACCTCTCGGACTCGGTTGGCTCCTCCATTTTCCCAACGCAGGTAATACTTTACATTTTTTTTGGTAGATTCCTGAACCAGCAATTAATTCGACCTGCATGGGGCCACCAAGTCGGCGTAGGTCGGGGATAGGCGCTATGATGAAATCAGATTCGGAGACAAGTAGGGCTTGTTGCCAAGTTACAGGCCTTGGAATTTCCCGTCCAATGGGTTGCAAAGTTGCCTCATTTAGGATTATTATGATTTCTTCGGTTGTACGATTCCAGACCTTTTAGCTAAGTTTTCCTTCACCATAGGTCTTCCATCCAAATGATAGGATGCCTCACAGGATGATTTCGTAAAACTTCCGGGTGGGTAGGTTGGGGATCAAAACTTAAGAAAAGATCTATATATCGCTCATCCTGCCAAGAAAGACCAGCAAACAATAACAGCGAATGACGGATAGGCCATTTTTCATGGATATCAATATCTTCAGCAAAGGGCCAACTTGCTTTGTCTTCAATAAAAGGAGTCAGGAAATTTATTCCCAACTGCATGGATTTCCCATCATGCGTAATATACTCCCACAGATTATCCTCGGGTGTAGACAGGATAAAAGCCAAATTGGCAAATGCATCTAAGTTGAAAAGGGAATAGCTGTAAGGCTTTGTTCGTCCAAGTTCTTGGGGGAAACTTCCATCAAGGGCCATTTGGTCTGGCAGGAGGATGTATTTGAAGCGATTTTTTGCCAAATCTAGGATCCCCTCATGACCCACAAATCTTGCCATGGCAGAGGCGGTAACCGCCCATGTAGTCGCATGATTATTCAGCCGGTTCATTTCTCCGATACCATATTCATGGGTGGTCATCCACGTGATAAAGCGCCCAAACCAATTCTTGATTCTCCTGATATCTTCATCAGGAATAGCCCTGGTTTTTTCAAGCGCTCGAGCGGATTGTGCCACTTCAATCAGATGGTAGGCGTCAATAATCCCAATGTCTCGGCCCGTCACCCGCCCTTGGATGGCTTGCGCATACAACATGTGTGGATTCATCAGGGTCTCAGGATTTGTAAACCAAGCCCTCAGGTGTATCAGTGCATGATCAGCATACCGTTGGTCTCCCGTGAGTAGCCAGGCACTACTTAGGGCTGCAGTATATTCAGCAAAATCTCTAAGCACAAGTCGGTCATGTTCAAAACGATCCGTAAACCGTTCCCCATCTCTTTGAATAAATGGTCCACCAGGGTTGTTTGGGTCCGGCCACCAATAGTCACCTTCTGAGTAAAAATCATTAGGTCCTCCTGCACTGCGCTCGGACACTTTTGCAGTGACGGTCACGGGTTCCTGTTGCAGGTATCGGTTGGCATTTTCTATGATACGATCACGTCCTTCAAGGATGATTTTTTCCTGCAATTTATTTGGAGTTGATAGGATTTGTGCATCGCTAGTCAATGCAAATCCAAAAATCAAATAAGTAATGACAAGAGAAGGATAGATAAAAGCTGTTTTCATAAGTGGTGGTTTTATTATATGTCAATCAATGATAACTTGACAGTCTTACAAAGACAGTCCCCGCTTCCAAGGAATGAAATCATCCTGGCCCAAATGTTGAGCTTTTGTTTGATGCTCACCTGAGGCTACTGAAATGATATAATCTAACAACTCTTCGCCCATAGTTTCAATTGTTTTTTCCCCTGTGATAATCGGTCCAGTATTGAAATCAATGATATCAGGCATGCGCTCAGCCAGTCGGGTATTGGAGGAAATTTTGATTACAGGAACTATTGGATTCCCAGTTGGGGTGCCGAGACCTGTGGTGAACAGGATAATGTTGGCTCCTGAACCCGCCATGGCTGTGGTACTTTCTACATCATTGCCAGGAGTACATAATAGGTTAAGTCCGTTTTTTTGAAGGTATTCTCCATAGTCCAACACATCCACTACTGGTGAAGTACCTCCTTTTTTGGCTGCACCTGCTGATTTAATAGCATCGGTGATCAATCCGTCTTTGATATTACCTGGAGATGGGTTCATGTCAAAACCCGAACCTGCTTTCACAGCTGCTGACTCATAGGCTGACATCAGGTGCGAAAACTTCTCTGCAATTAAGTTGTCTACACATCTGTTGATCAATTCTTGCTCTACCCCACAAAGCTCAGGAAATTCGGATAACATCGTCTTTCCTCCTAAAGCGACTATCAAATCAGAGACGTGGCCAACTGTAGGGTTGGCTGAAATACCCGAGAAGCCATCTGAACCACCACATTCTAATCCAATGCTTAATTTGCTCAAGGGTGCTTCTTGCCTCTCGTATTTATTGGCCTCAATTAATCCCAAAAATGTTTTTTTGATCGCTTCCGAAATCAGTTGATTTTCGGTTCCTTCTACCTGTTGTTCTAAGATATAAACTGGCTTCTGGAAATTTGCCTGCAAGTTTTCTAATTTATCCCGAAGGATGGCAGGTTGTGCATTTTGACAACCCAAGCTTAAAACGGTCGCACCGGCAACGTTGGGGTTGTGTATGTACCCAGCCAAAAGGGTGCAAAGCATCTCTGAATCTTGTCTCGTTCCTCCACAGCCCCCTTGATGGGTCAAGAATTTTAATCCATCGATATTTTCAAATAAGTGATTTGTTCCTTCAACTATGCTTTGTTCTACTACCAGTTTTTCAATTTCTTGAATATTGCCAGATTCGTACAGGGCCTTCATTTGCTGTACCAATGACTTGAATGGGTTTTGCTTGGCAAAACCCAACTCCTCTAAAAATGCATCTTTGATCACTTCTACATTTCTGTTTTCACAGAATACCAAGGGAATAATTAACCAATAATTAGCAGTACCCACCTGTCCATCTGCTCGATGAAATCCTTTGAATGTTTTGTTAGTAAATTTTTCAATGCTTGGAGCTGCCCATGAAGTTATCTCTGTTTTTTCGCCAAAAGAGTTGGCTTCATGGGCAACATTTTGGGTGGTGATTATCTGGCCGGAGGATAGGTCAATTTTTGTTTTACCAACAATTACCCCATACATGTAAATAGGTTGTCCCGGAGAAATTACTTCACAAGCAAATTTATGTTTGGCAGGGACGTCCTGCACAAGTGTCCATGTATTGCCTTCCTGCTCAATGATTTCTCCTTGTTTCAGATCGGTCAAAGCCACTAACACATTATCTTTTGTATGGATTTTTAAAAATCTGGCGTTCATGTAATTTTTTCTTATATTGCGCAAACGATTGCACAATTTACATTAAATTATTTTAGGAAAAAAAGCAAAGTCAGTAATTTCAACAATTAAACGTATCATCAGGCATGCGCAATAAAATCATCACCATAGGAGAAATCATGATGAGGCTTTCCACGCCAGGGCATGAGCGCTTTGTGCAAGCAGAGCAATTTGAGGTGCACTTTGGAGGAGCGGAGGCTAATGTAGCCATTTCTTTGGCCCATTGGGGTCAACCCTCACAACACGTGACGGCTTTACCTGCGCATGATTTAGGTCTTGCTGTGAAAAACTATCTGCGCAAACATCTTGTGGATTGCACCCATGTGTATGCTCAAGACGGAAGATTGGGTCTTTACTTTCTCGAAAATGGAGTGATGCAGCGTGCATCCAAAATTATCTATGATCGCTTTGATTCTGCATTTGCAAATTGGGATGCCTCGGAAGTCGATTGGGATGCGGTATTTCTGGACGCAGCTTGGTTTCATTGGACTGGAATCACCCCTGCCCTTTCGCAGGCTGCTGCTGATTTCCTTTTGAAAGCACTTAAAGCAGCAAAAAATCATGGAGTAAAAGTTAGTGCTGACATCAATTACCGACGTAATCTATGGAACTATGGCAAGAGTCCATTGGAAATCATGCCTGAATTAATCCGTTATGCAGATGTGGTCATTGCTGGCCTCACAGATTTTGAAAATTGTATGGACATTCAAGCATCTGAATATGTTGAAGCCTGTCATCTTGCGAAGCGTGACTATCCATCCATTGCTTATATCAGTACTACTGAAAGAGAAACAATTTCTTCTAACCATAATCAGTTGAGTGCTGTCTTATGGAATGGTCAAGAACTGCTTACTTCCAAATCCTACGATATGCCACAGATTGTGGATAGAATTGGGGGTGGCGATGCCTACATGGCAGGGCTGATCTATGGCTTACTCCACATGGAGCAACAAGCAGCGCTGGAGTTTGCAGTAGCAGCCTCTGTACTGAAACATGGAATTTCTGGAGATGCTAATCTGGTTTCCGTGGAAGAAGTTCAGGCCTTGGTGGCCGGCAATCATGTAGGAAAATTACTTCGTTAACATACCATTACTTTCAAACCTATACAACCATGATGAATACCGATCAGATTGTCGCACAAATGGGAAATGCAGGAATGATTCCTGTTTTTAGCCATGCTTCAATCGATGTATCCATACGCGTACTCGATGCTGCTTATGCCGCTGGGGTACGCGTTTTTGAATTTACCAATAGAACAGCTGAAGCAGCAGAGGTTTTTCAAGCACTAAAAATACATGCTGCGCACTATCCAGATTTGCTTTTGGGGATTGGTACCATTTTTACTGCTACAGATGCAGAAAAATTTCATCTCATGGGAGCAGATTTTATAGTTTCCCCTGCATTAGTTTCCGAAGTAGCAGGGTATTGCAATTTCAATCAGTTATTGTGGATTCCGGGTTGTGCAACGGTTACAGAAGTGTTTCAAGCCAAAAGTTTAGGTGCTACGCTGGTCAAAGCTTTTCCGGGGAACCTGCTTGGACCAGGCTTTGTCAAAGCAGTATTGTCTGTGATTCCAGATATAAAATTGATGCCAACAGGAGGGGTAGAACCCACGCGAGAAAACCTAGCAGCATGGTTTGGGGCGGGCGTTCACTGCGTGGGAATGGGCTCTCAGTTGATCAATCCGAAGTGGATTTCTGACAATGACATGCAGCGTCTTCAACTGAGTATTCAACAAAGCCTGGAACTTATTCAAGAAGTAAAGCCATGAGGAATTGGAACAGATGGGTGGTTTTGCTATGCATCCCACTGCTTACTACTTGTGCAGGAAAAGGAAGTGAACGCATCATCAAACTTGGACATGGATTGGGAGTAAGCCATCCGGTGCATGAGGCGATGGTGTACATGGCAGACTTGGCCCGAGAAAAATCCAACGGACAGCTGGAAATCAAAATTTACCCCAATTCGCAGTTAGGTTCTGAACGGGAATTGGTGGAATTGCTTCAAATTGGCAGTTTGGGGATGACCAAGGTTTCTGCTGCTACGTTGGAAAGTTTTGCTCCCCGTGTGCAGGTCTTTTCCATGCCATACATTTTTCGGGACGATGCTCATCGGGATTTGGTGCTCAAAGGGGATGTTGGAAAGGAGTTATTGTTGGAAGGGGAACAGTTTTGGTTGCGTGGCTTGTGCTATTACGATGCAGGTAAGCGCAGTTTTTATACCAAACAAAAACCAGTAGAGACGTTGGATGATATCAAAGGATTAAAAATCCGAACCTTGGAGAGCAATATGGCCATCAACATGATCAAAAGCTTTGGCAGTTCCCCTACCCCTGTTTCTTATGGAGAATTGTATACTGCCTTGCAGCAAGGAATTGTAGATGGGGCAGAAAATAATCCTCCAAGTCTGTACACCTCCCGTCATTATGAAGTTTGCAAATATTACTCCATTAATGAACACACTGCTGTTCCAGATGTAGTGGTCATCAGCACCAAAGTCTGGAATTTGTTGACCGATCAAGAAAAAGAATGGCTACAGGAAGCGGCTGATGAGTCAGCTGTTTATCAATATCAACTCTGGGAAAAATCAGTAGACATGTCTTTGAGGGAAATGGAAAAAGCAGGAGTCATCATCAGCTATCCAGACCAGACACCTTTTCGTGAAGCGGTGGTTAGCTTATATGAATCCATCAAGCAAAATAACCCTGACTTATACAAGTTGGTAGAACGAATTCAATCCGCCAAGGATTGAGCAATGATAGATTAGAAACTCATAAATCGCCAAGCCAAGACCAAAAAAAAATTCACACATGAAGGAAAAATTGGATAAAGTCATCGCTACTGCACTCATGCTTCTGATGGGCGCTATGGTTATCAATGTGACTTGGCAAGTCCTTTCAAGATATCTGTTACAAAATCCTAGTTCCTTTACTGATGAGCTGTCCCGCTACATGTTGATTTGGTTGGGTATGTTGGGTGCAGCCTATGTAGCAGGACAAAATCAACATTTGGCCATTGATATTTTACCCCAAAAACTACAAGGCGTGCAACAGAAACGTTTGTTGATTTTTATTGCGGCTGCGATTTTATTGTTTGCTTTGGTCATCATGATTATAGGTGGGGCTAATTTGGTCTTTATTACCTTTATCTTGGGACAAAAGTCTGCTACCCTCCAAATTCCCCTCGCGTATGTGTACACGATTATCCCGCTGAGTGGATTATTGGTTGTGGTGTATCAAGTGCTTCAAATTCAATCCCTCTTAACCGATCAACAAGCGTAAAATTATGGAATGGACGAGTATACTAATTTTGGTTTTATCCTTTGTGACCTTGATGATTTTGGGTGTACCAGTGGCGTGGAGTTTGGGGATTTCCAGTTTTCTTACCCTTTTGGTGACCGTTGAATCCATGCCTTCTGCGACGACGATAGCCCAACGGATGGGGACGAGTTTGGATAGTTTTTCGCTATTAGCCATCCCCTTTTTTGTATTGGCTGGTGAAATTATGAACCGCGGGGGAATTGCCCAGCGTCTAATTGATTTGGCCAAAGCGATGACTGGAAAATTACCTGGAGGCCTATTGTATGTGAATGTGATAGCAGCCATGCTTTTCGGGGCAATTGCGGGTTCGGCTGCTGCGGCCGTTTCTGCTATTGGAGGCATCTTGGGTAAGCGTATGGATGCGGAGGGCTATCCTAAGGGATTGGGTGCTGCTGTCAACATTACTTCTTCAACTACAGGATTGATCATCCCTCCTTCCAATGTGTTGATTGTATATTCCTTGGCATCTGGGGGGGTATCGATTGCAGCCCTATTTGTGGCAGGATATATTCCAGGGATTTTTATTGGATTGGTATTGATGGGTACCGCTGCGATCTTTATCAAAAAGCACAACTTACCTAAGGGGGAGACTACGAGCTGGAGCGAATTGACCAATAAGGCTGGGAGAGCTTTTCCTTCTTTGATGCTGTTATTTGTGGTGATTGGTGGTATCGTGGCAGGGGTTTTTACAGCAACGGAGGCTTCTGCAATTGCCGTGATTTATACCTTGGGGCTTTCATTTTTTTATAAAGAGTTGAAGTTGAAGGAACTCCCAGCGATTTTATTGAAGTCCTCGGAAACTACGGCCATTGTTATGCTTTTGATTGCCACCTCCATGAGTATGTCTTGGGTGATGTCAAGTGAGGATATTCCGCAATCAATTTCGGCCTCTTTATTGAGTTTGAGTGATAATATTTTTGTGATTCTCTTGATGATTAACCTCATTTTACTCTTTGTAGGGATCTTTATGGATATGACACCTGCTGTGTTGATTTTCACTCCCATATTCTTACCAATTGTGACGGCTTTAGGAGTAGACCCTGTACATTTTGGCATTATTATGATTTTGAATTTATGTATTGGCTTGTGTACACCTCCTGTGGGTTCTGTCTTATTTCTTGGGGTTCAAGTATCGGGTCTAAGTATTCAAAAAATCGTCAAACCTTTAGTGCCCTTCTTCATTGCCATGATCTTGGGCCTGGTAGTCATTACCTTATGGCCTGATTTGACGCTGTGGCTACCGAGGGTATTGGGGTTGTAGGAAGCTGCTCTCAGAGGCTACAAGAGCCTCCGAATTTTTTTGCTATTTTTTTCTTTCCTTGTCATATATTCTCTCTTTTTCTACACTAAGAGATAAAGGCAGTTCGGCTTGGGAGCTTTATGGAGAGGAAGGAAAAAATGGAGTGGTGATTGTGGAGTTGAAAAAAGAAGCAAAATTTAACTTTGAATAAGGAGGCCACAAAGGCACGGAGGCACAAAGGAATAAGGTATATTAAGTATCAACCCTCAATGGTCTTCACTAATAAATCTTTTGCGAAGCAATATGAAACAGCGAGATTTTATCAATGATATGATTATCATTTTCTCAATAGTCTCTTTTCCACCATTTCCCTGTAATTATTGGCCAAAGGAACCGCATCCCCCTCAATCCAGACCTGATGCTTTTCCAGCTTTTCTATTGCATTGAGATTGACCAACCAAGATTTGTGAATCCTCATAAAGGTATCAGTTGGAAGTATAGCGATCAATTCCTGCAGGGTCATCCTCGTGCTAAGACTCCCAGTTTTGGTGTGGATAAACAAAAGATTGCCCTCGGATTTGACATACTTAAGCTCGCTGAGATTTACCCTAATCCAATCATAACTGTCTTTAAAGAAAACGCTGGTTTCTTCCCCTTTTTTCCTAACAATTTCCTGATAAGCCCGGTTGAGTGAAGTCAGGAACCTTTCGAAAGAGAAGGGCTTCAATAGATAGTCCAAGGCCTGCAATTCATAGCCCTGAAGGGCAAACTCGGAATAGGCCGTCGTAAAAATAAAGCTTTTGCCAAATGGCTGAATGATCTTTGCCAGCTCAGTACCCTTCATTCCCGGCATGTTGATATCCAAAAATACCAGGTCGGGCTGATGGGAATAAACATATTCCAAGCCTTCCTTTGGATCGGTAAAACTCTCGACCAATCGGATAAAAGGGACTTTATCCACATAACTCTTAACGATTCCAATAGCTGGAAGTTCGTCGTCTATTGCGATGGCATTTATCAACATATCATTTTTTTAAATCTATTTTCATCAAAACTGTGAATAACTTGCCAGTATCCTTTATTGTCAAATTGTGCTTTCCCGGGTATAAGCTCTTCAGCCTCTTTTTGACCAGGTCAATTCCATTTCCAGTGCCTTTATTATCCCTAAGCTGTCCTTTAAGGTAAGTATTTTCAATATGAATGGATAACTCCCCTTCTTCCACCGAGATCCTGACAAGGATTTTACTATTCTGATTTCCCGGACCAAATTCAGAAAATTTGAATGCATTTTCCAAAAATGGCTGTACCAACATGGGACTGATACCCACAGGAAAACCATCCCAATTGATCTCTATATCCATTAACTCTTCTCCCGTACTTCCAAACCTATTTTTCTGAATCCTGATATACTTATCCACAAAATTAAGTTCTTCCTCTATGCTGATAAAATCCCTCTTGGATTTTTCCAAGGCGAACCTCATTAAGTCCGAAAGCTGAAGAATCTGAGCGGCAGTATGCGGACTTTCTTCCTGAATTGCGGAGCTATATGTAGAATTCAGGGCATTGAAAAGGAAGTGGGGATTGAGCTGTGACTGTAATAGGTTCAGCTCAGCCTTTTCTTTCTGCTGTATCAGTTCGGCCTGTTTTCTCCTGGTATAAATCAAATCAAAAAACCATGTAATCGCAAGAAAATAAAGTGCGACAACCCCTGTGAGGATCAGGTTATCTTTCAAAATCTCTTCCTCATACATGACCGTCCATTGCAGAAATTCGAAAAACACCAATAACAGCAATAGCTCAAGTCCCCAAAACAAATACCAAGGTATATTACCTTCTTTCCACTTCAAGAAGAGAAACTTAAAATTGGCCCAAGCCAGTAAATTGACCAAAAAGAAAACGGCTAGCCAGCTAAGAAGAAACACCTGCAGGTTTCCGAAATAATTCTCATCCCCGGCGGACATCTCCACTTGGATGAGCTGAAAAATCCGGATCAGCCAGTAAGCCAATACTCCAAGAAACAAGAGTATTCCTACCGGCCTGATTATTTTTACAGCCAATCCTTTATCCTTCATTACAAATTGCTCTTTGTGAGATCAATATACTCGGCATTCATTTTTTCTATGGCCAATTCCCCTGTTTGTTGCGGCCTTCTTACCAAGTGAAGCGTACTCATCAATACCTGATATTCCCTGATGGCTTCGAGGTAATAGGTTTTTCCGGCTTCCAAGGTAAGACTATAAGATTTATTTTCAGTCAGGTTTCTCAATGTTGCTCCCTTCGTCTCCAGTTTGACTCTTCCCGGTGTGGTTTTGATGACGTAGTATGTATTTCTCCTGATTTCTGGAAGGACCTCCCGTTCATCCAGCAAAAGCCTGAATGAAGAAAAATTAAGGCTTGGCTTGACGTATACCACCAAAATAGCCTCCTTTTCTTTATTAGAAATTTGAGAGCTTTCTACATAAAAGAATAGGGGAATAAAAACAAGAATCCACTTTGCCATCGAATACCAAATCATGTCAGCGCTCTCTTGAGATAACCACAGCTGCCTTCAGATAAATAAATGAAACCCTGTCACCAAACGAGTTGAGTAATGGAGCATCAGAAGATCTCCACCTTGGCGAGCCGATTCCGGTCTTGTATCCCAGCTGTATGCTCTCCATGGCTGACACTGCCCTCAAAGCCCTTGGCAAGTATTCCAGTCCTAAGTCTAAAGTACCTGAAATGTGTTCTAATCTTGGCCAGGCCTGCCCATTTCCTGTACGGAAATTGTTGAAATCAAAGCTGCTGCCATCATATTGGGTGATGCTTAATTCTCTCCCCACGACTCCCAAGCCAGCTCTCAAAATGATAAAATGATGGTTATTGGCCACTATAGCTCTGCCTATTGAAAAGTCCCCAAAAAAATCTCTGGATTCTATGATCGTCGAACCAGTTGAAGACCTGTCAAAATTTATAGAGGCAATAGCGGGGAAGTAGAAATTGAAATTATAAAACATCAAATTCCTTCTCCATCCTATTCCTATGCCTGAGTAGTCCGTGAACCTGTTCATTTTGAGACCAAAGGAATTATCCAGCCTTCTCTGCATGGCCTGATGGCCCAGCTGTAATCCAAATGTTCCCATGGGCGTGATATAGTAATAGGTACCTCTTTCTGAAAGAACAGGAAAATCCATTCCTTCTTCTTCATCCAAATCAATGGTCTGTGCATGGCCTGCTCCCTGAAAGAAAGATAAGGCCAACAAGAAAACCGAGCATTTCAGAAAACCGGACATAACTATAAAGTTTGATTACGGAACAAAAAAAGAATGCTCTCTCGGGAATAACAAGAAAAGGTGATAAAGCCCCCAAAACTTGAGCTGAAAACCTAAAAAAATGATTTTTCTTTTGATTTAGGCATATATTTCCAAATAGAGCTGTATTAGATTGATATGGGTTTTAAATCAAATTTATCTTCATAGGTTTTCTTTGACATCGGCATAATATTTTCAACTATACAAATACCATAATTAGTTTTCCTTCATTAAAATGTATCTTGCCTCACTTTTTCAAAGGAAAAAATGTGCAATTACACACTTTTATGAAGGAAACATGGGTTAGTTACCAACAATTAAGACATCAGGGCTAGCGCCCCTCTAATTGCTAACGTTCAATGCTTACTACGAAGATCACAGGGCTAACGCCCCTGAAAGGTCATCAGATGTTAATATTTCTACGAAGATGACATGGCTACGCCCCTTTTGTTCCATGCTCCAAGGCTCTTTCTTCCTCGATATAAATCCTGAATTTTCTTTCCTATTTTTCAGTGTCTTCCGCGCCTTCTGCGAGCCAGCTCCCACTTTGCGACAGCAAACCTATCTGTGTAAATCTGTGATAATCCTATTTCAAATCTGTGTCAAAAATAATCACCCAGATGCCCCTCAAGATATCAGGGCTAGCGCCCCTCTTATTCCAAACCTTCATTCTTGCTACGAAGATCACAGGGCTACGCCCCTGAAAGGTCATCAGATGTTAATATTTCTACGAAGATCACATGGCTACGCCCCTTTTGTTCCATGCTCCAAGGACGCTTCTTCCCCCAAATCAATCCTGAATTTTCCTTCCAATTTTTCCGCGTCTTCTGCGAGCCAACCCCCACTTTGCGACAGCAAAAAATATCTGTGTAAATCCGCGATCATCACATTCCCAATCTGTGTCAAAAAAACAATCTTGAAATAGTTAAGACATCAGAGCTAGCGCCCCTCTAATTGCTAACGTTCAATGCTTACTACGAAGATCACAGGGCTAACGCCCCTGAAAGGTCATCAGATGTTAATATTTCTACGAAGATGACATGGCTACGCCCCTTTTGTTCCATAATCCAAGGAAGTCTCCTCCCCCAAATCAATCCTGAATTTTCCTTCCAATTTTTCCGCGTCTTCCGCGCCTTCTGCGAGCTAGCTCCAACTTTGCGATAGCAAAAAATATCTGTGACAATCTGTGATAATCCTATTTCCAATCGGTGTCAAAAAAAATCACCCGGATGCCCCTCAAGATATCAGGGCTAGCGCCCCTCTTATTCCAAACCTCCATTCTTGCTACGAAGATCACAGGGCTACGCCCCTTTCGTTACATACTCCAAGGATGCTTCCTCCCCAAAAACAATCCTGAATTTTCCTTTCTATTTTTCCGTGTCTTCCGCGCCTTCCGCGAGCCAACCCCCACTTTGCGACAACAAACCTATCTGTTTCAATCCGCGATCATCACATTCCCAATCTTTGTCAAAAAACCAATCCGGAAATAGTTAAGACATCAGGGCTACGCCCCTCTAATTGCTAACGTTCAATGCTTACTGCGAAGATCACAGGGCTAACGCCCCTTTCGTTACATACTCCAAGGATGCTTCTTCCCCAAAAACAATCCTGAATTTTCCTTTCTATTTTTCCGCGTCTTCCGCGCCTTCCGCGAGCCAACCCCCACTTTGCGACAACAAACCTATCTGTTTCAATCCGCGATCATCACATTCCCAATCTTTGTCAAAAAACCAATCCGGAAATAGTTAAGACATCAGGGCTACGCCCCTCTAATTGCTAACGTTCAATGCTTACTGCGAAGATCACAGGGCTAACGCCCCTTTCGTTACATACTCCAAGGATGCTTCTTCCCCAAAAACAATCCTGAATTTTCCTTTCTATTTTTCCGCGTCTTCCGCGCCTTCCGCGAGAACCCCCTACACTCCGAATTGCCTCAAATGATGATCGGTATGTTTCCACACCAGTATACCCCACTCCTTGTGACTCAGCGGTCCAAAGAAGGGGTGAAAACCTTGAAGTTGGTGGCTGATGCTCCCGAAGGCTTGTAGGGTATCGAGTAAGCCCTGCTTTTCTTCTTGAAATTTTCCCTGATCCACTTTCCCTTTCATATCAAAGCGCTTAGGTCCTTTGACCAGCTTGGGAAATTCTTTTTTGAAATAAAAAAAGTAGTATTTGCCTAGCACCTGCTTGAAGTTTGCTTTCTTCTCAGGTTTGGGCGATTTCAATACAGCCGCCGCTACCTCCCGAGCATGTGCCAGCATCTCTTCCACCTGCATACTTCCCCAATGCCCTTGGTCTCCTGCTTCAAGCTTGGCAACTCTGTCTAGTAGTTCTTGGCGATGGTCTGGGTGGAGGATAGATTTTTTCATTTGAGAAGGTGGTTTTGGGAAATGTAATGACTACTTTAAAGCTACCAATTTTTATGATATATCTATCCTACCCTCCTGAAATCGCAAAAATTATATAAAATCAGCGATTATAATCGCTAAATTTTAATGAATTCTGCGATTACGGATAAAATTTTGTTAAAAATCTGAATTATAGATAGTAAAAATCCAATTCTGGGGGGCGTTAAAATTCTTTTTTTTGACATGAAAAACCCAACTTTAGTTTGAGATTATATCGTATAAAGTTTTTGTATTATGACATCTATTTATGTTTATCATACCCGAAATTCTGTTTAAAGGGAGCTTTCTTGCGCTCACCATAGTGTTGATAAGAAGGATTATGGTTGTTTTTTCAGCAAAAAAAGTCTTTTGGAAAGAAATACTCGATCTGCGAGCATTACTTGTTGAGTTCATTTTTCTATGCTTGTTAATGACTTCGTTTTTAATAATTGAAGGTTTCGTTGATAAAAAATTTTATCTTTTTCTTATTGGGGCTTTCCTTCTTGTGCCTTTGGTCATGAGTTTTGATTTTCTTATCAAGCCCTATTTCTATGCGTTTTTTGATCGATCTAGTAGAAGGAGCCCCTATTTTGAAAAAGTAATAAAGGAGCGTTTTGATAGAGATTACTTTGTATACATATTGGATAAGGAAATTGTCAATGTCTACGCAACTGGACTATATGGAAAAAGTAAATCCATTTTGATTGGCAAGGGACTTTTAGAGAAAATGGATGAAAATCACATGCAGAATCTACTAGCCCATGAGATCGGACACTTAGATCAGAACCATATGTTTCGAGCATATCTAGCCAACATTTCAGCATCTGCGATTTTTATGATTTCATCCTATTTGCTTTACCCATTGTTTGCCACGTTTGGTGAATATACAGAAGGTGCTATGGTGGCAATCCATGGTTGCCTTTTGGGCTTGCTTTTAATTGTTATACCGGGGTTTGTCCAGAAAAAGTTTGAATTGGAGGCAGACAGGTATGCTGCCAACATGGTGGGTAAAGAAGATTACTGTAATACACTTTTGAAATTAAATGAGATCACAAATCGTGAAATGGAAAAAACAACTATCAATTATCCACCACTTTCTAAGCGACTTAAAAGTGTGCAAAATCTAATAATTGAAGATTAATTTGCTATTACCAAAAGAAAATCCTTCAATCCGATGACTTCAATAGTTGATTCATAGAGGTATCGGCTTTCTCCAGGTGTAATGACAAATAGCTTAGTAATCCCTAGGTCATCCATAGCAAGATAACTTCCCTTGGTCAGTTTGGGAGAAAGACTAAGCTTGATCTCCGCTGCTGCAAACCATCGGTTCTCTCTACGAATCAAAAGGTCTATTTCAGCACCATCTTGAGTTCTGTAGTAGTAGATTTCATCATCAATGTGCAGCACAGACCGAACCTGATGAATAACAAATGATTCCCACGAAGCACCAACAGCGATATTTCCAAAAAGGGAATCTCTATCATTGATACCCAGTAGGTAATGTAACATACCACTGTCTCTCAAATAAAGCTTGGGAGATTTCACCAGCCGCTTTCGAATATTTACATACCAAGCTGGAAGTTCGGTAACTAGAAATGCATTGACAAAATAGCTCAAGTAGGTTTTGACAGTGGGCATGCTAAGACCAAGAGACTTGGCCAACATGCTGTAGTTAAGCGTAGAGCCATTGATAGAAGCCATCATTACCATCAATTGTCTAGAAATACTAGGGTCGGCAGGAAGTCCAAGTGATGGTAAGTCCCGCTGTATGTAGCTATTGATGAAACTCCTACACCAGCGTTGGATAAATTTTTTTCCTCCATTTAAAATCGGTTCTGGAAATCCCCCATAAACCCATAAATCTTCTTGCGAAACGGTGTTGTCCAACTCTAACAGGTTAAGGGGAAACATTTCCATATAATTTATCCTACCAGCCAAGCTTTCGGAAGATTGCTTTAGCAGTTCGGGAGATGCAGAACCCAAAATTATAAATCTCCCTGGCACGCGATGTTCGTCCACCAATGATCGTATCAAAGGAAATAACTCGGGTTTGTGTTGAATCTCATCCAGTATTACCGTATGGTCTGCGATAGAATTAAAGAATAGCTCGGGGTCATTGAGTTTGTTGATGTCTGACAGCTTCTCCAAATCCAAATAAACAAAAGGTTTTTGGTAAGCAAAGTTTTTTGCTAGGGTAGTTTTTCCTACCTGCCTTGGCCCAATAATTCCCGTTACCGGAAAATTGGATACCGAAAACTCAAATTCTGTATAAATAAATCGCTCTATCATCCCTGCAAATTTAAAAATAATTTTTAAAATTGCAGGGATAAAATTTTTATTGAATTGGATAGAAGAAAAAAGGATGGGTTGATTAAAATTTAGAAAGTGTGATGCGTAACATTGTATATTTTGTCTTAATTATTTCTGCATGTTCTACAAATGAGCCTTCATCAGAAGGTACAGATAAGAGTCTGACATATGTCAGCATTGATCTTTTTGAATCCTTGGGTATCTATACCATAGATGCACCCGTAAGAGAATTTGACGAAGACTATTTTATTTTGGATAGAAGTCAACAAAAGGTAGCTCGGGTTAATGACTCGTTTACGACTGTTAAACATATTTTTGACCGAAAATAGCCTTTTTGCGCAAGAGTTGGTATTTGATGCATTCAGGCAGGACACCTTGTACAGGTCTTTGATAGATAGACCCGATATCACCTTGGTCTATTCCCAACAGGGTATCATTTTAAGGATGCTACTATCGTATTGATAGACAAAGAAAGCAGGAGATTTTACTTCTATAATCCAGGCAGTACACAAAAGTTGTTTCAAGGCGTCCTTCCATTGACTACTGAAGATAGAATCATCAATGTTGAGCTACTAGATGAAAATAAATTTCTATTGGTCTATCGTAATGGACAGGATGGGTTCTACCATGTAACTACGTTTGATATGAGCGGATTAAAAATTTATCCCATTTATTTTTCAAAGTATTTTATACCGAGGGCCAAGGCAATTAATGAGGATGTATATGTAGAATTATCAGGTAAGTTTGCTGAATCGCCCAATCCCGAGTCTATTATTTTGAAATTGAGGAATGGCTTGAGGTAGGACATGAGTTCATTATCATCTAAACCAAATGATTAAGTAATTATTCGTTTTAGTTTAGACTTTTCAACTTTCCTTTTAGATTTCGTAAAACGTTCTACAAGCGCTAATATTTTTTTTATGCTTAAACTTTACAAAAGCTCAGAATACGTTTCAATGATCAGTCGTTCTGCATGGGTCATTGATTAATTTTTAACCAATTTTGAAAATTTCCCCAAGTCATTGTGTGAGATAAATTTTGAAATTAATTTTTGTTCAAAAAAAGCTGGAAATCAGTTTGATGACAAATACTTTATTAGTAAGTTAGTTAAAATTTTATTTTATGAAGAAGCTACTTTTTATTACATTTTTAGTTTTCTTGGCAATTAAAGTCAATGCCCAAAATTGCGGGCATGATGGATTTTGGAATCTAGATTGATGAAAAATGAATAAGATTTATTTGCTTCTGGGATTTTATTGTTTAGTAAATACTACCTGTTTTTCTCAACAGGAACTACTAAATAAGTTTCGGCTGGAAATTGAAGTAGGCTCAAGTATTCCTATAGGAGCATTTTCCAATTCATCCGTTGAGCCCTCCTTGGATCAAAATTTTAATCAGGAAAATCCATATCGAGAATTTAGAGGATTTGTAAAGAAGGAAGGAGGGCAGGCTCAAACCGGAGCCAGTTTAGGTATAACTCTAGCATACACTATTTCTCCCTCATTTTATTTCTCACTTAACTATTCAAGGTTTACAAACCCAGTAGATGTTAGCCCGCAGGAGGACTATTTTGTAGCTAATTTACAGGACAGAGCGGATTCATTTGGGAATGAATTTCAGATTTTGGGTTCGCTCGAATCAGAAAATTATCAAGCTAATGGTTGGTATGGTGGTTTTGGCTATCGTAAAGTCATAGGGGCCTGGTCCTTTTTTGGCGAGGCATATGCAGGAGTTAATCATATGGTTTTTCCATTTTACACTTGGACATTTGACTCCCCCGGGCCAATTACAATTTTGCGTCCTGCTTCTTTTGCAGAGCGTTCTGTCCCTGATAAGTTACCCGCACTCCTATACGGATTGGGTGTTGGAATAGAAAAATCCATCTCGAATAGAATCGGAATTAATCTTAAATTTAAATATTTAACATCAGACCATAGCCACGAGTATTGGACTGTGCCCCTAGTGGGGTCACGAAATTTTGAAATTAAGGATGAAATAAATTTTAAAGTATTTACTGCATCAGGTGGGATATCTTACAAGCTAACAAAATGAAAAAAATATTCTTAACAATAATCCTAATTTTCATCATCTCAGTTGTTTCTTTTTCTCAAACAAAAATCTTCGAAAAAATCGAATTAGGCTTTTCCGGTGGATTGGCTGTACCGGTTGCTCAATTCAATGCAATTTCTATCGCTCCATCGCTGGAACCAGTTCCATCAGGCTCTAGTCCTAGGAGATTTCAGGGATTTCTCAAAAATGAAGGAGGGCAGGCCGAATTGGGTTATAGTCTTGGATTTCACTTGACCTATCATCTCACTTCTTCGGTTTTTCTGAGCCTAAATTATCTAAAAACCCACCATTCCATAGACACTCGTCCACAGCAGATCTATTACGATGCCAATTTTAAATCCCAAATTGATTTAAATGGAGTGCCATTTGAAGTACCAGGAAGACTTGAAAGTGATCCTTATCGTGCTAATTTGTACTTCTTGGGGGTAGGATATCGTTTGCCAATTAATCGTCTTGAAGTTCGATTTACTGGATTAGCAGGGATAAATAATTTGGAGTTTCCTTTTTATACCTGGTTCTTTCAAATTTCCGAGAGCGCCGAAATCAATAGAAGACCTTATCCCATTGACGGTCCAGTACCAACTAGCTTAAGGGAATTCGCCTATGGACTGGAAACCAAGCTAGCTTATCCAATTTCTAAAAATCTAAGCATGAACCTTTCAGCCACCTACCTCCGTTCTGACCATCCTCATGACTATTGGACCAATACGTTGGCTGCATCCATCACTTATGATATTCAGGATGAAATCTGTTATAGGAATCTTGCCCTTCAATTGGGGATTGCTTATCGGTTTGTTGGAAAGAAGTAGGTGGTTAAAATTGCACCCAAAAATTTTTCCAGAAACTATAAAAAAAGTTTTTCATTCCGAAAAATGAATTAATGCTTATCAATTAGTTTGTTTTTAGGGGGGGGGTAACCTAAGGTTTTAGAATAATGTTTGGTTTTTGGGGCTTGGAAAAGTAAAATTTTATCCAACTTGTTGAGGTCAAGCATATTGTGGATTTGTGATATTTGGATATTATACTGAGATTTATACAGTTGAATTATGGCACCTTGTTTTATGAAGTATGAAAAATTTAATTCAAATAATCAAAAATATCCAAAATCGTTTCTTGAAATACGTGTTTATGGTACTTGTCTTTTTGATTCAATTGGCCTGTGTAGAAAAAGAGGACTTTGAAACATTTGAAATGGATGGTTTTATAGTTGGATTTAATCCCTGTACCATCAATCATCAGTATAGGGTTGGCTATGTGATCATTTCCAACGATTTTTCTGATACCATTGCCACTTACAGCCTTTCCCCTAAGAAATTCACAATGCCTGCGCCAGTTGGGCTTAATCCAAATAGGCCGCTTTACACTATACCGGAGCATGAATTCAGGTATTCCGGTGGTTCAGCCTACTTTCCTGAATTCTTATATTATCCCGATTCCTTGATAAAGAATTATCCAATCAAGGTTACCTATCGAAAAGCTTTAGAACATGAACTTCAAATTAATAGATGTCGGGCAGACTTTAATATGGCTGACTTTATCAAGCAATGGTTATTTAATCAGGTGATTGTAGTTAAAGCTTCGAAGAATTAAAATTAATCCAATTCAAAATTCAGCCTTATGAAAACGATTTTTAAATTTCTGATTGTTTTGGGATTGGGCGTAATAGTTGCAGCCAATTTATTGAACAAGACCCAAGATAGGTTCTATTATGCCTACGATGAAAAAATATTTTTGTCGGAAGTGGAGGATAAAATCATTGTACAGTTTACTATCAATAAAAAGTCTGATAGCAGGTTATTACTGTCAGAATTCCCTGATCTTAAAGAGAATGAGATTGACTGGAGAGATGATAGTACTATTGTTTTGAAAACCCGGGGTACTGAATCAGTTAAAATCCAAAAAGATTTGGGAAACAGAGAAGATGTAGCTTCCATTAATCCCATATATAAATCCGTAGAAGGTGTGGAAATGGGATTTACTGATAGGTTTATCATTGAATTAAAAGATAATGTTTCGATAAAAGCCTTACATAAACTGAATACTGAAAATAAGGTGGAGGTTATTAAAGCTAATGAACACTATTTGCTTCTGCAAGTTCCTAGAGGTACAGATGCATTGTCCATGGCCAATTTATATTATGAAAGTGGATTGGTTTATTACAGTCACCCTGATTTCTATGCGGATATTGTTTTCCATCAAGCTGCCAATGATCCTTATTACAATAACCAATTTTATCTCCACAATACCGGGCAGCAAATTGCAGATGGGCGTTTCGGTACTGCCGATGCAGATATTGATGCCCCCGAAGCCTGGACTGTTACCACCGGTAGTTCAAATATCATCGTTGCAATTCTTGATGAGGGAGTTACTTCCAACCACGTAGATCTTCCCAATACCCGACAAGTTCGGCTAAACAGAAGTAACTTCGGTAATGGTAACGAAAACGATCCCTCTCCAACAGGGGATGACAACCACGGTAATGCCTGTGCGGGAATCATAGCCGCTACCCAAAACAACAATATAGGGATTTCAGGTATTGCTCCAGGGGTAAAAATAATGCCAATTAGGATTAAAAATGCATCAATAACAAAAGTTGCAGAGGCAATTGATTTTTCCTATGAAAATGGAGCCCATATTTTATCAAATAGCTGGAATTATGAAAGTATAAATCCAAATTTTTTTCCCTGCAATAAGAGCTGCCATACTTAGGGCAACTACCCTTGGAAGAGGTGGATTGGGTTCTGTTGTTGTCTTTGCAGCCGGCAATACGGCACACCATGCTGCTCCTGTTCCAAATCCAGGAGTAATTTTATTCCCTGCAAATGTGACTGTTCCCGGAGTTTTGACAGTTGGTGCTTCGGACAGGGATGATTTACAGGCCAATTATAGTCCTACTAGTAATCCCGGTTCGCATAATAATCAAATGATTGATATAGTTGCTCCTTCACATAGGGCATATTCTTGTCAGATTCCTACAGAAACCAGAGAAGTTTATACTATAGATATCCCAGGTACACCGGGTTATAATCCAGTAAAGGAAAGAGATTGTTTTAATGCCAGCCCTTTGCCTCCATTAGGTTCCGTCCTTCCCAATACTGGGGCACAGCATCTGGACTTCACTGCAAGGTTTGGAGGAACTTCTGCTGCCTGTCCCCAAGTGGCAGCTGCTGCAGCTTTGGTCCTTTCGGTCCGGCCGGGGTTAACGCAGATGGAGGTATTCAATATTCTTACCCAGACCGCAGATGAGGTAGGTGGATATGTGTATACCAACGGTAGAAGCAATGAACTGGGTTTTGGAAGGCTCAATGTGTGCAGGGCTCTTTCCGGGGCGGTTAATATTCACGGCAATTCCCTTATCTGCACGACAGGTGGATTTTCTGTGGGCACTTTACCGACAGGTTCCACCGTTTCGTGGGTATCATCTAATCCATCAGGCTTAAGCATTAACAGTTCCACCGGATCAGCCACACGTCTCAACAATTATAATGGACCAATAACAATCACTGCCAATATCACCAATGGTTGTGGTACAGCTTCGTCCTCCCGAACGGTATGGGTCGGCACGCCCCATATAACCAATATGGGGGTTAACAATCAGCCTGTTTTTCCAAGTCAGAATGTATCCTTATGTCCGGGCAACCATTTTCTAAATGTCACTCCTGTCGGTGGAAATGTAGGAACAGCCACCTGGACAGTTCCTTCGGGTGTTCCTCATTGGATCGGAAACAATACGATGGACTTTACTTTTCCGTCCCACATGTCGTCCATTACTATCTCCGCAAGGGCTTCCAATTCTTGTGGACAAGGTGCCAACTACAATTTCTTCCTAACGAGACAGACATGGGGGTGCCCAAGCTCTTTTGCTATGGTAGCTTATCCTAATCCTACCAGTGATATCTTAAATATAGAAATGATGCCTGTCACAGCAGATGTTTCTAAGGAAGATGCACCAGCTATTGAGTCCGCCACCTTGCTAAATTCAGAAGGTAGGGAAATGGCCAAAGGTTATAGGGAAGGTTCAAAAATTGTTTTCGATGTCAGAAGCCTGAAAAAGGGTGTTTACTTTATCCATGTAATGGTGGATGGGGAATTAATAAGAGAACAAATTCTGATTGATTAAAGTCTAATTCAAATTTTTAGAAGAAGGGGGAACTGTTGTAGTTCCCCTTTAATTTTTTCTCCATAGGTTCAAGCATGTCTTCCACCTAAAGTCAATTTCTTTAGAATTAAACTTACAACCTATAAAACATTTCTTTTGACTCAGCTAAATGTCAATAATCCCTATTCGTGCCTTTCAGGCCCGGCATTCATACTCGCTACATCATGAAATGTGCTGTACCCATTTCTAAGATATTCCTACCTTTTAGGCCGAGGAGCCGCTACTCGAAATTTTTAATTTCGAGTATAGATAGAAAGAATTTGTAATTCTTTTTCCTTAAAGACAGACAGGATTGAAAATCCTATTTATCTGTGTTCGTTAGCCAACCTCAGGAAAAGCAGGCTTTTTTTTCTAACCAGTAAAAATTGCACCCAAAATTTTTTCAAAAAACTATGAAAAAAGTTTTTAATTCCGAAAAATGAATTAATGCTTATCAATTAGTTTGTTTTTAAGGGGGGGGTGACCTAAGGCTTTAGAATAATGTTTGGTTTTTGGGGCTTGGAAAAGTAAAATTTTATCCAACTTGTTGAGGTCAAGCATATTGTGGATTTGTGATATTTGGATATTATACTGAGATTTATATAGTTGAATTATGGCACCTCGTTTTATGAAGTATGAAAAATTTAATTCAAATAATCAAAAATATCCAAAAGATTAGACTTTTAAAGTTAATTTCAATTGCAATCATTATGCTAATAGTTTCATGTGTGGATAACTCAGAAGATATTACAAGCATAAAATGTGGAGATATTGAATCATTAGAAAAGATGCCATGGTTCAAATCACGTTTCGAATCAATAAAAAATATCCCACAAAGTGCTGTTATTCTTTATAGGTATAATTCAGAAGAAGTCATAGAGTTTCAATCTTCTTTAATGAGTTCTACCAACCAATCTCAATATTTCTGTAACGGAACAAGGTTAGTCTTGGATGATCCGTTGGTTTACCAAGAATTTCTAAAAAACAGAACCAAAGTCAAGGAGTTATTTGGAGTTAGCTTGTGGGGGCTTTGATTAATTTCTTTATTTTTCTCTATTGCAACCGCTTCTCCTCACAATTCCCAATAATTTCTCTCCAATCCTGTAAAATCTCTTAACTTTGTGCCCGCATTCGAGTGTTATACTGCACTAATTGCGGCTGTGTCAAAGGCTTGTCCAGTCCTTTGCAGGTGTACATTGTAATTATCTTGGGGCCAATCCCCATCAAGCTATAGAAGACTGTGAAAAAATACCAGGAGTTTAAGCAAGTAGATTATCCACAGATAGGAGAAAGTATCCTCCAATACTGGAAAGAAAACGACATATTCAATAAGTCTGTCACCCAACGACAAGGGGCTGAAACCTTCACTTTTTTTGAAGGACCACCTTCTGCTAATGGTACACCCGGTATTCACCATGTGATGGCGCGTACCTTGAAGGATATTTTTTGTCGATACAAAACCTTGAAAGGCTTCCAAGTAAAGCGTAAAGGAGGATGGGATACGCACGGTTTGCCGGTAGAATTACAGGTAGAAAAGGAATTGGGGATCACCAAGGAAGATATCGGCAAGAAAATCACCGTAGAGGAATACAACCGCAAATGCCGCGAGACAGTCATGCGTTTCAAAAATGAATGGGATGACCTCACCGAAAAAATCGGCTATTGGGTGGATTTGGATGATCCATACATCACCTTTGAGGCCAACTATATCGAATCCCTGTGGTACCTCTTGCAGCAATTGTACAAAAAAGACTTGTTGTACAAAGGCTACACCATTCAGCCCTACTCTCCTGCTGCGGGGACAGGGCTGAGTTCGCACGAACTCAATCAACCGGGCTGCTACCGGGATGTGAAGGATACCTCCATCACGGCGCAGTTTAAACTCAAAAATCAGGAAAATACCTATATCCTGGCTTGGACGACTACTCCTTGGACCTTACCGTCCAACTCTGCCCTTGCAGTGGGAGAAAACCTGGATTATGTAAAGGTCCAAACCTTCAATCCC
Source organism: Mongoliitalea daihaiensis (assembly GCF_021596945.1). Classification (NCBI taxonomy): domain Bacteria; kingdom Pseudomonadati; phylum Bacteroidota; class Cytophagia; order Cytophagales; family Cyclobacteriaceae; genus Mongoliitalea; species Mongoliitalea daihaiensis. The sequence goes on along the minus strand of NZ_CP063779.1, from coordinate 1,033,412 downwards.
TATACCTTCGAGCCGATGTTTGCAATTTTGGCAAAAGCCAGAATGAGCGCCTATTTCAACCCAAAGGCAGCAGATAAGGCATTGGAGGATTTTAAAGGCGGAGACAAATTGATTCCTTACCAAATCGTGGAGGAGTTCAAAGGAAAGGATTTACTTGGGCTGGAATATCAACAGTTATTCCCAATTGCAGAACTGAACCTTCCTCATCCTGCCTTTACGGTTGTAGCAGGTGATTATGTGACTACAGAAGATGGTACGGGTATCGTTCACCTGGCCAAAGCTTTTGGTGCAGATGACTTCCGTACCTTGGTGCAAAATAACATTCCGGGCGTTTTTGTAAAAGATGAAGCAGGCAACGAAGTTCCTGTGGTGGATAAGCAGGGTAAATTTTTGTCTGTAGTAGGCACATATTTAGCTGCTAAAATGAAGGAACACGCAATCAGCGCCCACAAGGAGTTTGGTCCGGATGATTTCTTTGTAAAAAATTACACCAATGATGATGAATCCAACAAGGAATACAAGAATACGGATATCATCATTTCTATCATTTTAAAGAATGAAAACAAGGCCTTCAAGGTCGAAAAATACGAACACAGCTACCCGCATTGCTGGAGAACAGATAAGCCAATCTTGTACTATCCTTTGGAAAGCTGGTTTATCAAAACTACTGCCTACAAGGATAAGTTGGTAGCTCTCAACAAGACCATTAATTGGAAACCTGAAGCTACCGGTACGGGTCGTTTTGGAAACTGGTTGGAAAATCTCGTGGATTGGAACCTGAGCCGTTCCCGATTCTGGGGAACTCCCCTGCCGATCTGGAGAACAGAAGATGGTTCGGAAGAAAAGTGCATTGGTTCCGTACCGGAGTTGCAAGCCGAGATGGACAAAGCCATAGCTGCTGGTGTGATGGAAAAATCTCCTTGGGAAGGCAAAGAAATGGACTTGCATAGGCCCTATGTGGATGATGTGGTCTTGGTTTCTTCTACGGGAGAGAAAATGTTCCGAGAGCCGGATTTGATTGACGTTTGGTTTGACTCGGGTGCCATGCCGTATGCGCAGTGGCATTATCCATTCGAAAATCAAGACATCTTCCAAGCCAACTATCCAGCAGATTACATCGCCGAAGGTGTGGACCAAACAAGAGGCTGGTTCTTTACCTTGCATGCGATTGCAGGAATGCTCTTTGACTCGGTAGCATTCAAAAATGTGATTGCCAATGGTCTGGTGTTGGATAAAAACGGCAACAAAATGTCCAAGCGATTGGGCAATGCGATTGATCCGTTCAAGACCTTGAAAGAATACGGACCGGATGCTTTGCGTTGGTATATGCTCAGCAATGCCAACCCTTGGGATAATTTGAAATTCAATTTGGATGGTGTCGTGGAGGTGCAGCGCAGATTCTTCGGTACGCTTCAAAACACCTATAACTTCTTTGCGCTGTATGCGAATTTGGATGCTTTTGTCTACGACACAAATGCCTCCATCCCTGTAGCTAAGCGTGCCGAATTGGATCAGTGGATCATTTCCAAGTTGCAGTCCTTGATTGCAGAAGTGGAAGGCGCGATGGACAATTACGATGCCACCAAAGCTACCCGTGCGATCATGAACTTTACCGTGGATCACTTGTCCAACTGGTACGTTCGCCTAGCCAGGAAACGATTCTGGAGAGGGGAGATGAATGAGGATAAGCAGGCAGCATACGAGACCTTGTACGAATGCTTATTGAGCATCACACAGTTGATGTCTTCTTTTGCGCCTTTCTATGCAGATTGGTTGTACAAAAATCTGACGGCATCCACCAGCGATGCGTTAGAGTCGGTTCATTTGACGGACTGGAAGTCGGCAGCAAGTGACTTGATTGATCAAGAATTGGAAGCCAGCATGGATATGGCACAGCGCATCAGTTCCTTGGTACACTCCTTGAGAAAAAACAAAGACATCGGCATCAAGGTACGACAGCCTTTGCAGCGCATCATGATTCCTGTCTTGAATGAGCAGACCAAGCGTCAGATCATGCACGTGGAGGAATTGATAAAGTCTGAGGTGAATATTAAGATGGTAGAATACATCGACGATACTTCCGGTATCTTGGTGAAGAATGCCAAGCCTAATTTACCTGTGTTGGGTAAAAAGTTGGGACCAAAAATGCGATTTGTCGTTGCGGCTATCAAATCCTGGGGACAAGAAGAAATCAATACCATCGAAAAGCAGGGCAAGATTATGGTTCCTGCAGATGGAGAAGAGATCGAATTGTTATTGGAAGAAGTATTGATCAGTTCCGAGGATATTCCAGGTTGGTCAGTTGCTACGGACGAAGGTTTGACTGTGGCATTGGACATTACCTTAACTGAAGAATTGAAGCAGGAAGGGATTGCCAGAGATTTGGTCAACCGCGTTCAGAATCTCCGAAAAGACATGGGATTGGAAGTGCAGGATAAGATTCACATCCAAGTAGGCAAACAGGAAGCACTCATCGATGCGGCGATTCAAAACTTTGCTGGCTATATCCAAACCGAAACCCAAGCTTTGACGTTGGAAGTCAGAGACCAAGTGGAAGGTGCGATAGCACTGGATATGGATGATTTCGAATTGCAGGTAAAGGTTACCAAAGCTTAACACAAATAAATCAAGGCTACAGATTGGGGGATTGGCAAAAAATCCTTAAATCTGTAGCTTTCAATTGAAATCCATGAAGTATTTAAAATATTTTGGCATTGCCTTACTCGTAATTGTGCTTGACCAAGTGGTGAAGTTGATTGTCCATTACCAAATGGATTTTGGCACACCTGGACAGATCAAAGTCTTTGGGGATTGGTTTAAATTGCACTATACCACCAATCCAGGCATGGCCTTTGGTATGCAGATTGGCCACGAATATGGTAAGTTATTGTTGACAAGTTTTCGTTTGGTAGCGATGTTTGGGATTGGCTACTACCTCTACAGCATCATTGAGAAAAAAATGCATGCGTTATATATCGTCTGTATCTCCATGATTTTGGGAGGGGCTATTGGTAACCTGATAGACAGTATTTTTTACGGTGTTTGGTTCAATAATGCGCCCTTTAATGCACCAACTCCTTGGTTTCATGGACAAGTAATCGACATGTTTTACATCGATATTTGGGAAGGTTATCTGCCAACTTGGATTCCATTCGTGGGTGGTAGTTATACTGCCTTATGGCCGATTTTTAATATTGCAGATGCTTCCATTTTTGTAGGAGTAGCTATCATTTTAATTTTCCAAGGTAGGTTTTTCAAAGAGGAGGAGAACCAAAAATCAGCGGTAGTTGAGCAAGAGGATGAGATTCAGCGACAGTTTATTGAGGGAGAAGAGGAGAAGCTAGTGGATGAGAACCGAGAGGCGAGAAGCGAGAGTTTAGAATCAGGAGATGAGAAGCGAGAAAAATGAAATATGCTAGCGCGATATAAAGTTGAAATATGCCTTGCGGCGAAATAATTTAAGGGCGTGTAATTACTTGAATTGTTCTTTAAAAACATTCCTCTTTTGTAGGTTTTAACCTACTAAAAATCCAGGAAAGCTAACAGGTTGGAGAAAAAATACGTATGTAGAACCAATCAATTGCCATGGGTTTTAACACATTGGCCGGAATAGTAAGCCACTTAGGAGTGTGGGTTTTAACCCACTTCCAATAATCGTCGGTAGAAAAATTACCCACTATCAAAATTTTGGCTCTCGCCTCGTACAGCTAAATTGAATAAATTTTTTCTTTTGTAAATAAGTTGAAATGAAATAGTTTGAGGTACCCTGTTTTTTTATTTGGGGGTGATTCTTCCGTAATTTTAAATGTAAAGAACTTGAATCATGCAGAAACCTGATATAAAAATATTTTTTTAGGTTTGCTCTCGGTCATTTTTTTGTCTTGTGAATCTAAAACCAGTACAGATAAATCTCTATTTCATACCAGATAGTTGAAAATATAAAGATCCCATTGGATAGTAATAGTTCATCAAAAAAAATTAGAATTTATTTTTTTTAAATTAATTACTATATTAGTTTAATTAATTTTAAAAGTACCTCTTTAATGGGTCTCACAAAAATTCAGTTGCCATGGGATTATCCAAAGCATATTTGATTTATAAAAAATATACCCTTTCAATTGGGATAGTAATTTTTATTAGCCTGCTAATCTGTTGCACAAATGTATTGGAGGAAGATCCTATATGTATTGATGGATGCATTAATTTTGAAGTGATTGACTATGAACCTTCCTGGAGCCCGGATGGCAAATGGATCGCCTATTATCATGTGGACAGCCGAACCGACTATACAGGGATTTACAGGATTAGGCCTGATGGCAGTGAAAACACTTTTTGGATACCCGGTGGACAAAATCCTGCCTGGAGCCCTGATTCCAAATGGCTTGCTTATTCCCTTGGTGCCCAAATCTGGATCACCGAATTGGAAGGTGACAGCTCAGAACAACTGACCTTTGAAGGGAGAAATTTTTCACCAAACTTCGAAGGCTTTTCGAGTAATTTAGTATACAGGAGAAGTTACACTTCTCCTGAAAAAGCTTCAGTTCAAGGTATTTGGATTCTTGATTCGCAAACAAAAGAAATCCGCCAAGTTTATTCGGGAAATATTGGAGATCCTCAATGGTATAACGAGAATGAAATTATTTCTTATAGAGGTGTTCCGGATGGAAAAGGATCAATCCGATTCGACCTCCTTAAAATAGACGTTACTTCTGAGCAAACAAACCTTTTGGGTCTACTTTCAGATCCATTTCATTATCTGGGTTATTTAAGAATTTCCACCGGAAAAGACCGGATTTTATTTACCGCAAATGGAGATGGCCCCGATACAATAGTAAGGACATTTCTTCTATTTCTTGCAGAAAAAAGAAAATCAATGCTATTAAGCAACGCATATAGTGCCGAATGGTCACCGGATAGTAGTAAAATAGTCTATACCAATTCAAATGTAGGCAACGGTAGACTACATATATTGGATTTGGTCAGTAACCAATCATTCCAACTCACTTTTGAAAATCAATTTTTAACCCCTTAACAATTTAATACACGCTATTCCTGCTTTGAAAAGAGGGACAGTTCAAACAGATATTTTTGGCGGACAGTGAGAAGGGGTTCAAAATCCATATTTGGGTGGCATTAATACTCAACCTCTAGGTTAAAGTTCTACATAAGCGGATGAAAGAGGCTGAAGACTTTTCGACCATGATCATGGTGGCAACAAAGAACCTTAGCTCATACGCAAGTCTTGAAAAGTTTCAGCTTTACCCAGAAGCCTACTTTGAAAGTATATTTTTAAAAGATCTTCAAGATATTTAAACCCAATTATTCCTTTCAGGATTAGGGTACTTTTAGACATTCACTATAAAAACTTCATGAGAGATGTTTATTTGAGGTTTCTTAATTTAGTCGGTGATAGTAAATATATTATTTTCTATCGGAACGGTTTTTTGACTTGCCTGCGGACCCTGAAATCTACCCATTACCCATTGATGAATTACATGTGGTTCGTCCCAATTTTAAGATATTGGTATTCAATGAAAAGTTTAAGTATTTAGGAGAAACTGAATTTCATGATTTTGAGGTGGATTCTTACAGAGCTTTTGTTGGAAAGGATGGATTATATTTATCTATGAATAATGAATACCATAAAAACTACAATGAGGATTATATGTATTTTAATGTCATAAGGTTTGATTTCATAAGTAATGAAAAATAACACTATAGAGTCTCTGGTTTTTTTCGGTTTGTTTTTAATTCGATGTTCTTCAAAAACTTCTAAATTCGAACTTTTAAAAACTAAAATCGTTCAATAATCCGTCAATAGATGGAGGTTTCAACGAATTCAAGGAATTTTTATACATTTGAACATAAAAAATATATCTATGAGTAGCAGATTTGAGAATTTTGAGGAGAAGAGAGAAGAAAAAATACGTAAAGCGTTCAAAGAGCGTGATTGGAATGAAATCAAGAGTCAGGACTCTTGGGTAATTTTTAAGGTAATCAGCGAATTTGTAGAGGGTTTTGAGAAGCTTGGTAAAATTGGTCCGTGCGTTTCGGTATTTGGTTCGGCACGTACCCCAGCTGACCATCCGCATTATATCATGGCTGAAGAGATTTCGGCCAAATTGGTGCGTCATGGTTACGGAGTGATCACCGGTGGAGGTCCTGGGATCATGGAGGCAGCCAACAAAGGAGCTAATTCGGAGAATGGTAAGTCCGTTGGTTTGTGTATCAAGCTACCTTTTGAAGCCAAAGGAAATATCTACATTGACCCGGACAAGATGATCATGTTTGATTACTTCTTTGTGCGAAAGGTGATGTTTACGAAATATTCCCAAGGATTTGTCGTGTTGCCTGGTGGATTTGGAACCTTGGATGAATTATTCGAAGCATTGACCTTGATCCAAACCATCAAAATTGGTCGTTTCCCAATCGTATTGGTAGGAAGAGAGTTTTGGGGAGGATTGATTGACTGGATTAAGAAGACCCTTTTGGAAGATTATAAATACATTTCTGAGCCGGATTTAGATTTGTTCTATGTGGTAGATGATGCAGTAGAAGCTGTGAAGGTGATTGATGATTTCTATTCCAAGTATTTACTGACACCAAATTATTAAGCTTGCAGCGATTTCATCTTATAGTGATTTATACCTTGATCGCACTACTCATAGGGGTAGTGCTTTTTCAGTTTAAGCTTTTGCAGGAGGCCTCCGAGCAGCCACAGCTTACAGTCAATACCAGTGATGGCAATCAAATACGGATAACGATTCCCGATAAGCGGGTGAATATTTTTTCCCTACCTGATAAAGTAAATTTCGCAGGTGAAGAACTTCCCTTGAAAGACCCAGAGGTTCGGGAGCGCTTTGAACGAGAGATTTATGTGAATGCCTATTGGGAGTCCAATGCTATTTTGTTGATGAAGCGGGCTAATAAGTTTTTGCCGACTATTGAGAAGATTTTGAAAGAAAATGGTGTTCCTGAGGACTTCAAATACCTAGCGATGGCGGAATCCAATTTGCTGAATGTGGTATCCCCGGCTGGAGCGCGTGGATTTTGGCAGTTTATGGATGCGACGGCCAAGGAATATAACCTTGAAGTGAGCAAAGATGTAGATGAACGTTACCACTTGGAAAAATCTACCGTAGCGGCCTGCAAGTATTTGAAGAAGGCCTATGCTAATTTTGGGAATTGGACTTCTGTGGCCGCGAGTTACAATATGGGAATTTCCGGCCTTTCTAAACGGAAGAACGAGCAGCGTCACAACAATTATTACGACTTGTGGCTCAATGAGGAGACGAGCCGCTACATTTTCAGGATTGTGGCATTTAAGGAGCTTTTTGAGAATTCTGAGCGTTATGGGTTTGAATTGCCAAAGGAGGAGTTGTATGAGCTTCCTACCTTGAGAGCCCTACAAGTGCAGAGTTCCATTCCTAACTTGGCAGATTGGGCGATCAAACACGGTAGCAGCTACAAGGATTTAAAAATCCACAACCCATGGCTTCGCTCCACGAAACTGAATGTCTCCAAAGGCAAGACCTACACCATCCTTCTGCCCGTTTGATGTCTTGCCACTATCTTTTTTTAGCCACTGATTTTCACAGATGAACACAGATGTTTTGCTGACGCAAATTGGTATTTGTAACCACAGCCCATTAATTCCACCTTATTTCAAAAAATAAGTTCACGCCACGCCCGCTACGATTATCGCAACGAGCGCAAACTTTTTTGATACGCCCCCAATATCCATAAATATCCAAATATCAATCAATATCTTTTTTCGACACTGATCTTCACAGATTATCACAGATGCTTTGCTGGCGCAAATTAGTATTAGACACAATCATCCATTATTTCCATTTATTTCTACTTTATTTCAACCTTATTTCAATTTATTAGTTCACGCCACGCCCGCTACGATTACCGCAACGAGCGCAAGGTGGTTTCTTGATGCGCCTCCCCAATATTTACTAATATCTAAATATCAATCAATATCTTTTTTCGACACTGATCTTCACAGATTACCACAGATGTTTTGCTGACGCAAATTGGTATTTGGTACCAAAGCTCAATATTTCCAATTATTTCAACATTGTTTCCACCTTATTTCAAAAAATAAGTTCACGCCAAGACCGCTACGATTTTCGCAACGAGCGCAAGGTTTTTTTGATACGCCCCCAATATCCATCAGTATCCAAGTATCAATCAATATCTTTTTTAGCCACTGATCTTCACAGATGAACACAGATACTTTGCTGACGCAAATTGGTATTGGACATCACCATCCAATATTTCCATTTATTTCAACATTATTTCCACCTTATTTCAAAATGCTAGTTCACGCCACGCCCGCTACGATTTTCGCAACGAGCGCAAGGTGGTTTCTTGATGCGCCTCCCCAATATCCACTAATATCTAAATATCAATCAATATCTTTTTTAGCCACTGATCTTCACAGATTACCACAGATACTTTGCTTACGCAAATTGGTATTGGACATCACCATCCAATATTTCCATTTATTTCAAAAAATAAGTTCACGCCACGACCGCTACGATTACCGCCACGAGCGCAAGGTTTTTTGATACGCCCCCCAATATCCTATTATCCAAATATCAATCAATATCCTTTTTCAGCCACTGATCTTCACAGATTACCACAGATGCTTTGCTGACGCAAATTGGTATTTGTTACCACAACCCAATATCCTATTATCCAAGTATCAAACAATATCTATTCGTAATGAAGCTAGTATAAAAATCCAAAATTCCATAATGGAATGGTATTGAGATAACCTGTTTCTATATCATCTTTTACGAGATATCCATTTTTTGCTTGACTCAATTGTTTGCCACTTTTGTTTTTTCTTCCAATTTCAAAGTCTATACCATCAACTCTAAAATCTGCTATGGGAGAAGAAGTGATTGCATGGGTTAATTTAAGCTGATTCATAAAAAATGTTTCCCGAAGGTTTCCTTTATCTTGGTGTTGATTAGCCAAACTAAAAACAAGATTGGGGTTTTCAAGATAGATTTTTTCTACTTTTCCTAGGGCTCTTATTCCTTCTGTTGGATTGCGGGCTTGCATAATCATACCTGCCTCTTCCATGTAGAGGAAATAATCTCCCACATTATTTCGGGAAATTGATAGTAATTCAGCAATCTTGCTCATATTGGGTTTAAAAGGGATGCTTTCGGCTACTATTGCCATCAGTTGCTTCAACTTTCTTCCGGTAGAAACATTCATATTTGCAAAGCTTGGGATGTCTACTTCCAAGGTCTGATTGACTACTTGCATAAGTTTTATTTGAAAGCCTTCTTCGGCTGCAAATGGATAATATCCTTTTTTTAAGTACTCTTGAAATAATGGCAACGGATGTGGGATTTCTTTTAGCTGTAATTTGTTTGCTAGAATTTCTTCCAATGTATAAGGTCTTATCCGTAGCTGGTAGGCGAAAGCTAGATATTCTCTGAATGATAATCCTTGCATGTAAAACATGACAGCCCTTCTGCTTAAGTCGGCACTTCCTTTTTTTATATCTAACACGGAAGAGCCTGAAAATACTATTTTCAAATCAGGATGATAGTCGTAAAGCAGCTTCAATTCTTTTGACCAATCTGGATATTTATGTATTTCGTCAATAAAAAGGTGCTTACCTCCCCATTTGACAAATTCACTCGCTACATCAATCAAGCGATTGTTGGCAAAGTAGAAATCCTCTGCTGTGACATATAGTGTTTCTTTCAGGGAAAGATTGTTTTTTATGTATTGTAATAGCAGTGTTGTTTTACCAACACCCCTTGGACCAATTACGCCAAGCATTCGGTTGTTCCAATTGATTGAATTGTAAGCATGGCGAACAAACTCCACACTTACTTCAGATATTAGTTTATTTGAGTATTGAAATAATGTTTCCATGGCAATCTAGTTGTGTAAATATAGAAAAAACGCACTGTAAAAGTGCAAAAAAGTAAAAAAAATGCATTATTAAAGTGCAAAAAATGTCTTTTTCACCTCAAATTGTACTCCTTTAAAGGTTCACGCCACGCGCGCCACGATTACCGCAACGACCGCAACGGTTTTTTTGATACGCCCCCAATATCCAATATCCTCCAATATCAAGTTATTTCCCCATTAATTCCACCTTATTTCAAAAAATAAGTTCACGCCACGTCCGCCATGATTACCGCAACGAGCGCAAGGTGGTTTCTTGATGCGCCTCCCCAATATCCTATTATCTAAATATCAATCAATATCCTTTTTCAGCCACTGATTTTCACAGATTACCACAGATGTTTTGCTGACGCAAATTGGTGGTTGAAGTCACTATCTAATATTTCCATTTATTTCAACATTATTTCCACCTTATTTCAAACTACTAGTTCACGCCACGTCCGCCACGTTTTTCGCAACGAGCGCAAGATTTTTTTGATACGCCACTTAATATCCATTCAATATCCAAGTATCAATCAATATCTTTTTTAGCCACTGATTTTCACATATGAACACAGATATTTTGCTGACGCAAATTGGTATTTGTTACCACAACCCAATATTTCCATTTATTTCAACATTATTTCCACCTTATTTCAAAAAATAAGTTCACGCCACGTCCGCCACGTTTTTCGCCACGAGCGCAAGATTTTTTTGATACGCCCCCTAATATCCATTCAATATCCAAATATCAATTAATATCCTTTTTTAGCCACTGATTTTCACAGATTACCACTGATGCTTTGCTGACGCAAATTGGTGGTTGAAGTCACTATCTAATATTTCAATTTATTTCTACTTTATTTCCACCTTATTTCAAAAAATAAGTTCACGCCACGTCCGCCACGATTATCGCAATGAGCGCAAAGTTTTATTCATCCGCCCTTTAATATCCAATTATCTACCAATATCGATAAATATCTATTTTTAAGTATTTCAATAACCAAAAGATCTTTGCTTATTATTATCAACTAATGTCTCAAATTTTTTTATCTTACAAGAGTTAATTCCCTATGAACCGCAAGCTTGCCATAGTTATTTTCTTTGTGCTGCTGTTGCTTTTACTGGCTGCAAGGGGAATTCCTTGGCTTATCAATTGGTATTTGAATAACAATGCCAATCGGATTGTCACCAACATGATTACGCGAACAAATACGTTTTATGGACATGAAATTAGTTTCGGGAAGATTGTGCTGGATTACAATTACTCGGGAACCTACTTGACAATTGATAGCATCCATATCGGTCAATCAGAGGAGTTGGAAGGGGGAAGGACAGTTGTTTTGGCAGATATCCAAAAACTTCAAGTCTCCGGGTTTAAGTGGAGGGCTTTTCTTTTGGAAAATAGTATTCATGTGGACACGGCTTTGTTGCACGGAGTTTCTATCCGATCTTTTACGCCTCCGTTGGATTCCCTGATTGCAGCCACTCAAACCCAGCAAGCGGAAAAAAAACCAAAAAGGGATGGTCCAAAAGACTACGAATTGATTCAAGTGGATTTTTTTGATTTGCAAGATCTTTCGATACGAGCATACAATAACGAAGTAGACTCCATACGTTTAGCACTGGTGGATCTGGATTTGAACATCCGCCAATTTCAGCTTACGAAGGAAGATATAAAGAATCCCAAATCACTATTTTCTGTGGAGGATATCCATGGAACGATCGAAGGTATCGAGCTTCATTTCGATGATTACCGACAATATCTGGTAGCGAATGCGATTGAGTTGGATACAAGAGAACAGTTTTTCACCATTGGCTATGCAGGTCTGTTGCATAAGTTGGGTAAATATGAGTATACAGGCTTATTTGGTGAGCGCAAGGCTTGGATTCAACTGGATTCGCTGGCGCTTGATTTAGAGGGGTTCAATTTCAATAAGTTCTTCAAAGAAAGCATTATAGAGGTCGACACTGTGAAAGCAACGGGTTTGATTTTGGAAGCCTTCTTAGACAAGCGAAAGACAGAAAATCTTCAAAAACGGCCCCAATTGATCCATGCAGTGTTATCCGAACTTGCACAGCCTTTTCACATCGAACATGTACAGATAGCAAATGGGAAAATCATCATCGAAGAGCGTCCTGACAATGCTGCTCCTAGGTCTGGAAGCCTGTTTTTTTCTGAACTCAATGGAACTATTCAAAATATGTCGAATATTCCTGAAAAAAGAGGTGACAATGACTGGCTGACAGTTGATGCGAGTGCAAAACTGATGGGCCAAGGCTCCCTTCAAGCACTGATTCGTTATGATTTGGTACATCCTGAGGGACGATTTACATTGCGTGGAACATTGAGGGATCAACCACTAGCCTCCTTAAACAACATCATCGAACCCGAAGCAAAGGCTAGCATCAAATCAGGATTTGTTCAGCGATTGGATTTCAACATTGCGGGAAATGAGTATGAGGGAACAGGGGATTTGATTGTTAGATTTGATGACCTTGCACTGGAGTTGCTCAACCAAGATTTTAAATCGGATAATAATCTTTGGAGGAAAATAGGCTCATTTTTAGCTAATAAGTTGGTAGTAAGAGGCTCTAATCCCAGTAAAAGTGGAAGTCTACGAGAAGGGGAGGTTTATTTTCTCCGTCAGCCCCATAAGTCCATTTTCAACTATTGGTGGCAGTTGATTTTTTCGGGTTTGCGAAGTACTATAACAGGTGAAGACCAAGAAAAATTGAAAGGAAAGCAGTTGGAAAATAGAAATGTCGGTGGGGATCAAGGAATCCAATCTGGAGAGAAAGAGTCTAAAACTAAAAGGAAGGAAAAAAGAATTTTTAAAAGTAAAAATTAGGCTACAGAAAGCCTTTTCCATTGATTCTAAGTGGAATAGATATTCTGCTATAGTCAAGCTTTAGTTGTAAAAAAATAATGGATCAAGTTCTCATGAAAATTTTTGAAAACTTGAACCATCTATGCCCAATTTTTAGGCTAAGACTTTTATTTTGAAGTATTTAGTAAAATCCTTACACTCATAGATACACTTGTATGTCTTTCTTCAACACCTTCTCCTTCTTCCATCGCCAGCTTTATCGGATAGGATGATTGATTGAGTCTTCTCCTGATGTTACCAACCCATACCGAATTTTCAAGCGTTACCTTGATGGAGTAAGGACCCGGAGTTTCAACATTTCGCAACTGGTATGAACCATCAGTTTTGGTTACTAGATAATAAATCAAACCACTCGGCGAATGAGTTATTTCTATTTCTGCATTGGGTATGGGCTCATTTGATTGATTGTAAAGAATTCCACCCATTAGATTTTGGGCATTTGTATTAGATACAATCGAAAAAAAGGCCAAAGCGAATAAATATATTGTGATTCTTTTCATAATGAGTTGTACTACAAAATTTTATAAAGGTTAGATTTTGTTGTGAAAAAAATTTAAAAATATTCAGCAGGACCTATGTAAAACTAATTATTATGAGAAGGATACCCACTTTTCAAACTTTGTTCTGCCTTGCAAGTTTTACTTTTGGCAACTCCTGTGATGTGCCATTTATAATGCGTATTTTTGCCATTTGAACCCCATGCAACAATCCTACATGCCTGAGACAGACACTCTGACTGAGCAAAAACAAGAATATATTGAGATTTTCGGTGCCCGAGAACACAATCTAAAAAACATAGATTTAAGTATTCCTAGAAACAAGTTGGTTGTGATTACCGGCTTGAGTGGCAGTGGTAAAAGCTCCTTGGCTTTTGATACCATCTATGCAGAGGGTCAACGACGCTACATGGAAAGCTTTTCCGCCTATGCCCGCTCTTTTTTGGGTGGGATGGAAAGACCGGATGTGGATAAAATCAATGGCCTTTCTCCTGTAATCTCCATCGAACAGAAGACTACTTCCAAAAATCCCCGCTCAACAGTTGGGACAGTTACGGAAATCTACGATTTTATGCGTCTGCTCTATGCCCGCGCCGGAGAGGCCTTTTCCTACTTGTCAGGGATCAAGATGATCCGTCAAACGGAGGATCAAATCATTGAACAGCTTTTTGAAAATTTTACGGGGAAAAAGCTCTACATCTTAGCTCCTGTGGTCAAAGGAAGAAAGGGCCATTACCGTGAGCTATTTGAGCAAATCCGCAAAATGGGTTACTCCAAAGTAAGGGTAGATGGCGTGGTCATGGAAATGGTCCCTAAAATGCAGGTGGATCGATATAAAATCCACGATATTGAAATCGTTGTGGATCGGATTGTAGCGGAGGAAGAAGACCGATTCCGTATCTCTCAATCGTTGAAGACTGCGCTCAATCTTGGAAAAGGTGTGATCATGCTTCGCGATGAATCAGGAGCAGTTCATCATTTTTCTAAGTATCTGATGGATCCTACCACAGGGCTCTCATACGATGAACCCGCCCCCAATAATTTTTCATTCAACAGTCCTTATGGAGCTTGTCCTACCTGTAATGGTTTGGGGGTGACGGAAGAAATCACCAAGGAAAGCATCATCCCTGATCCGAGTTTGAGCATTACCCGAGGCGGAATAGCGCCTTTGGGTGAGTATAGGGATATCTGGATATTCAAAAAAATCGAAGCTATTCTCAAGCATTTTAAATGCAGTATGAGTACGCCTATCAGCAAATTGCCCGAAGAAGTGATCAATGTCCTGTTGTATGGGGATAAAATTGAAGTTGCTGTGGATTCTGTCAAGTATCCAGGTACGCAATGGAATACGACCTTTGAAGGGATTGTCAATTTTTTACAGAAATACCAGGAAGGCAGCTCGGATAAAATTCAGCAATGGGTAAGTGAGTTTACCATCACCAAAACCTGTCCGGATTGTGACGGTTATCGCTTAAAAAAAGAGGCCTTGCATTTCAGAATAGCGGATAAGCACATAGGTGAATTGGCTATGATGGATATTCAGACCTTGGGTAACTGGTTTGTAGGTTTAGAGGAGCGTATATCCGATCGGCAAAACATCATTGCCAAAGAAGTTTTGAAAGAAATCCGTAAGCGCATTGGTTTCTTACTCGATATAGGCTTGGATTATCTATCCCTCAATCGGCCTTTGCGAACACTTTCTGGTGGGGAAGCGCAGCGAATTCGCTTGGCTACTCAGATCGGAACGCAGTTGGTTGGTGTGTTGTATATTTTGGATGAACCCAGTATTGGCTTGCATCAGCGGGATAATGTGAAGTTGATCAAAGCTTTGCAAGATTTACGTGATCTGGGCAATACCGTACTGGTCGTAGAGCATGACAAGGATATGATGTTGGAAGCTGACTTTGTGGTGGATATTGGGCCAGGAGCAGGCAGGCATGGAGGGCAGATCGTGGCTGCAGGTACTCCTCAGGAAATTTTACAAAAGAAAAGTACGACGGCCAAATACCTTTCTGGAGATTTGAAAATAGAAGTTCCTGCTAAGAGAAGAACAGGTAATGGCAATTTTTTGGAATTAAAACGAGCATCTGGTAATAATCTTAAAAATGTTGATTTGAAACTTCCATTAGGAGCGATGATATGCGTTACGGGAGTTTCTGGAAGTGGGAAAAGTACGCTGATCCATGAGACATTGTATCCAATTCTTAATCAGCATTTTTACAATTCGAAAAAAGAGCCTTTGGCCTACCAGTCCATTGATGGCTTGAAGCATTTGGATAAGGTGATAGAAGTGGATCAATCTCCGATTGGAAGGACTCCCCGATCGAACCCTGCAACGTATACGGGTGTTTTCTCAGATATTCGAACACTATTTACAGAATTGCCTGAAGCAAAAATCCGGGGTTATAAACCAGGTCGATTCAGTTTTAATGTCAAAGGTGGCCGTTGTGAAGATTGTGAAGGAGCAGGGATGAAATTGATTGAGATGGATTTTCTACCAGATGTACATATTCCTTGTGAAACCTGCAAGGGGAAGCGCTATAATCGGGAGACCCTAGAGGTTAGATTCAAGGGTAAATCGATTTCTGATGTTTTGGATATGACGGTAGAGCAAGCAGTTGAGTTTTTTGAAAATCAGCCCAAGATTCTTCGGAAAATCAAAACCTTGAATGATGTGGGGCTCGGATACATAACCCTTGGTCAGCATGCTACGACTTTGTCAGGTGGGGAAGCACAGCGTGTCAAGTTAGCTACGGAACTATCCAAGAAGGATACAGGAAATACCTTTTATATTTTAGATGAACCTACTACTGGACTTCATTTTCAGGACATTGAACATTTATTACAAGTCTTACAGAAATTGGTAGATAAAGGAAATACTGTTCTGATCATTGAACATAATTTGGATATTATCAAGGTATCTGATTACATCGTGGACCTTGGACCGGAAGGCGGCAATGGAGGAGGTAGAATCTTGGTCCAAGGAACACCAGAAAAAGTGGCAAAAGATAAGCAAAGTTATACAGCTAAGTTTTTGAAGGAAGAATTAGCTTGAATGACCATATCACCTGTTATCTTTTGATCAGTTCCTTGCTGTAATATGCACTTTAACATACGAGTGTGTGATAGTATATTTGTATCATCATGAATAAAATCAGACTCTACTGGATTTTGCAACTTTTGGGGTGGTTGAGCTATGCTCTGATCAATCTTTTTTTTGCATCTTTGGATAGAGGTTTGACGCCTGTTCTGCTTTGGGCTTTTTCTGCTTTAGCGGCGTATTATCTAGTTTCGACACATTTTTTGAGGTTTATTATTAAAAAATATGGATGGTTCAATTTAGAGTTTGGCCGATTATTGAGCTATACATTAGTGGCTCTCGGGGCGCTTTCGTTAACCAATACCCTTGCACAAATCTTATTGAACTGGGTATTTGGAACTCTGAATGCAGAGACAGATTTCAGGCCTTTGGTGATTGCTGTTAACACATTCGTCAGTTTCCTATTTTACTCTCTATGGGCAATGCTGTATTTTTTGTTTCATTTCTTGGACAACTATAATCAAACCTTGAAGTACCAAGCCAAGATTAATGAGATTCAGCTCAATCATCTGAAAAGTCAATTAAACCCCCATTTCATATTTAATGCTTTAAATTCTGTGAGAGCTTTGGTGGATGAAGATCCCAAGAAGGCTAAAATTGCCATCACTCAATTATCCAATATCCTGAGGTTTTCTTTGATGATGGATAAAAAAAGAGTCATTGATTTTGAAAATGAGCTAAACACTGTCAAAGACTACTTGAATCTGGAAATGATCCGTTTTGAAGAGCGTTTGCAGGTGAAGTATTTGATTGATGGAGAGGCGTATGATTACAAAATCCCCCCCATGATGTTACAGACGATTGTTGAAAATGCAATCAAACATGGGATTTCAAATCGTGTAAAAGGTGGTGTCATTGAAATTAAGTGTTTTGAAGGGATTTCAGATGATTTGGTAATTCAAGTAATTAATTCAGGGCAGTTGAAAACAGCACCTACTCCTAAAAGAAAAAGTGGGGAAGGCCATGGAATAACCAACACCATACAGCGATTAAAATTAATATATGGGCAAAGAGCATCCTTTAAAATTTATAATTCAGGGAGTGATTTTGTCATCACAGAAATAAAAATTCCAAAACAAAACCTTACCTTAGGCTAAAAATAAGAAAAACATGCAAGCACTTGTCATAGATGATGAACGATTAGCAAGAAAAGAGTTAATCAATCTTCTTTCCCAATTTGAGCAGGTTGAAGTAGTAGGTGAAGCTAACAACGTAGACGATGCCAAAGAAAAAATTGAGGCTTTATCACCTGATGTGGTCTTCTTGGACATACAGATGCCGGAAAAAACAGGGTTCGATTTATTGGAGGAATTGGATAACGTGCCTTATGTAATTTTCACTACTGCTTACGATGAATATGCCATTAAAGCCTTCCAAGTTAATGCATTGGATTATTTGTTGAAGCCTATTGAGCCCAAAAGGCTTGCAGAGACCATTGAGCGTTTGCAGAAAAAGCTTCAAGATAATGTCGAAAAATCTTCACAAGACTCGGATTCATCTACCGATAAAAAATTATCACTGAATGATCAAGTCTTTGTAAAAGACGGAGATCGATGCTGGTTTGTACGCTTGTCTAATGTTCGGTTGTTTGAATCAGACGGAAACTATATCAAAGTGTACTTTGATAATTTCAAGCCTATGATCCACAAATCACTGAATGCTTTAGACGAGCGCCTGGATGAGAAGTCTTTTTTTAGGGCTAGTAGAAAACACATTATTAATCTGAGTTGGGTGGAAGGCATAGAGCCTTGGTTCAACGGTGGACTTGTAGTTACGCTTCGTGGTGGTGACAGAATTGAAGTAAGTAGGAGGCAAGCAGCTAGATTTAAGGATATGATGAGCCTCTAATCCATCAATTATTCGAATATTTTTCTGTTTAGTTGATTTTAGTTTTATAATTGTGTAAATATACAGACTTATTGTTCTTATATACACAAAAAACTAGTTCGTACAATCCTTGTTTAGTCAAACCCAAAAAGACTTATGAAAGAGGAAAGAATCCTTATCGTTGAAGATGATATAAACATCGCGGAAAATATCGAAGAGATATTAGAGCTTCTAGGTTATATCAATATTGATATAGCTAACTCTGCCAATCAGGCTGTTAAGATCATCAAAAAGTATAAACCAGATTTGGTATTTATGGATATCAAATTGAAAGGTGATAAAGATGGCATTGAGTTGGGTGAGATTGTACATCAGATGGTAGATGTACCCATTGTATTCGTGACGTCCTATTCTGATCCGACGATTATCGAACGAGCGAAAAGAATCAATCCAGCAGGGTTTATTGTTAAGCCATTTAATACCAATGATATACATGCAATTGTAGAAATTGTACTCTACAATAAGCGTGTCAAACCTTCTGTGGAATCTGTCAGTGTAAAAACAGCTGATGAAAGCCCATATTTGGTGACCGATGCCGTTTTTATTAAATCGGATAATGCTTTTGAAAGAGTGCCTTATGAAAATATTTACTATGTAGAGGCTAACGGAAATATGGTAACCATATTTACAAAAGCTAAAAATTATACCATTCGTAAGTCAATGAAGGATATGGAAGACAAATTACCACCTTCTCTCTTTCTGCGAGTTCAAAAGTCCTTTATTGTGCAACTCAACCAAATTGAGAGTTTTAATACCAGGGATATTACCTTAAAATCGGGAGATGTGGTACAGGTAGGAAGGCAATACTATAATAGTTTCCTTGCGAAATTAAATACCATTACTGAAAGTTAAAAAAAAAGAGGCTGTCTCATAAGTCAATGCTTTAAAGCATTGCCCAAATTTTTTTGGTGTTCAATCAGCGAAATCTCGTGTCTCAGAGCCTTCGTGGCATATTTAGCCACAAAGACACTAACTCACATATGGATAGACCCTTAAACAGAATTTTGTTTGGGGGTCATTTCTGAAGTACTACTTATAAAACAGCCTTTTTTTTACTTAATCAAATAAACTTCCATTGTTTCCGAGGTAGTCATCAGGTGACCCTCTTTTATCAATGCCTGAAACTTTTCATTCAGTTCGGTCTTGTCACCGTACAATTCTCCCACGACATCTCCACACTTATTGATGAAAACGATGGAAGGAGCTTTTTTAGGGGCGTTTTCAAGGACTTCTATTTTAAAATCTCTCAATAAATCCTCAAATTTTACTGTTTTCTCACCTTCATGTGAGCTAGCAAATAATAATTGGCTGCTCAACAATAAACTAGCTGTAAACAAAATCATTCTTTTCATAACCGTATATTAACCTTTAAATATTTCGAATATATTCATAATAGCTTCTCATTGAAAGCTGAGGTATATACAGAGAAAAAGATCAAAAGGTTTCATTTTTGGAAAAAATTTTTCGAAATAATATTTTGAATAACAAAAAATATCAGCTGAATAAAAAATATAAACCTGTTTTAATTACAAATACGGTATAATGTTTTAATTTAAAGCGTAAAGAGTTTAAAAATTAGGGCTTCTCGGTATACTTTTGATAGTTGCCGAGAAGCCAGTTGTGTTGAGGCAGATTTAAAGAAGCTCATTTGCTAAATTAGCTAGTTCTGATCGTTCCCCTTTTTCCAGTTTAATATGTGCATACAAGGGGTGGTCTTTTACCCGGTCAATGAGATAAGACAGCCCATTACTTTGGCTATCCAAATAAGGTGTATCTATCTGAAAGATATCACCAGTAAATATAATTTTTGTGTTTTCTCCAGCCCTGCTGATAATCGTTTTGATTTCATGCGGCGTTAGGTTTTGAGCCTCATCAATGATAAAGAAGATATTGGAGAGTGAGCGCCCCCGGATATATGCAAGTGGCTGAATGACGAGCTTTTCTTGATTGACGAGCTCCGTAATCTTTTGATACTCTTTATCAGATTCTTTAAATTGGTTTTGGATAAACTTTAAATTATCCCACAGTGGTTCCATGTAGGGATTCAATTTTGATTTGATATCTCCTGGAAGAAAACCAATGTCCTTGTTACTTAGTGGTACAATGGGTCTTGCGAGAAATATTTGTTTGTAATCCCTGCGTTGTTCAAGTGCGCCAGCTAAGGCTAATAAGGTTTTACCTGTTCCTGCGACTCCTTGGATAGAGACTAACTTAATCCGTGGATTTAAGATGGCATGTAAGGCAAATGTTTGTTCCGCATTTTTGGGTTTGATATTATAAGCAAGCCTTTTATCCACACGTTCTATTGTGTTGTCTTCCGAATTGTAGTAGGAGAGAATAGAATTTTTTTCACTTTTTAAAATGTAAAATGCGTTGGATTTTCGCTTGCGGGTACCCAATACGTGCTTGGCTTCGATCGAGTGGTGATCATATAGGTCATTGATGATTTCTGGAGCAATTCCTTCCATCACAAATTTGCCTGTATTTTCTATTTCTGAGAGGTTTTTGATTTTGCCTGTCTCATAATCTTCAGCATGTATTTCTAGGGATTTAGCTTTTAAGCGAAGGTTGATATCCTTGCTTACCAAAATCACTTTTCGATCTGTTTCTTTTTGTTTGAGGTGCAGGGCTGCATTCAGGATTTTATGATCATTTTTTTCCTCTCCAAAAATCATGTTGGCATTGATGGCTGTTTCAGGATTCATCAGGACCTTGAAATTGCCTTTGGTTTTTCCGTTTAATGGAGTCCAATTATGGATCATATGGTCTTTGGAAAGGGTATCCAATAGGCGGATAAATTCCCGAGCTTCAAAGTTTTTGGTGTCATTACCTTTTTTAAATTGATCCAGCTCTTCTAGTACGGTGATCGGAATCACCACATCATGCTCAGCGAAGTTCATAATGGAGTTGTGCGCATATAAGATGACCGAAGTGTCTAACACAAATATTTTTCGGTCCTTGTCGGTTTTCGCTCTTGGCATGATTGTAAAGTAGTTAGTGGTATACTAGTGCGGTAATAAGTTAGAAAAATAAATAATAGATTACCATTGAAAGCCAAAAAAATCCGTTTATGGGTTTTATTTAGTTGACTATCAAGAGTATATTTTTTGATAGAGACTTAAGAGCGACATAATTTCACGAGTAGACATGAAAGAGTTTTTTCACGCAGACCTCCCTAATGGGAGACAGGGCTGAAAGAAGCTCGCAGAAAGCACTGAATTCACAGAAAAATAATTACCACGATTGCAAAGGCCTCATTTCATTCCTCATTCTTAATTCCTAATTCCTCATTCTTAATTCTTAATTCCTCATTCTTAATTCTTAATTCCTAATTCCTAATTCCTCCTACTGATAATGCGCCTGAATTCCTCTGACAATCAAAAGTTGTGCGACCACATAACTTCCCATGATGAGTACAGAGGCTTCTGGAAAGGGTTTAAAAAATAGGTTGATTGCAATGATGCTATCGGAAATCATAAACAAGGAAGCTCCTATGAGGACTTGCCAAAAACTTTCAGGGCTCGTTTCCTTGTATCGCTCTCGGGCAGTGGTTGCCATCATGACAATGATGATTATATAGGCCACGACAGGAATTTTCATAGGGCCAAGCCCGGGATTTACTAAAAAATATACAAACGCTGCGCCTATATAAAAGGGGAGGTTGTATAAAAACAGCTTAAGAAAATTCACTGTGCCAATTTTAAATGGCTGTTTTTGGCTTATTTTAAATGCGAAGATGTAACAAATATGAGCCATAAAAAACGCTCCCAAACCATATAAGAACAGCTGCTGCCACAAAAGCAAGGTGTCGCCTATCCAGGAAAAAATTAAAGCAGCCATCATCGCTTTTCGGATGTAGGTATTTTTCAAAGCATGACTTACCTGCCAAAAATACATTCCCAACAAAGGCATGATGAGTGTTTTGGTATAGAGCCGTTCTTCCTGTTGCCCATTAGCAGTCAGGAAGATATCCAACATGGATACCAACAAAAACAAATAAAGCCAAAGTATATTTTTCTTTTTCATTGCTTGGGATTCATTCATCTCCAAATATACGGATTTGACTCACTTTTATTTTGTAAAAATATGATTTCGCTCGGGTTAACATTTCGGTAAAGATTTGTTAACAAATGAAGGTAGATACAAATAAAATTTGCTTTATGAAGAATAAAACCATCTTCTGAGTCTTTTGTGAAGGAATAAATTCCAGTTAGAAAAATTTCGTTCTTTTCCAATGTTAAGAAATTGTTAAGTTTGAATGTGAATAAATGTTAAAACTTAACAATTCCAAAAAAAAATACTTGTATAAGAGACCTACATTTGTAGCGGAAAAAAAACTATTCCTAAACTAAATTTATTTCCACAAAAAACAAAAATTATGAGGCAATCATTACTTAAGAGTCTTTTTGCGGCAGCAATGTTGATCTTCGTATCGACTACTGCGTTTTCGCAAGGGGTGACAACTGCAAGTATGCAAGGGGTCGTTACAGATGTATCAGGAGAATCCTTACCTGGTGCCAATGTAGTTGCGGTTCACTTGCCATCTGGTACAAGATATGGAGCAGTTTCTAATCTTGAAGGTCGATTTGTACTACCAAACTTAAGAGTTGGGGGTCCATATCAGGTTACAATTAGTTTTGTAGGGTATGAAAACAGAGTATTTGAAAACATAAACTTGTCTCTCGGACAGAACTTCAGTATCAATGCTGTTTTATCAGATGGTCTTGAGCTTGAAGGTGTTGAAGTATTGGGGCGTCAGGGTGATATCTTTAATGCAGACAGAACTGGAGCAGCGACCAATTTGAGTAGGGATAGAATTGAATCTATGCCAACCATTAATAGAAGTATTAATGACCTGACTCGCTTGACTCCACAAAGTAATGGTACAAGTTTCGCTGGTGCTGATCAGAGATATAATAACTACACCATTGATGGTAACTTATATAATAACAATTTTGGTTTAGGTTCTAGTCAGTTCGCAGGTGGCAATCCAATTTCTTTCGATGCTATTGAGGAAGTACAAGTTAACATAGCTCCTTACGATGTACGTCAAAGTGGATTTACAGGTGCAAATGTTAATGCTATTACTAAATCAGGTAGTAATGAGTGGAAAGGTACCGCATATACTTTATTCAGAAATGACAGACTTCAGGGTATCACTTTAAATGGTGGTAGAGAGGTTCCATTCTCTGAGTCTAAAACAACAATCAATGGTGTTGCTTTTGGAGGTCCAATTATTAAAAACAAATTATTTTTCTTTGCTAGTGCTGAATTCGAGAAAAATGCACTTCCTGGCGATAACCGTCTAGCGGCAAGACCAGCACAAGGTCTTCTTCCTGATAACCAAGTTGTATCTAGAGTTACTGCCGATCAAGCTGAGTTTGTTAGAGAAAGAATGAGAAGTTTGTATGGTTATGAGACTGGTGCTTTCGAAAATGTACCGTTCTCTGATGATGCAACAAGATTGAACTTGAGATTGGATTACAATATCAATGATAAAAACAAATTGGTAGTTAGATATAATAGCTTCCAGCAGTTGAGAGATGTTAGTGTTAATGGTAACAGTATTAGAAGTTTACCGGCAAGTGCAAGATTTACCAATACTAATAGATTTGGTCCAGAAGCATTAACATTTGCTAACGCCAATTATACTTCAGAAGATAGAGTTTCTTCAATTGTTGCTGAGTTAAACTCTACTATTGGTACAAATATGGCAAACTCTTTAAATATAGGTTATACATCAGCAGTAACGCAAAGAGGAGTACCTGGTGGACAAACTTTCCCAATGATTGAAGTATTAGAGTTTGAAAATAATACTCCACTTTACTTTATGTCTCTAGGTAATGAGTTATTTACAGTAGGTAACTTATTGGATAACAAGACCTTTAACTTAACTAATAACTTCAACTATTTCAAAGGGAGACACACATTAACAGCGGGTGTTAACTTCGAATACATGACATTTGATAACGCATTTAACCCTACTTGGAATTCTTGGTACAGATTTAATTCTTACAATTCTTTTGTAGAGAGTGTTATCAATCAAAACCCAAATGTAGTTCCTGATGGTTTTGCTATTGGGTTTTCTTATGACGCAAATAATCCAAATGTATTGCCTACTGACAGAGTTGAGTTTGGACAGGTTGGTTTATATATTCAAGATGAGTTTCAGGTTACAAATAACTTGAAATTAACAGGTGGTATTAGAGTTGATTTACCTTTCTATCCTGTTGATGCGCCAAGAAATGAAAGACTTGAGGCACTAGATTTATCTTTGGAAAACCCAAGAAATCCTGGGCAGTTTATTTCACCTGATGTAAGCAAGTTTCCGCCTGTAAATCCAATTTGGTCTCCTAGAGTTGGATTCAACTGGGATGCAAGAGGAGACAACTCTTTACAAGTAAGAGGTGGAACAGGTCTATTTACTGGACGACCAATCTTCGTTCATTTATCAAACCAGATTAATGCAAATGGGGTTACAAGAGGTGGTATAGGTAGATTACAGAATCAGTGGGGAGCTGGCGAGTGGCAAGGTTTTCAACCTGACCCTAATTTCTACAGACCTAATCCAGCGGAGCAAGAGCCTGTTATTTCAAATTCAATTAATATAACAGACCCTAACTTTAGAATGCCGCAAACTTGGAGAACGAATATAGCGTCAGACTATTCTTTCGGAAAAGGCTTCGTATTCTCTGTAGAAGGACTTTATTCTAGAGACTATAACAGTCCTTTCTCTGCGAACTTGCTTAGCACCCCAACAGGGGATGTTATCAATGTAGCTGGTAACCCGTACCCTACTTACACTCAAGGAACTACAGTTAATGGTAGCAGAATCAATGAGATTTTCTACTTGACAAATATCAATGATGGTGAGTATGCTTCAATCACCTTGTCCCTTCAAAAAGATTGGGGTAAAGGTATCTTTACTAGCTTAGCCTACACTAGAAGTCAGAAAACTGACTTTGGATTAGACGGTGGCTCTCAGGCAGCTTCTTTATGGCCAACTGGTGTTCAACAAGATAGAAATAATCCTGAAAGAGGTTTCTCAAGATTTGATCAACCAAATAGGGTTGTCGGTTTAATCGCTTTCAACACGAAAGGTCTTAACGAACTTAATAATACTCAGTTCTCGTTGTTTTATGATGGTGGTGAGCAAGGAAGATTTAGCTATACCTACTCTGGTAACTTCGGTGACGGTGGTGGCGTTAGGTTAATGTATGTTCCTGAGTCATTTGAAGATTCTCAATTAGTAGACAGAGTTGCAAACGGTGTTTTGGTACAGACCGCAGCCGAACAATGGGAAATTCTTAATCAATACATTGAGCAGGACCCTTATTTGAGAAGCCGAAGAGGTCAAGTTACCGAGAGAAATGGTGCAGTACTTCCTTGGGTACACAGATTTGACTTAAGCGTAAAACAGGATTTACATTTAGCTAAAGATGTAAACAAGCATAAGTTACAGTTCTCTTTAGATATCTTAAACTTTGGAAACATGATCTCTGACTCTTGGGGTGTGAGAAATCAAGTTATCCAAAGAAACATTATGAATTATGCAGGTCCTGATTCACAAGGTAATGCTAGATTTACAATAAACTCAATCCAAGGACAACCTACTGAGTTCCCAAGTACTACAACTCAATCTATAATTGCGCTTTCGCAAACTTGGAGCGCGCAGGTAGGTGTTAGGTATATTTTCAAGTAAAAATTTAAAGCAGATAAAATGAAAAAGTTAAAATACATCTTATCATCCTTAGTAGTCTTCAGTTTGTTGTTCTCTAGCTGCATTGATGAAAACTACTCAGTTGAACCAACAGGTTTGTCGGATAGAGAATTGTTAAGCAATATTGTTGCACAACAACAAGATTTAAGCATATTCTTGGAACTAGTTCAACAAAACAACCTATTAGGTTTGTTAGTTGGAAATAGGACGCAAGATCAACGCGCTATTTTTGCACCAACTAATCAAGCGTTTATTGATTTCTTAGCTGCAAATGGTTTTGAGTCTGCTGCTGATGTTCCTAATCTGGCCAATGTTTTAAGATTCCATATTGCAAACCCCAATGTTACTAGAAGCATGTTGAGTCAAACCAACTTCACATCGATTCAAACGGCTCTGTCGGGTAGAAATATCTCTGTAACAAGAACTAATGGTAATGTATTATTAAATGGTCAATCTGTAAATATCCTAAGATCCAATACAGATGGAAATGGTACAATTCATGTAATTGACCAAATATTAGTGCCTGGTAGTTAATTTATAATTTATATAAGTTTAAATCATAGAAAAGCCTTCAGAAATGAAGGCTTTTTTTTCCTTAAAATTTTACTAGATGATAAGCACTTATCATTTGAGTTTTTGTAATTGAATGGAAAAATCTTGTTTCCCAAATAAGCCTTTTTACAAGCTTAACAGGGAAATCAAATTAAATTAAATATCGATTTATTTCTTATAGAGTTGTTATTTTTTATTTTTATAAAAGGCAGCAGTGTTAATAGTATTTCTAAAAATAAATATTTTCTGATTTATGATAGTATTAAATGAAGAACGCTATAAATTTTTGCATAGTTATCTTAGTAATGAAACATGGGTATTTTTTTCGTATGATGATGGATGGTTTACTTATATTGCTCAACCGTTCTTTCTTAACTATTCCGAACCGCCTTTTAACTATAAAAATCTTAGCTTAACTATTTACCCTAATGATGAAGTTGAACTTCATTTGCATGAATATTTGACTACACTTTATAAAAAGTCTAAACTTATTCGTTTTGCACCTTCTATAAATTGGAAAAAAAGGAAACCACCTTTTCATTTGAAAGATAGTTGGAGTAAGGATTATAAAGATCTTTTTTTTAATAAACTAAAGCCACACCTTCGTTATCGATTGATAAATTTAATTGAGTCCTACATTGCGCGCGATTCTAGAAAGTTTTTCCTAGGAATAGAGAATAAAAATAATCGTCCAATTACGTTAGAAGAATTTGCAAAATTAATTTCTTTTTATCCTGATGATCTGATGTTTAAAGCTATGAATATTGGAAAAACTTCAATAAATCATCTTTACCAAATCGTAGGAGAATTAGATTTAACAATTGATTATACTTTATATACCGATGAACACCAAGCATTATGATTTTATTAAGATGCGGTATCATGACCGATTATTTAAATTTGTAAAATTTGATAAAGGAGAATTTTATTACGCTCCTACAGATGATGTAATTTTTTTTCCTGATGAATATTTAAAATTTATTTTAAAGCCAAATATTAAAATTCATAAGGAACTTCTTTTTCAGGATATTTTAACTGTGTCTGTTTCTTTTCCTGATGTTTTTATGGAGGAAGAATTTCTTGTTCATCCTATAGATCGGATTCGTTATGAATGGAGAACGGATTTTGAGGAGTATCTCCTTAAAAATAGACTTCAGTTTGAAATTGAAGTTGTGTTTTGTATGTTAAAAATAATTGATGTTAGTTCACTTCTTAAGAAACTGCAAAACCCTAGAGAAATTAAGTTGTATCAAGCTCTTTTCATTTTCCAAAATACAAAAATTGAATTAATTCGGTCTATTTGCGGTGAGCATACAGAATCATTAATTAAGTCATTAAAAGACATTGGTTTAGTCTTGGATAATGATTAAATCTAACCAAATTGGTTTCTTTTCAATTTTTTTATAGTGTATTCTGAGCATTTAAAAAGGAATCCAAGGTCTTTATCTGAGAAGAAGTTTAAAACTTGAGAAAAATTTTCTTTAAGGTTTTTGATTCCATCCTCTCTATTCATGCTAAAAATTTGATACCATTGAATTGATTCCATTAAAATTCTTCTATTAATTAAAGAAGCGAGAGGAATGATTTCGGGGACTTCTTTTAAAAGTTGGGATTCTAATGATTTTTCTAGTTCAAATGTAGAGCAATAAGTAATTGACTTTAAGGAAAAATCATGGGGAACATCATTAAAATATGATGAAAAATCTGAGGCTACTTGCCCGGGACTGAATATTCTAAGTCTATAATTTCTACCTTTTTTGGATGGCCACTGTTTGGATACAAAACCAGTGCAAATAAATCTAGCATACCTGTCAACTTCACCAGGTTTTTTGATGAAAGATCCTTTTTTATAACTTCTTTTTATTAAGTATTTGTCTAACTCAAAATAGATTTTTTCATCTATTTTGATTAGATGATCAAAATATTTTTTCAATAAAAGTATCCGACATTTACCTCTCATTCTATTTGAATTAAAAAACCATTACTAAATTTTCTACTACTCTTCTAGGCAAACATAGGAAATTGAATGAATGTATACAACAATGTAGAGTTTACAAAATATTGATTTCCTCAAATTCAGTGCTGGGAATTAGATTCAGGAAATGCTGTTAAATACTGCTTAAATTGTTTTTTTCTCAAAAGAATAGAAATTAAATTAAACAGAATATCAGTTCATTATATAGCTTGAGTTATGGAATTTAAGAGTGTAAAAGTAAAGTTTGGAAGTTATATTCTCCACTTTACTATTGCTATTCTGGTTGGTCTTTGGACATACTCTGGATTTGAGAAGCTAATTGCATGGGATAGAAGTTGGTCGGCATTCCATAATCAGACCTTTCCTTCCGATCTGGCTGCGATTCTCAGCTATGTGGTGCCTATTTCAGAACTGGTTTTGGCCATGCTTCTGATCTTAGGACGTACAAGGTGGTGGGGGTTGATGGGGTCTGTCCTTTTGCTTACAGTATTTAGTACCTATGTGGGACTGGTCTGGTGGGGAGCCTTTCCAAGAGTACCCTGCAACTGTGCCGGGTTTATCGAAAGTATAGGCTGGGGCGCCCATCTGGTGATGAACCTGTCATTGATAAGTGTGACAGTATTAGTGTTGGGAATTGGATATGGGAAACAAGTAAAACCCTGAGGTGTAATTCGACAAATATTAAGAAGAAAATAAAGAAACTGGCCATTTCTCTCGATTGCTTGGGGTGAGAGACAAGCGGTACCCGATGGCCGGGACGGGCGGATCCGAAAAGCCTTTAATAGAGTAGGATAACAACCAAAACGTTTTTACTGTCTTTTTTGAATGTCAAAAAAAGAAGTGTGTGATGAATACTTTAATAAAAAGATTACCATTATTCGCATTTGTATTGGCTGCGGTATTTGCTTTTGCATTTACTAAACCAACAGCAGATGCAAACATTCAAAAGTTTGCGATGATTGATGGAGCCCCCTTTAATATTACTGGACAAATCCTAAATGAAGATTATACTTGTGATGATGCTCCTACTTCGGTTTGTACCTTTGAAGAATTGAATGGTGTCAGAGTTCCGAATTCTGAAACTTCAGGTATTTATGTTCCATTATAAATATTTGTAACATGGCAACCCTAGCTTCATAGATGCTAGGGTTGGTTTATTTTCTATCTTGGATTCTGAATAAGATCACTTAACTCAATATCGTGTAATGGGATTGGAAACGCAGTTTTTAAGTCTGTAGGACTTAAATGCAATTCATGTTCACCAAATTTTCTTACGATTTCAAATTGGTTTTCTGAATCAAATGCTAGTCTTTTAAAGTCATACCACCGTAACCCTCTAAATACCAATTCTTTTCTGCGGTGTTCTAATATTTTTTTCAATACATCAGGAGTATTTTCTTTTGTATTTGATACAAATGTTCCTTGTCTATAGCGGTTGTTCATCAGCTGGTTTAGTTTTTCCAATGCTAAATTATAATCATTCATTCTTGCCGCCGACTCTGCCACAATTAGCATCATTTCATTAGTCGCTAAACCTGTAAAAAAGGGAATCAAACCTGTGTAAGTCCCTTTGAATAATGGAAATCCTTGTACTACATTAAAATAAGCTGATTTCCTTAGATCATTTTCTTCATAACTTTGGAATAATTCTAGACTAGCTGATCCAGGAGCCAACCTAAGAGGTGTTTGGGATAGCATTACACTATTGAAAATAATTTCTGGATTGATATCACTTCTTGGCATTGGTCTTGCAGCTGATAAATTGAGTTGATTAAAATCAATTAACTCCTTATTAAATTGCAATGCTTTGTTTGCTGCCTCCAATGCTAGTTCATACTTACCTAAATACAAATAAATTCTCGCAAAAAAAGCTTCTAGCGCATGAATTGATGGTCTTGTATTTATTTTTGGTTTATTGACTAACAATAACCTAGCTTCATTTAAATCATCCATGATAAATTGGAAAGTTTCATCAATAGAAGACTGACTTGGATGAATATTTACATTAGCCTCCTTTTTTAATGGAAGACCAAGTGCATTGATTGCTTGTGGGTTATTTGGATGCAAGTTAAATTGGACAGCTAATTCAAAGTATGCATACGCTCGTAGAAAATAAGCCGACCCTTTAATGTCATTATATTCAACTACTTCACTTTGATTAGGGTTGATCCTTTCCAATTCCTCTAAAACTACATTGCAATAAAATATTTGTTCATACGGAACTTCCCAATCACCATTTCTGAACTGTTCTAACTGGTCATAATTTATTTGATAGGCTCCTAAAAATATCTCTTGGACATTTTGAAATCCTGACTCCCTTAAATAAAAGTCATCTGAGGATGCTGTGTGTAAAGCGCCTGTTTTCCCAATTACGGTTATATCCGAATCTAATAACCCTCTTAAATCCTCTAAATTATCAGGGATGACTAAATCAGTGCTTGGTTTTTCATCCAAAAGGTATGCACAACTTGCTGTTAGCATTATTATCATTGGAATAGTGAAAATTATCTTTTTCATTTTTTTACTTTAATTGATTTATTAGTTATGAATGATTACATAGTTGACTTTGAGGGTTGCAAACAATACCTCTTTAAGTGCTTTTTTCGAGATTTTTTTATTGATTTATTTTATTAAAAATCTAGTCTCAAACCAACCGCAAAACTTGTTAGTGCCCTTAATGTCTGAAAATCTGGGTCAAGAGGGTCATCTGTTGCTTTCCAAAGAATTCCTAAATTATTGGCGTAACCATAGATTTCAAGGTTTCGAAATATGGGATGGCTATTTTGAGCATGATTAAACGAATAAGACAATCTTATGTCTTGTAATCTGAAATGATCACCCCGTTCAACAAGTACAGGTGAATATAGGTACAAATTGTCCCTATTAGTATTGATAATATCAGGCATTGATGGCACTTGAGTAATTAACTCGTCACCTGGCTGCTGCCACCTTTTGGAAAAGTCTCCATGTCCTCCTTGAGCATTCAATACTGTAGAATATCTGATGGAATTTCTTCTATAATAATACCCAAGTCGATAAGTAATATTCATCGATAAATTAAAACCCTTGTAGCTTAACTCATTTCTAAAAGAGCCAAAATGTGTTGGTCTAGCTGCTCCATGAAAAATAAGTTCTTCTGGAGTTGTAGTCGAAACTATGGTATTATAATTCATACTCGGCTCTCCATCTAAAATACCGATAGGAGCCCCAGAATTAGGGTCTAGTCCCATATAGGGAAAAGAATAAATTGCATAAAGCGGTCTTCCGGTTAATGGAATAGGTAAAAGTGATCCTACACCTGTGCCTCTTTGGAGATAATTGATAGCTGTACCAACGACCTCATAATCATTTACTTTTTCATTTATATGTGAATGGAAATTATGTAATGTCCATTTAAACTGCTTATCTATAAGCCTACTTGTTAAAGAAAAATCAAACCCTTGAGCTGATGTACTTGCGGTATTTCCGATAAAACTGCTAATGCCAGAAAAAGAAGGAAAAGGAGTAGCGCCGATCAAATCAAGTCCATCCTTAAAATAGAATTCAAAGTATCCAGATAATCTATCATTTTTAGTGGCAAACTCAGTAGCGAGATTGATTATCCTTATTCTTTCCCATCTTAAATCTGGGTTAGGGGGGTTTACTATAGATCTGACAAGTAGTCTTGAAAAAGTACTGGTTCCTGATTGCCTAGCGGTGGTAAGGGCTGAAATCTCCTTATTTATATTGCCATTGTAGCCATAAGTAGCTCGAAATTTAAGAAAAGGAACCCAGGAAGAAATATTTTTATAAAAGCTTTCTTCGGATAGTAGCCAAGACCCGCCTAGGGAATATAATGGAACACCCCTTTGGTTAGCTTCAACTCCGAATAAATTTGACAAATCTCTTCTTGCACTTGCAGAAAGGGTATATTTTTTATCGAACGTGTAAGAACCGTTTGAATAGTAGCTGATAAAGTTATCATTTAAGCCCCTTATAAAGTCTGCATTTGGAATATTTCTTGTCATGATACCCATAGAACTATAGGTCGGGAATAGATTGATATAATCTACAGGTGAGAATCCTGCGATTCTCTCTACATATCCATAATATCTGTTTGAAAAGGAATTATTAGTCAAAGACTTAATTTCTCCACCTGCCAACAATGATAAGTCTGATTTACCAAAAGATTTTAAATATCTTAATTGACTCCGTATATGGTTAGAGGAAGTCAATGTTTTTCCATTGGTTAATATTCCGCCTAATGGAATATTGCGGATCAATCCACCATTATTTGAAAGTTGGGTAAAATCATTGATTAGAGACCTCGCAAAATGGCTTTCCACTGGCCTGTGATTCCTTGAATTAGAATTTAAATTCCAATATTGATATTGTACCTCAGCATCTAACCCATTGATGATTTTATATGAAAGATTCAAATTTAGCCGGAGGTCATTAGCTATTGTATAATTTTCTCCGATAAAGGCTTCTTCAAGTGGGAAGTATCTCCAATCCAATAACCCATCTTGACTTGCCTGTTCAATCAAATTGTTGCTAAAATCTTTGTTTATTGGGGCGGGTGATCCATCTTCTTTTCGGAATCTTGCATACGGATAAAGGGGAGTATTGGTGTCCATTCTTAAATTATTGTAACTCAATCCTTGATTGTCGGTTCTGCTTTTTGCTAGATATATTCCAGAAGAAATCTGTAAACGGTTTTTCAACAGATTCCAACTTTGGTTCCCTGAAATTGTCAGTCTGTCTCTATCTCTGCCCCTTATAGTCCCGAGATTTTTGTCATAGCCAATGGATAGCCGATAGGTTTGAATTTCAGACCCTCCTGAAATTGCCACACTATGTTGTTGATCTATCGATTTTCTATAAAACTCATCTAAAAATGATGTTCTTGTATCTATCCCACGGTAAAGGTTCAGCCTTGTGTTCAGTTCCTGATCATTGATAAATCCATCCCTATTGGCTATCAGAGCCTCAACAACAGGTGTTAGTGGTGGGTTTAAAAAACTGATTTCAGCTGTGTTATAAAAGCCTCTCCCAAATAGCATTTGTTCCACATTGATAAATTCATCCACTGTCATGATGGGAGCATAAAATAGGTCCTCCCTTTCACCCACTCTTATGTTAGAGTTAATTGAAACCCTTAATTTTTCTTTCGCACTTCCTGTTTTTGTAGTAATTACAATTACACCATTTCCTGCCTGAGCTCCCCATATTGATGCTGCTGCTGCATCTCTAAGTATTGTAATACTTGCAACATCATTTGGATTAATGTTTTCTATATCTCCATCATATGGGAAGTTGTCTACCACGATCAAGGGAGAAGTGTTAGAAAATAGAGTCCCTCTACCTCTGATAGAAAGCCTATCATTAGCTGGTCCGTTTCTATTAAAGATTAGCCCGGGTGTAACATCTTGTAACCTGCTTAAAATATCGGGAGCAACAGGCCTATCAATCATTTCTTGTCCAAGTCTTTCAAATGAGCCTGTGGCTCTTTCTTTTGGGATTTCCTGATATCCCGTAGAGAAAACTTCTGCCTCCTGCAGATCAAATCCACTTTCTTGCAAAAAAAATTCAATTATCCCTTCCTGAGGTACTTTTACGGATATTTCTTGCTTTTCAAAACCGATAAAACTAACCCTTAGAGTATGGTTTCCATTTTCTGTAGCAACTTCAAATTCACCAATTTCATTGCTAATCGAGTATTTATCAGTTCCTACAACATGAATTGTGGCACCAGGTAGAGCCTCTTTAGTTGCTTTCATATATACTACTCCTTTTATTTGGGCTTTCGCAGTTCCTACATAGAATATCATGAATAGGATAAGTAATTGTCTTTTCATTTTTTGATATTTGGTTGGGTTAAAATTCCTTTTGTAAATCATGTTTTTGTGTTCATCCAATGATTATTGAACCTCCGATTTAGTTTCAGCATCTCTATCTGTAATTATCAAGAATGGAATATGCTTTTTGCCTTTTGTAAGGCTCAGCCCAAAGGCTCTCAAGCCCCTATCTATATCCTCGGGATCTGATGCATTAACATCTAGCTGCATGCTAAGGGGCAGTTCTATTCCTGTCAAGTCAATTACAGGTGTATTTAAGTGTTGAAGCCATTTTGAATTGAGTGAAAGAATAAAGGAATTTAGGTAACGGTCTTTCATTGTAAAGCCCGTAAAACTGTCAGTAAAAATTGAGAGATCTGTTTTTTTCCCAAAAGGGATAGGGTCGCCTGTTTTTTGTAACAAGTAAACATCCGCTTCTCTTTGTTCAACGTAGGCATGGTACTGCGGAAATAATACTGATAAATCCTTTCGCATCAATGTATATAGGCTGTCCATAAACTCAGCAGATACAATGAGCTCATAACAAAAAGTATTACTTTTCATCCATTGACTAAGGTCCCCATGTAGCTCCTTTTTATAGGTCAATTTTGACTCGTCAGATACTTCTACCCTTATCTGACCAAGGGTAATATGTCCTCCTACATCCGCAAAAGCAACTTTATAAATCCATGGAAGGCTTAGATTTGAAATGGTGAGCCTAATGCCTCCCTCTGGGGTATTGTAAAACTTATATTTTCCGCTAATTCTTGGAATATGAGTACCAAAACTGGATTGATAGCTGAGGTTTTTGCCCAAAAGATGCTTATTTCCTGAAAATAGGGGTTCATCATCCATCACTTTTTGGTTCTTTTGAATGATCCCTAAATCTGAAAAGTTACCAGAAATTACATTTCTTATTGTTGTAGAATTAATTTCATCTTTTCCTGTTGAGCCTACATACTTTCCGTTTTGGTCTATCCAAACATAGTGGGGCAATGAGGTATGTGGGAATAAAGCTCTTAGGATATTGTCCCGTACTAGCATCTCTTTTTTTAGAGGACGAAGACTCTCTTTTTTTTCGAAGAGAACAGATACTTTAGCTGAGTCTTCGTATGTCACAGGTAGAAATGATATCCCTCCTTTAAACTCTTTTTCCAAGATATCCAATTTCGGAAAAGATGCCACACATGGAGCGCACCAAGTCGCCCAGAAGTCTAAAATGAGTAAGGAACCTTTATACTTAGATAAGTCAATTGGATGTCCTTCGTTGAATAGGACATTGTCCAATACCAAATCAGGAAGATAATCGCCTACCTTTAATGGTACAATTTCCGCAGGATTAATTTGGTCCTGACTGTAAGCCTTTAATGTACAAAGGAATAAAACTATTGATATAATTGATGATGTGGTTTTATAAATCATTTGAATGTGTTTTGGTAATTAATGATTAGTGAAATAAGGAGACCGAAAGCATGCAATAAGCTGAACCTTCGGCCCGGAAGCTTGCTTCCCTCCCTGTGCAGTACCGTCACCTTGTGTGAATCCGCTAGCTACATTTGGGTTTGGTTGATCGTTAACCTTATGAGGAGAGTTTCAGAGAGCCTATGGGGGATAGCAACTTTGGCTCGGTTCAGGGATTCTTATTATTTATCTTCATAGGGGTTATGTGCTTGTTTTTTGATGGGAAAGATTGGGTTACTTGGAGGTGCAGAAGGATCATGCTTCTTGCCAACCTCAGGATACAAGGGTACTTTGCTCCCAGGAAAATGACTGCCCTTAAAGAAATCTCATTACAGGAATCGGACTTGTAGAGTCCTTGCACTCCGCATTGGATACTTCGATAAAGGCATGGCAAACCCAGGAAGCATGCGTTGATAATTTTTTTCATGCATTCGATGTGGATCAATAGCAGCCTTGGAGGGTTTCCAAGAACGAACAGCCATAGTTCTTCCAGGCCACCTTTTTGGCAGCGATTGATCGGCGAGTAAAATGATTGTAGTTACATGAACCCCTCCTCTGCAGCGGATAGGTCAAAAGGAATAAGGCAAACATGATCGCCAAACAAGAGACCATGACACGATTCCTTACCGGGAAGCAGCATCACCTATCAATTGATAGGATGATTATTGTAAAAGTTCAGATAGGGTTTTTGGGTTTGAGTGGAAATAGCCTGTCATAGGCTGTCAACGCTATTTCAAAGCTCAGTACCAGCATGCCGAGCATGCTAATTTTGGACTCGAAGGCAACTTTTCTCCACAAGAAAGGCAAAACGATTCCAAGCTTCTCAGAAACAAGTCTTCTGAATTCTAGAATATAAAGCTGTATAGTGTTGCTCGCTTTCATGTTTTTGAAAAGTTTTAAACGAGTCGGTAGTTGAAAAAGGAGTTATGGAGGGCTCCTTACAACCAAGCTGCTGGCTTCTGACGGCCTACGGATTGGAATTACGATAAGGAACCCATAACATAACTATACAAATATAGCTTGCTATGGGCATTTCCCTATCGTCTCGTCCGATTTAAGTGTCAGAATTTGCAGCCGAGACTCTTTAGAAATACCTTTTTTGTATTAACCGTTGGAATAAGTAATTTATTTCATTTGGTTCTTTGAATCTGTTTTTAATTCTAAATTTGTCGCTACTAATATAATTATCAAATAAATATAAACAAACACAAATTTCCTATTTTAATAGATTTTATCAATTTTTTTTTGTTTATTCTTTTATGAATGCGAAATGAGGAGAGCAATTCAAAGGAATCAAACAAAGAAAAAAGACTTTTAAAGTTCAAAAAAGAGCTATCTGAATTTTTTGTAAAAGCCAGATT
Organism: Mongoliitalea daihaiensis; assembly: GCF_021596945.1. NCBI lineage: Bacteria > Pseudomonadati > Bacteroidota > Cytophagia > Cytophagales > Cyclobacteriaceae > Mongoliitalea > Mongoliitalea daihaiensis. The sequence continues at coordinate 996,225 of NZ_CP063779.1, read as the reverse complement.
AGAGCTTGGGTATAAAACAAAAGATGACTTCTCAGACGCAAAAAATATAGTTAGATCTCAGTATTCGCATTATGAAAGCGGCAAAGCAAACCCAACCATTGAGACGATTTTTAACTTATTAAATAATCTTGGCCTAGACTACACAGATTTATTTAAACTGCCTGTGAATTCTGGAAAAGATTGCAAAGAATTTGATCCTGATTTGTTGCTTGAGCCTATCAAAGAACAAGTAATAGAAGAAGTAAAAAGATTGAAGGGTAATGAATTTGCTTCCAAATTCTCTTCAATTAATGCAATAAGAATCTTAAAAACACTTACATTTTGTATTAAGCCCAAGTCCAAAAAAGAAATACTTGGCAATCTTGGGTTAAAAAACACAACAAATAATTTTAAAAGAACTATAGGTATTGCCTTAGAATTAAATTGGCTGCAATTGACAGATCCTATAAGCCCAAACAATCCTCACCAAAAGTATTTTACAAGCGAAAAGGGCAAGAAGATTATTTGATTTTTTGTTTGAGGGGGAATGGGTAGGTTTGGGAAAAGGTTATTTCCACTATAATAGAGGAAGGCGCCCTAAAATAAGAATGCTTTCCTCTATAAAGGAAAATAAAATGTTATGCAACAGACCAAGGAGCACCTTTTGAAAAGCGGACTGTTTAAAATGAAAAGATTAGGATTTTTATGAAGTTGGTTTAAAACAGAGAGTGAATGTTAAGAATTGAAGATTGTTTGGGAGGGGAAAAAAGTGAATTCGTCGCTTTTGATTTCTTGGTTTAGCAAGTATTGTTTGGGGTCGCAAAAAAGGGGGAAAACCTCAGTAGGGAACCTCAAATTGGTTTCAACAAGAAAAGATAAAAATGGTCTAAAGGATATTGGTTTCTGAAAGTGAGGCTTTTTTCAATCAAGGCAATTATGCCAGGTAAAACAAGAAAAAGTTGAAACCCCGTTACCTACAAGATCAATGAACACTTTAGAATCTTTTCATTCAAAGAGATTTTAAAAAGTGAATTCGATGAAAACGAAAAAACCGAAGCTTTTGGCTGCGTTGATTTTAAGGCAGGAGGCTGTGAAAGGGATAAACGAAAGGGGAGTTCGAATTAGGTTAGAGAGGAAATTTCAGCTCCGAAAACCTGGTCCATTGCATAACATCACCTTGGATACAGCGGACAGTTTCGTTTAAAGAAGGAGATTCGTATATTGTTAACGATTGGAGTAGGCTGGAAGAGAGGTGTTCCGAACGTCCGCCGTCTCCAAGCTGAGGACCGTTGGCAACAAGGTAAACACACAGAGATGGAATACAACAAATATGATATAAAAGACATAAATATTGGAGACGAAGTATATTTTGACGATGTGTATAGTGGAAAAATACTGACCCAGTCAAATTTTGATGAGTATTGGACTGTACACGGAATTGATAACGACCAATTACTTGTGAACCTAAGAGAGGAACATTATTGGTCAATCAAAGTTTCTGAAGTTCGACAACACATTATTAATCCAAAGAATGACAATTAACCCTAAGACTTTAGAAAAACTTCGACTTCTAATAAACGAAGAAACTGAATATAGGTCAGGACCTCAACTTGTATCATTTTTCAATAATTTAGGATTCAACGACTCTTATGGACAAGGATTTCCATCAAGAAAGGACTTTACGGACGAAAAACTAAAAAAACTTAATGGAACAGCTGATTTAGACAAAACAATTAAATCGTTGTTTTCACCAGTTAACTTCATTGGAAGATTTAAGGAATTAGATGAGTTCATTTCAGAATTCAATCAGTATATAGCATTTGATGGATGGCAAGTCGTCAGAATGAATAAAGAAATACATTTCAAAAAAGCAGGGGAAATTGATTTTGGAGAAGAAGAAAAAGAATCTGAATTGACAGAAACCGAGTTTTTAAATCGTGAATTCAAAGAACTAAATATTGAAAAAATAGGTCTTGATGGAACTATTACAGAAATACTTAATCTACGTTTTGAGGAAATAAAAAAATGCCTTGGTACAAATGCACCTCTTTCAGTAATTTTCTTGTGCGGTAGTAGTCTTGAGGGTATTCTTTTAGGAGTGGCAATGAAAGAACCAAAGAAATTTAATATTGCTAATTCCTCACCAAAAAATCAAGAAGGTAAAGTAAAACCATTTCACGAATGGACTTTAAATGATTTAATAAATACGGCATTTGAAGTTGGATTAATAAAAGAGGATGTAAAAAAGTTTAGTCACTCATTGAGAGATTTTAGAAATTACATACATCCATACCAGCAATTGAGTTCAGGATTTAATCCAGATAAGCATACAGCTCAAATATCGTGGCAGGTATTGAAGGCAGCCATTTATCAACTTGGAAAATAAAAGCCAGTTGCCAGTCGAGTAGGTAAAGGGGGATTCCACCCCTAAACCTCTCACAGAACCGTATCCCGACTTTCGGGACAGGCAGTAAACCTCTCGATTCATACGGCTATTATCATGCAGTCGGATAGTCCATTTTGTTAGACTAATTTGTATCCTCAATTCCTAGTGATAAGACATGTTTGGATAAGAAACTGTTGCTTGTCTAAGCCATTTAATTGTTATGTACTTGTTCAGAATCCATCTGATCATTCATGATAATATTAAAAACATCGTTTGGGCTGGATGAGGATTCCGACTAATTCAAGGGACTACCCCCACCCTGATGTCAATCCAGTTTTTAATTGGGATAACTTAGAACCCACAATTTTTTAAACTAAGACAGGTTATTTTTTAAGCCTCAAAATATTCATAAGGCTCAACAGAAACCAATTCCGCCAATTTGGATGCAATATTCCCCATTGAATCTTCTATAGTACTTAGACCACTTCTTGAGCCAAGAAGAGGACTCACATTTCTTAATGCTTCAAAGGTTGTTTCATGAACTATTGGTACCAATAAGTCCCTGGCAAGGAGAGCTGAAAGTTCTTTATCAGCGATTCCTTCTCCTTTCACTCGTTTTAGAAATGAAGGTGTAACTAAAACTATCCCGACACGAGACTTTGCCAATCCCTTGTCAATCTCGCGGAGTAATGATGATCCCAACAAAACATCCTTTTCGCTAAACCAAACAGAAACACCTTTTGACACTAATAAATCATGTAGTTCTTTGGCAGCATCTTTTCTGTCATCCCAAGCATGACAGAGAAAAACATCCCGAAGGTCTGTCAAATCTGCTCGTTTTTCCACATTTTCTCTCACTGGTGTGAGTGTTCGGATCTCTGAGGGTGTATATAAGATCGTAGAGCCTGGTGAGGCCCATCGAACTCTCGTTTTACTTCCTCCACTGCTACTGCTTCGACTTCCCGAACTATATGAAGAAGAAGAAAACGAGGAATAAGATGGATATGAATAGGAACTACGATAACTTCCTCTTCCTCCACATGCCGGGCAAGCCGCCGCCGCACTTGCTGTTCTGTGCCCATAAACTGGTGCTGTACATCTAGACATAATTAAATAACTTTTTAAGGTAAGGTGATAAATAATTAAAATAGGCCGACCATAGATCGGCCCGAAGCCGATTAGGCTTTAATTTGGTGTGGATCTTCTATGTCCAGGCACCTTTACTGTTTTGCCACCTACCTTCTTGGTATGTGGCTTAACTGGGACAATTTTCTTCCCATCTGCTGTTTTTGCCATTGGTTTAGCATTTGAACCCTTCTATCAATTAGGCAGAAGGAATACCTACCAGGAAAATAAAAAACTCTTACCTTTGGGGTCTCAAATCCAAGTAAAAGCGGGGGAGCCTATTTTCCCAACAGAAGCTCTCCCCTTTTTTATTTCATTACCAGCACCTTAGTAGGTGTTTAACATTTTTTAACATTCATTGTGCCAAGAAATTGCTGAACACCTTTCTCCAAACTAAATTCCATTTTATTTACATTGACCAAAATTATAATTGGAACATAGTGTTTCATTCGGTAAATATGACAGACTCATGATTAGCCTGTCAGTATAAATTTCATTTTTCATGACATTATCGTCAGTTATTCATATTTCAATTTCATTTCTTTGATAGTATATAAGATGTCATTAACGGGCTGCGTAAGTTCATCACCCATTTTAACTAGTTCATTTGGGTATTCTTCTTTTAACAGTGTCATCAATGCATAATAGGTCGGCTTCAGAACCTCTTTAAATTCATTGAATTTTGAAAAGATCCCAAAAACTAGGTGATACTGATCCTTTGCTAAAAGCAAAAGTATCGTAGTATTAAGTTGATCAATTAGATAACTATCTTTGAATACCTCATCTAAGTGCAATTGATTTTCTATTAACTCAATCGCTTCTTTAAACTTCCTTTCCCATGTCATAAGAAAGCTAAATTTTACCAACAACTGATTTGGAACTTTCTCCCTTTCCAAAACTAAATTCATTAAATTTCTAGCCTTTTTCTTGTCTAAAGAAAATTGTAAATAAGATGTGAGGAGGTTGTAAGTAATAAATTCTTCTCTTTCATCATATACTTTTTCTTCATTAAACCTCGTACATGCTCTCTCAAGAAAAATTTGAAACTCTCTGGCTTTCACTTGATAATCAGGCTCTTCGACACTAGAGCCTAATTCTATTAATAAGATCAAGGATTTATAAAAAAAATAATCTAAATCACTTTCAGGAAGGCTTAACAATAGTTCACCAGCAGATTGAATATCCTCCTTTCCTGTGGGAAGCCTTAATAAATAAAAATCTAATAAATCATAAACTGAAACTGCATCACTTTTCAACCCTGCTTTTAAAACAAATTCTGCCTTCTCAAAATTCTTTACGTCTTCATAAAAATCAGCTAATTTTAAGAATGCTTCTTCCTCATTCTCAGCTATTGCTTTTTTAAAATTCACCTCGGCTAAATCCTTTTTGTTTAATCTTAAATATGCTTCCGCAACAGTTAGAAATGATTTCCCCTTACTAATTTTAGGAGAATTATTAAGAATCTTTTCTAAAACATCAGGCTTTTTTAATTCAGCACTAAGAAACTTTACAACTTTAAGATCCCCTATTGAGATTTCTGAAATAGATTCAAATTCTTTTAATGCATTCTTTAAATCTTTCTTTTCCAAATAAAAATAAGTCAAGAGTATTCTTTGGTAATGACTTCTTTTTGGAATCCTTTCTAAAACATCAATCCCTCCCTCTAAATCACCTTGATCATAATATCTCTTTGCTAGAGAAAATTTCCTTCTTTCTATATCAGGTAACTGTGACTTTTGCTCTTCAGAAAGAATACCAGATGTCTCTTTAATCAATACATCCAATTTAAATACATCTATTTTTTCTGAATCAACTAATGCTTCTGCTAACAATAATGCAGACTTAGGGTGATATTTACCTGACTTTAGGTGGGAAATATGTCTTTCAATAAATGAATTTATACTTTCCTCGTCATCATACCACATTTCCAGAAACTTAGTTAGCCATTTGACTTTCTTTCTGTCTCTCCGGTTTCCATTTCGCATTAAGTACCAAATATTGAAAAACCGCTCCCTAACTTGATAAAGATGGTTTTTGGTATTGGTTTGCTTTTTTTCGATAACGTTGTTTTTTTCCAATTGAGCCAAGTGTGCTGATACTAGTTTAGTCTGGATTCTTTTACCATCTTCCCGGATTTGAGTTGCAATATCTTTTGCGCTTATGGCATCCCAATTTTTTGCAATAACATCAACAATCCTTCTTTGCTGAACAGGTAATTCTTCAATCCTACTTTTATACAGTGGCGTGATTTGATCCAGAATAGTCTCTAAATCATTCAAGGCAGAGCCATCTTGATCTTCCAATAACACTTGATACACCATCATTAGGGTTCTAATTACTCCACCAGTGAGAATTGCGAGTGTATCGATTTTACCTTTTGCCTTTTTTAAGTTTATTTTTTGCTTACTTTTTTCTTGAAGCTTTTCAATCAAATGAAATGTTTCTTCTTTTGTCAAGCCCTCTAGTCTTACTATTTGAAAAAACTCATAAAATGGTTCAGAATAGTCATGTAAATCCTGCAAGACAATGGCAGAAGCTCCAATAATCCTTATCTCACTGCAATGCATTAAGATCTCTCGAAGCCTCCTTTTTTCCTTGTCCTTGAGATTGTCTAAAAAAAGTTGTCCAAAATTGTCAAAGAATATAATTAGCTTCTTTTGATTTTTTTGTAGAACTTCGATCAGGTAATCAAAGCATTTTTTTTCGTAATCTTCAAAATCAATGAAGGCTTCAGTATGTTCAAAATGCTCACCATTCGTGTCAAGTGCATCATCTAGATAATCTAACAGCTTTTCCCACAACCTTGATAAAGTAGTCAAGTCGTAGGATTCTTCTCCAAAAAATACAGGAAGCAGCCAATTATTTAATTCTCCAGAATTTTCAATCTCATATTTCAGACGAAGTAAAAGTGTTGTTTTTCCCATACCTCTTTGTCCCTGGATCAAATAATGTTTTTCTGGATATTTCATATCACTTGACTTGATATCTGAAAAAATCTTCTCAAAAATCTTAGTCCTTACCACGAAGGATTCGATCAGTTCTGGCTTCTCTAGACCAGCTGGATTATATAATGTTTTTACGCTCATGGCCTATTTACATATATGTTTTCTGCACCACATCTGAAGAATTGGTGAGGTGTACCTGTAATTCTTTTCCTCGCTTTTGAACAAATACCCATCACCTTCTAATATATCCATCGTCCTTCGTGTTTCTTCCACAGTATGCTTTACTCCAAAGTCATGGACCTTATCCATTGTTATTATATCATTGGATGCTATGAACTCCAAAACTTCAAATACAAATGCATATTCGTTTCCTTTGAATAGTGTGGCCAACCTCGCAAAATAGGGCTCAAATTGGGGTTTATTTCTCAGGTGAACTATTTGATCATACGCTTGGTCTATTTCCTTTGAGGTTATCAGGTCTTCCTCATTCGTTTCGTATACATCAGTAATTTCTTGCGCAATCAATTGCAAATGAAAAGGAATTAACCACCCCATTCTGTCCAACGTGTACTGTAAAATTGATTCCTCAAGCTGGACATTATCAAATTCAAGAAGTTTTATTAAAAAATCTTGCGCTTCGTTGTAGGTAAGTGGGGCGACCTCTACTGTTCTCAAATCATTCACTGCTGTTAATTCAGTTACTTTTTCAACCATTGGAAAAAGTGAGAGAGATCCAGTGTAGATAAAGTGGATTTTATCTAAGACATATGCATTATGCCTTAGCTCTCGGTTTTTTTGAATGAAATGTTCCGCTGCTTTTTCACCCTCCTTATTAAGAATATTTTGGATAGTTTGGGGAAATTCATCAATCAAAATCACCACGTGACCATATTCTTTCTTGATTTTTTCAAAGAGATCAACCAGTATTTGAAAATAATCTGTTTCACCTTTCTCTCTAAGCTCAACGTGGTAAACTGTTTTGACTCTTCCTAGGATCCCTTCAATACCATTTTTTATGGAATCATAGAGTTTACTTAGATTACCAATAGCTTCACTTCTGATAATTGCCTCAAAGATGACTTTGAAAAACTCTTTTTCAGAGTCAACTGATTCAGTAATAACATAGACGAAGTAGTACCCTTCTTGAGGAAACTCTTCAATATGCTTAAGGATTGAGGTTTTCCCTACTCTTCTAGGTGCAGATAGGTAAATTGAAGTTCCTTTATCGAGAACTCTGTATATTTTTTTTAATTCAGAATCTCGGGGATAAAATGCTTCTCCCCTTGCTGGATTTCCTAGACTATTTTTCATTTAACAAATTATTTATTGTCAAAATTAGTGACAATTTTTTTATTGTCAAATATTTTAGCAAAAATTTTATTGTCAAATGAAATTAAAGAAGATTAGGAAGTGGAAAGAATGGGTAAGTTTCGTTGTAATTTAGTGCTAAAATGGAGTAGGGGCGGCAACCATTATGTTAGGTTTATATAAAGAGTTGATATCTATCATCTATTTCGCTTCAAACTGTGCCAGTTTTTTGATAGATAATTCTGGAGCAAACTGCCCCCTTCAATAAGTATGTTTTTATATATGAATTTGGCCTGTATGGTCGGATTAAACTGACATCCCGGCAGAAAACCTATTCGGTGGGACCAAAAGATTGATCTCATAAAAGAAGGGCACTGAAGTAGAAGGGCTTACTAAGGTGTTTGGTGAGAATGACTTTTTTTCCTAAAGAGATCGGATCAGGTTTAACCTCTCACAAGTCTTGGTCTAGCCAAGAACTCCGTAGTCTCGCCTAGACTATTATGGGGATAATTGAGTCTTTTGATGAAAAATACCCTGATCAGGGTATTTTCCAACTAGAATAAATTGTTTAGACTTGTTTTTCAAACATTTAAGCCATGGACAACCACTATTTTGCGATTGATGTTGAGACGGCCAATGGGGATTACAGCAGTATTTGTCAGTTAGGAGTTGCTTAATTTGAAAATGGGAGTATCCTTAGAACATGGAAAACTCTTGTAAATTCCGAGCAGTATTTTGATCAGTTTTATTTAAGAGTGGAAATCCTTGATTAGTAAACCAATAACGCCAAGGACCTATAATTGATCCTCTGTTAGCTATATAATGGATGGAAACCCTTATGGACCTTAGTATGGTGAATCTGTTGCTTTTAAATAACCCCTCTTTTGAAAATTAATAGATTAATAGGATTTGGTTCCTATATGTCCTTTCTTTAAGCACTTTCAACATCCCAGTTTTGACTGATATCTAGACTAAAAGTCCATATAATGCTTATGGAATTTTTGAAAATCGTAAAATTTCGATGTTAAAAAAAAATCGAAAATAACGTCCTGCTTAGTGCATTAATTTCAAATTGAGTTTCGCTTGCAATAAACAAGTATTCATTATTACAATCTTTATGGTAGAAGAAATGATAAATTTTTTTCAATAATGATACTCTTTTCCAAGAGTTAAAAATTATACTGTTAACAATTTCTTAATGTTGTAAAATTGAGACTAATTATTTTAACTCTTCATTTAAAATAATAAAAATTTAGAGCAATGTTAGAAAAGCTCTATAAAATAAAATTAAGTTCAACTTATTTTTAAAAAAGATAAAATATTTTTAATATAAATAAATCACAACTTAATTATTTGGTAAACAGAGTTTTTAGTTAATAGTTGATTTTTTACCTAATTTTTTAAAAATATTTTTACAATGAACAGACCCCGACCACCTAATAACGGAGATTTTTTTGCTAATCATAGCAAAAAGATCAAAAATATTTTAGCCTTTCAAGTTTAGTTTTAAGTATTTGATTAAAGATAAGGCTTCTTTAACAATGGTCTAAAGGTGAGTGTCTTACAATTAAACAATCTAATCAAAAAACAAATGAAAGATTTAACTAAATATATTTTCTTTATTTTATCGTTGACTTTCTTCGCATGTGCAGAAATTGATGATTATGAAACAACGAAACAGCTTGAAAAAGAATTAATAGAAAATCAAGAGATATTTTCTATTCAAAGTCTTGACTCTGCTGATTTAACCGCTAGAGTATTTCCAATTAATGATCCCAATAGAAATTCTAATTGGCAATGGTATTCTTCAACTATGCAGACTATGTGGACCTCTAATAGCGGTGGGCTTGGCGTAATTCGACAAAAACAACTTCCATATTTTCAAGCAAGTGATATTGCAACTGATGCAAGCCAAAGAGATATGTTGCCTAATGATGGATGGGTATTAGTTGCAAGGGACTTTGGGTTTAATGAAAATCATCCAGTTGAAGGAGACCCTTGGTTCTTAGTCTATAATAGGAGAAGAGGTTTATTGAGATTGTGTTTGTTCAATGCTTTTGGATCTCAATATGTCTTTCAATCAGTTAGACTTGGCCTTCATAACAATGTATTCACATCAAGTGGCTTGTTTACATTAACGTCAGAAAATTTTCAACAAGGGGTTTTAACTAATCTTGTTCCAAATCAGGTAAGGGAATCAATTTCTAATATGGCAGAACAAGGGGGATGGTCCGTTCATGACTTTTATTTAGGCTTCGATCCAAATTTTAATTCAAACACAATTTTTGATTTTAAGGTTTATGGGATTATTGAAACTATTGGTAGTGGAGGAATATCTGGTGCTGTAACAGGAAAGGCTCTTGTGACTGAAAAAAATGAGATCAAAATACATGATGTCTTTAAAAATACTGGGGCTTTTCTCTCTGCAGTAGATAAAAAATATAAAAAATTAAAACTTACAAGTTTTTTGCAATCTTTTGATATTGCAACTGGGGCTGTAGGAATAGCTAAATTTTTCTTAGGGGGTAAAAAAACAACTCAAACTATACCTATAACTTTGGACGCAGATTTGGGAATGTCATTTTCATTAATTACTAGGATTTTAAGAAAAGAAATTAGAGTAAATGCCGATTCAACAGCTTGGATTAATGACGGCTTTGCTTTTAAACCATTAAATCAAATATCTTATGGTTTAATTAATTTTAAAGAAGTCCAAAAAGTTTATTTAGATACTGAATATCTTTCTCAACCAAGTGAGCAATATCCAGGTGAGTGTGAAACAATAACTATTTCAAAGTATGCTACTGTCTACAATGAAGTCTTAAATAACATTAGTTTAAACCCGACTTCTGGGATGCATATAGTTGATATAAAAGTAGCTTTTTCTCCAGATGTTTTTCCAAACTCAATTCCAAGTTTTGCTAATTCAGGAGGATATTTTTATACTGATTATCAAAATTTAATTAGATTATCACAAGAAATTTTTGTTAAAGTTACATTAAGATCCCTTCAACCTGAGGTAAATATGGATAGAGAATATGTTGTAATTAGATCTATCCCTTATCAGGTTATATTTAGGAATAGTACTTCAACTGAAATTTGTTAATGATTAATTATTGAAAAAAGGTTGATATTAAAAAATCGGCCTTTTTTCAATTTTAACTTATACGTTGTTGAAGGATAATCAAGCTTGTTGTTCAAAAAATAAATATTGGTTGGTTTGACTGTTTTTTGAAAGATTAATCAACATCTGCTGTGATTTTTTGTTTAAAACTAAAAAAGTTATTAAAAATTACATCTTCAATTATTGGAAAAGTATTATTATTTGGCTTACTTTCATGTTGGCATTGAAAAGTTGTCACCACACCCTTATGCCTTTCTTGTATGAGTTTATTTTATGTAAAAAATAAATTAGGACGAGTAATCTCAATTGACTCCAAGGAATTCCTCTATTTCAGTGGAACGGATTATCTTGGTATGAGTGCACATCCCGATTTTCAGAAGTTGATCGTAGAGGGTTTTTCTGAGTTAGGCACCAATCATGGCCTGAGCAGGATCAATAATGTTCGAATGTCAACTTTTGAGGAATTTGAAAACCAATTTGCAATCGGGGCCGGTGCTGAAAAAGCACTTGTTTGGAGTAGTGGATACCTGGCAGGTCAAGCTACTCTTTCATACCTCTTGGAATCTACTGATTATATATTCGTTTCTCCAGATACCCACCCCGCAATTTTGCCAGAAGAATTAAAACCAAAGATCAAACAGACTTTTGCTGATTGGCAGCGTGAAGTAGAGGAGACTTGTGAACAGTTAAAGCCTCAAAAGATTTTAATTCTATCCAACTCGGTTAACCCTTTGAAACCGGCTGTTTATGATTTTTCATGGATAGGCCATCTTCCACGAAAGCATGAATACAAAGTATTATTGGACGATAGTCATGCTTTTGGTGTGACGGGTACAAGTATTTATGGAAATTATTCGAAATGGAAGTATCTTCCTGTAGATTTATTTGTTACGGGCTCTTTGGGCAAAGGACTTGGGATGCCAGCAGGTATTTCGCTTGGATTGACCTTTCCTCTCATCGATATTGCCAATCAACGAGTCTTTAGAGGTGCATCCCCTCCCCCTCCTGCTTATCTATACGCCTTTCTAAAATCACAATTAATATATGAGGTTCAGAAAAGTAAGTTGCTCGAAAATATACAGTATTTCCAAGTGATAGCTGCTAACCTCGGAACCTTGGATTTTAATCCAAATTTTCCGATATTCTTGTTTAAGGACAATAAATGGGTTAAAAAGTTAGAAGAAGCGAAAATTATTGTTTCCTCATTTCCATATCCTGCCCCTACAGATCCTTGGATCAATCGTATTGTCGTTGCTGCTTACCACACGAAAGGTGATTTAAGTTTGTTAGGAAAAACACTTCAACAAATTAAAGACACCAAACCTATAACCATTTAAATTCTATGAAAAGGTTTTTTGCTCTCTTGTTTATTCCTCTCTTGGTTGCTTGTGGAAAACCGGAGATAGATGTACCTTTTCAATCCATTCCTGAGGCATATCCTACACTTAAGAAGGTGTTAGAAAATCCTGAACAGTATCAAGTTCAAATCTTATTTTCTACTCCTTCAAAAGACATATCAGGTCAAATCCAATTTACCGATCATTCCATTGCGTTGGATGATGACAAGTATTTTTATCCAGCTTCCACGGTCAAACTTCCAGTAGCCCTGTTGGCTTTAGAGTGGTTAGAGTCCCTAGATATCCATGGATTAACCACCCAAAGTATCATGATCACAGACTCAGTTAGAAACTCGCAAACATCTGCTAGCTTAGACAGTACTGCTCTAGATAATCTACCGAGTATAGAGCATTACATCAAGAAAATTTTACTCGTCAGCGATAATGATGCCTATAATAGATTGTACGAGCTATTGGGTCAAGATTACATAAATCAATCTCTACAAGCCAAAGGTTTGGTACATACGGTGATCAATCATCGCTTAAGTTTGCCTATGTCGGAAGAAGAGAACAGGCATGTTAATCCGATCAAATTTTACTCTGAAAACGGTGATTTATTGTATTCGCTCGAGGCTAGGCATACGGAAGTGGAATATAAGAATGCGGATAATCCCACCATTGGTAAAGCATTTTACCAGGGAGGAATGTTAGTGGAAAAACCGATGGACTTTACTTATAAAAATAAGTTTGCTTTGAGTGATTTGCACGGGGTAGTGAAACGCATCGTTTTTCCGGAGGCCTTTCCCGTGCATCAACGCTTCAAAATAAGTGAGGAGTCTAGACTGTTTGTATTGAAATATATGGGCATGCTTCCTGGAGAATCTGATTACCCATCTTATCAACTTCCAGAGTATTACGACTCCTATTCCAAGTTTTTCATGTTTGGTAGATCCAAAGAACCCATGCCCAAACATATCCGAATCCTTAATAAAACAGGTTGGGCTTATGGTCACTTATTGGATGGTGCCTATGTAGTCGATTTAAACGAAGGGGTTGAGTTTCTAGTGTCTGCTGTCATCTATGTCAATGAAAATGAAACCTTAAACGATGACAATTACCAATATGAAACTATCGGGCTACCTTTCTTTGCAGAATTGGGAGATTACCTTTATCAAAGGCAATTAAATTTGCCAAAATCCAATGAAAATTATCCTATTAATTTGAAAGAATTGTTTGAAACAAAATAATCCTGTTCACTTCTTTTAATTTACCAAAGTAATTTTTATTTTAAGGCTTCTTACTAGCCTTAAGTTTTATGAAGATTAGCCATTTTTGGAGTGCGCTGATGATATCAGTTAGTCTTTTCGCTTGCAGGGAAAAGTCGCAGACAATTACAGATTTGCAGTCCTTCCAGGTGGTTGAAATTATCGCCCAGGAAGTTCCTCTTTCCAAAGAATTTGTGGGTCAGGTATATGGAAAAGCTGATATACCGATTCGGGCTCGGGTTGATGGCTTTGTGGAAAGGATCCATTTTCAGGAAGGATTGGAAGTGAAAAAGGGCCAACTCCTATATACCATCGATGATAGTCCTTTTCGGTTGGATGTGGCACGAGAGCAATCCAGGCTTTCAGAAGCACAGGTAAATTTGGTCAATGCAACCAATGATCTGACTAGAATTGAGCCCTTAGTGAGTATCAAAGCAATCAGTGAACGGGATTGGGATGCAGCAAAAGCAAGGAAGAGTGCAGCAGAAGAATCTGTTAAAGCTGCTACTGCCAATTTGGAACTTTCTAAAGTGAATTTAAGCTACACAAAAATCATCGCTCCACTCGATGGAGTGATCGGTAAAACCAACGCAAAGCAGGGGGAATATGTAGGTAGAAGTCCCAATCCGGTCATCCTCAACACTATTTCTCAAATTGATAGTATCATTGTGGAGTTTTTTTTAAACGAAAAAGATTATTTAGCTTTTGCACGGCAATTCATAGTAGAAAATAGAAATCAAAGAGATCTCAAAAGCAGGCCGCTTGAACTTTTCCTTGCTGATGGGGAGCGTTTTCCTTATTTGGGCGAGATCACATTTTTGAACCGAAATATTGATCCCAGTACGGGTTCTATTTTAGTGCAAAGCAAGTTTCCAAATCCAGATAAATTGATACGACCAGGACAATTTGCTAAAGTAAAAGGTGTCGTGGATATCTTACCGGCAGCTATATTAGTTCCTCAGCGCTGTGTATTTGAACTTCAGGGTTTTTTCAATGTTTTGGCGGTCAATGCAGATGGTATGGTTAGCCAAAAACGGATTGAGATTCTAGAAACCTATCAAGACTATTTTATTGTGCAATCAGGGTTGAGTGCAGGCGAACGTGTATTGCTCGAAGGTCTGATGACGGTAAAGCCTGGTAGCCAAATTACTCCTGAATTGGTGACCTTTAACTCTCAACGGTAACCTTATGGACTCACAGCATCATTTCTTTGTCAGAAGGCCTATTGTTGCCATTGTTATAGCCATTATTACCGTAACCGTGGGACTTGTTTCTTTAGGAACATTGCCCATAGAGCAATATCCTGACATTACCCCACCTGTAGTCCGTGTGAGTGCTAAATATACTGGGGCGAATGCTATTTCTGTAGAACAATCTGTGGCATCTGCTCTGGAGCAGCAAATCAATGGGGTGGAAAATATGATTTACATGAAATCCACCAATTCTAACGATGGTTCGGTCAGTATTCAAGTTACCTTTGATATTGGCACAGATCCGGATATGAATACTGTATTTACGCAGAACAGGGTTTCTTCTGCCATGGCCAAGCTTCCGGAGGAAGTGACGCGTATGGGGGTCACTACCGAGAAGTCAATGTCTAATACCCTGTTGCTGATTTCGTTGGTTTCGCCCAATGGACAATATGATCAGCAATTTTTAGGTAATTATGCCATGATCAATATCAAAGACCGGCTGGCAAGAATTCCTGGTGTGGGTCGTGTAAGTGTCATTGGTGCTTCTGATTACTCCATGAGGATATGGGTAAAGCCGGATATTTTGGCCAAAATGGGCATCACCATCAACGAAATCAGTCAAGCGATCCGATCCCAAAATGTAATTGTACCAGGTGGTAAACTCGGTGCTGAGCCTGCTCCTCCCGGAACAGAGTTTACGTATGTGGTAAAGCTGCCCGAACGATTGCAATCAGAAGAAGAGTTTAGGGAGATTGTTATCCGAACACATGAGGATGGCTCCGAAGTGAGGCTGAAAGATGTAGCTCGTGTAGAGTTAGGGACCGAGAGTTACAGTGCGTTTACCCGGACCAATGGCTCTGATGCAGCCTTGATTTCCATCTATCAGTCTCCAGGCTCCAATGCAGTACAGGTAGCTGATGATATCAAAAAGGAGCTAGACCAAATGAGCATCAACTTCCCAGAGGGTGTCGCACATGAAATTTCCTTGGATGCTACCAAGCCCATCACTGCGGGAATCAGTGAAATTGTAGAAACATTGATCATCGCATTATTACTTGTGATTGTTGTGGTTTTCCTATTTATCCAGGACTGGAGAGCAACATTAATTCCGACATTGGCAATACCAGTTTCCTTGATTGGTGCCTTTATGCTTTTTCCCATGCTTGGTTTTAGCATCAATGTGCTTTCATTGCTTGGTTTGGTTTTGGCGATTGGGATTGTGGTGGACGATGCCATTGTAGTAGTCGAGGCCGTACAGGTCAAAATGGAAGAAGGGTTGGGAGTCAAAGAAGCCACTACGGCGGCGATGAAAGAAGTAACTGCTCCTATTATCGCAACGAGTTTGGTGTTGGTGGCGGTCTTTGTACCCGTGATTGGTATTCCTGGGATTACAGGTAAACTCTATCAGCAATTTGCCATTACGATAGCAGTATCTGTGATTATTTCTAGCATCAATGCGCTTTCTCTATCGCCGGCATTGTGCGCATTGATTTTACAACCAAAAAAAGATTCCAACGAACGAAATGGTCTATTAGGTAGGTTTTTCAATGCTTTTGATAAAAAGTTTGATAAAGTTACCGACAAGTACACCACCATTACGCAGGTGGTAACAGGCAAATTGAAACGTGGAGTGTTGTTTATATTACTGACAGTACTGGCAAGTGCATTTTTGGGTTCTAGACTTCCTGGCGGCTTTATTCCAGAAGAAGATCAGGGCTACGTTTTTCTTGCTGTTCAACTGCCGAGCGCTGCTAGTTTACAACGTTCGGATGTGTTAGCTGCAAAAGTTGAGGCAATGCTAGAAGGTATTCCTGAAATAGAGAGTGTTGCTACTGCTGTGGGGTACAATATGCTGGCGGATGCCTTAAGTACCAATGCAGCTTTTATGTTTATTTCTTTGATTGATTGGGATGAGCGCAAAGGTGTAACGGCCAAGGATGTTACTCAAAAAATCAATGCAGTTTTAGCAAAAGAAGTAAAAGATGGGATTGCTTTCGCTTTTGGTCCTCCGGCTATTCCAGGCTTGGGTTCTGGTGCTGGTTTTAGCATGATGATACAGGACAAATTGGGAGAAGACCCACTTTACTTGCAGCAAAAAACTATGGAATTTATTCAAGCGGCTAATCAGCGTCCTGAAATAGCCAGAGCTTCTACACAATATCAAGCATCGGTGCCTCAGCGGTCCATAGATTTGAATATTGATAAGATTTTGCAGACTGGTGTACAACTTCCGGAAGTTTATCAAACTTTTGGGGCATTTTTAGGAGGTGCTTACGTCAATGATTTCACCAAATTTGGGCGGATTTATAGAGCTTATATACAGGCAGAGGCGGATTATCGTCAGAGCGCAGAAGGATTGGAGCTTTTTCACGTAAAAAATAAGCGAGGTGAAATGGTGCCGATCAGTACATTCATGGATGTGCGTGAGTCTAGTGGTCCTGAGTATACCAATCGGTTCAATTTATTTCGGTCAGCAGAGGTCACAGGAGTGCCTGCGATGGGCTATAGTTCTTTGCAGGCCTTGGATGCTTTAGAGGAGGTTGCGCAACAAGTACTGCCTGAAAATATGACCTATAGTTGGAATGGGATGAGTTTCCAAGAGAAAAAGTCTGCAGGGTCAGCTGCTGTTATTTTTGTTTTTTCTTTCTTTCTAGTCTTTTTAATTTTAGCAGCTCAGTATGAAAGTTGGTCTTTGCCTTTCAGTATTTTGTTAGGTACTCCATTTGCTATTTTTGGTGCATTTTTATTTTTGGAGTTAGCTCGGATATTTAGCCTGTCCTTTGAAAATAACATTTTTGCTCAAATTTCATTGATTCTATTAATTGCCATGGCTGCTAAAAATGCCATTTTAATTGTAGAGTTTGCTAAGCTAAAATTTGATGAGGGCTTGAGTTTGTTTGATGCAGCAATGTCAGCAGCCAAGTTGAGGTTTAGACCGATTTTGATGACTGTTTTTTCTTTTATTTTGGGAATTCTTCCCTTGGTTTTAGCCACAGGTTCTGGTGCCGAGGCACGAAAAGTAATTGGAATGGCACTCTTAGGAGGTATTGGTATGGCTACATTTTTAGGATTGTTTTTGTATCCATTACTTTTTGTTCTCGTGGGCAAAGTTTTCAAATATGAGCAAAAGCGGACGTTCATTCAACCTTTAAAGCATACTGGAGATGAAAAATAGACTTTGGCTTATTTGCTTTCTCGGTTTGGGGATTGCGTCTTGTAAAATTGGCAAACCCTATAGTGGTTCTGAAATTTTAGTGCCTGAGAGCTTTCGAGCAGATAATGTTTCAACAGGTGATCCAAGTTCGCAGTTGATAAATACAGCTGATTTGGAGATCAGTGAATCTTTTGATCTGACTTGGTGG
The DNA here is from genome assembly GCF_021596945.1 of Mongoliitalea daihaiensis. NCBI lineage: Bacteria > Pseudomonadati > Bacteroidota > Cytophagia > Cytophagales > Cyclobacteriaceae > Mongoliitalea > Mongoliitalea daihaiensis. Next base: position 978,201 of record NZ_CP063779.1, on the reverse strand, counting down.
AGCCGCTTTGAAGACCCGGTTTTAGATACATTAATCAAACGGTCTCTTGTGTATAATCGAAATGTCATGATTGCAGCAGAGCGTATTCTTCAAAGCCGGTATGCCTTGCGAATCCAAAATGCCGAGCTATTGCCTAAATTTGGTGTCCAAGCATCCGGTGAACGGGGGAATTTTTTGTTTAATCAAATTGGGCAGGTTAATGAGTTGTTTATTGCTGGCTCAGGCTTAAACTGGGAAATTGACTTTTGGGGAAGGTTAAGAAATTTATCAGATGCGGCACGTTTTGATCTTTTAGCAAGTGAGTATGGTTTGAAAAGTGTGCAGTTATCGCTTGTAGCAGAAGTTTCGTCCACGTATTTCCAATGGTTGCGGGCCAAGGATGAGTTGGAGATTGCTCAGCGAAACTACGCATTGAGAGACAGCGTTCACCAAATTATCATAGCAAGATTTAATCAAGGGATTATTCAGCAAACTGATGTCGATCAGTCCTTGATTTTAAAAGCGATTGCAGAAGGTGCTGTTCCAAGGTTTGAGAGGAAAAAGATGCAACTTGAGAATGCCTTAAGCTTTTTAATAGGCAGCAATCCATCATCGATATCACAAGGTAAAGCTTTAGTATTTTTTGTTTCAGAAGTAGATGAAATGATGCCTGCACCGATAGATTTGTTGAAGAATCGTCCTGATGTATTGTCTGCTGAATATGAATTGATGAAAAGTCAATCTATGGTGGGAGTTGCCAGAGCTCAAAGGTTACCTACCATCAGTCTGACTGGAACAGCGGGCATCATTACGGACGATTTTGGTGATTGGAGCCTTAGAAACCCTCTATGGAATGTCGGCGGTCAAATAATGGGTCCTTTGTTTTTTTGGGGTCAGTTAAAAAGGCAGGTGGATATAGCGTACAGTCAAAATAATCAGGCATTTTTTGCCTATGAAAACACGATCTTGAATGCTTTTCGTGAGGTTGAAGATGCTAAGATTGAGATCAAAACTCTGCACCAAGAAATCGCTATCATGAGAGTTAGGAAATCTGCAGCGCTAAATGCTCAATACCTTAGTGGAGAGCGGTATAATCAAGGAGTCACGAGTTATTTAGAGTTTTTGGAGTCTCAGAGACAGGCGTTCGATGCAGAGCTTGAGCTTGTAGCATTGAAGCAATCCCTGATGAGTGCATATGCCAAATTGTACAAAGCAACAGGAGGTAACTGGTAGAGGAGGGGATTTTTGAAAAAACGAATGTTAATAAAGAGTACAAAAAAAGGGCTTTTCATCGCTTGAAAAGCCCTTTTGCTTTCAATACTTACTGACCGTATTCAGCCATAAACTTATCCAAATCTTCTAATGTGATAAATCCCTCATAAAATGCACGACCAAAAACAACGGCTGTCACTCCGATGTCAACCAATTGCTTGAAATCATCAATGTTTCTCACACCTCCGTTTGCTGCCAAGCGTATATTTGGGAATCTTTTAATAATTTCTTTGTACAACTCGAAGTTGGGCCCTTCCATCACTCCGTCTCTAGTTACATCCGAACATTTCAGGTATTTGAGTCCTCTTTCATAGAAGTATTCAATATGATCAAATAGATCGATTTCTGTTTTTTTCGTCCACCCCCGCACCTTTATTCTATTGTCTTGGGGGTTGGTATCTGCAGCTAAGTTAATTTTCTCCCGTCCGTAGGAAAGAATCCATTGTGAAAATCTTTCCGGGTGCAAAGCAGCTACAGTTGCAGCCGTGATGCCTGCTGCACCAAACTCAAATGTTTTCAAAACATCACCATCGGTAGAAACACCTCCCGTAAAATCTACTTTAAGGTTTGTGTATCCTGTGATTGCTTCTAAGATATGATAGTTTTTTGGTTCGCCTCTTCTTGCACCATCCAAATCCACCAGATGAAGCCATCGAATACCATGGTCTTCGAATGCTTGTGCTATTTCTAAAGGATTATTTGAAATCACTTTTTCTGTGGCAAAATCACCTCTTTTAAGACGGACACATTTTCCGTTGATTAGGTATATGGAAGGAATTAAGTCAAACATGATCTTTCTGTGCTAGTTTAGAGAATTTTACGCTTTCTTGAGACTTATGGTTAGTAAAAATTTGTCCCAAGGAACCTTAAATATACTATAAGAGGGATATTTTTTACAATACTCAGGTAAATTCTTTTCTTTTTTATCTGATTGGGGAGGATAAATTTCTTGGAATTCAGTTTTTTAAAATTCTAATCGAGCTATTTTTCCTCCTGATCCTGAGGCCCATACGTTTTTAAATGACTTGCATAACTTTACGGCATGAAAACCTTCGTCTGAAAGTTTTTCCCAATTTTGTCCTACATCTTTGGAAAAGTCTGTTCCATTAGGGCCTACGGCAATTAACCAATGCTGAAATGGATAGTAAACTACTCCAGAGCGGTATCCCGATAAGGTTTGGCTATCTTGAACAGACCAATTACTTCCTCCATCATCCGAAAACACAAAAGCATGCTCGTTTGCGTCTGCTTGCAGAAAATCCCCGCCTACACCCACTATTTTTTTATCACTCACTTTAAATATTGAAAATACCCCTGCTGATTCTTTCAAATCTGGAAAAGGCAAGGCAGTTTTGGTCCATTGAGTTCCACCATCGCTGGAGTGATAGATCGCAGAGTGTAGCCCTGCACCTACAAACCAAATGTTATCTTGATCTGCTAAAATAGAGCTTCCGCTTGCTGCAAAGGAACCTGCACCTGCTGGGGCTGCAGGGCTCGTTTCGAGCCATTTCCAATGTTCTCCTTGATCCTTTGAGAGAAGGACCATCCACTTGCCATCCACTTCATCCCCGATTGCATAGCCTTTATCTCCAACAAATGTGATTCCATCCAGAAATGCATTTTCTGGTCCTTTATATTTTAAATCCCATGTTTTACCGCCATCTACAGTCTTGTAGATTACAGCTGGCTGTCCAGACGACATGACCACGGCTGTGCTGGCATCAAAGGCAATAATATCCCGAAAGTCTACAGAATCTAAGCCTGCAACTATACCAAAGTCCCAAGTCTCCCCTCCATCCAAGGAGCGCAACCAAGTCCCTTTGGAACCACTGGCCCAAATGATATTATTGGTTAAAACTGATAAACCTCTGAGCGAGGCATCTGTTGGGGTCTCTTTAAGTTGCCAGCCAATAGGCCTTTCAACAATTACATGTTTACGGTCCTGACTGCAGGAAAGAAAAATGCTGGTTAGGAATAAAAGAAGGAATATTTTCTTCATGCTTTTGGGTGCAAAGGTTTGTTACATACGTTTCACAACTTCTTTTTTGGGGATACGAATGCTCCACATCCCCCTCAAATCACCTACTTTATGGTTGATAGCTTGATCGTTGGGATATTTTTCTTGGAGGACTTTCCAAGTTTCCGGAGCAATGTCGGTACCAGGGCTTCCATGGCAATTTAGGCATAGTGCGTTGGGAATTAAGATGGCTTTTGTATATAAAAAAACTTCTCCCCCTTCCACTTTTTGGATGTTGGGTTCAGACATGATGCCTTCTTCTACATTGTACTGATAAGCATCCAATATGACTGCTTCTGTATCATCTGGCTTGTCTAATGGATTTCTATAATTGACGGAAGCCCTCTTTATTTGAACGCCATGTTTGGTATCTACCTCCTTTAAAATCGGCAAGGCTTGTACATGACAAAAATCTACAGCTCCAGCTACGCCCTTTTCTTGGATAGCTTTCTGAAGGGCGCTGATCAATTGTTGTTGGGCTTCTGTACTGATTTCTTCTCCCCATTTCATGCCGACTTCAATTATTTGAGATTCGCTTAGTTTTTTTGCTTCCATGCTTCTGTTTACTTCCTCAAAAACCTCCCTACTCACTCTTTCATTGGTTCCGCAGGCACTCAGAATTGATATTAAATACATCAATATGACAACATTTTTCATTTCTTTTTTTCTTAAAAATAACGTAGAAAAACCATTTAGAAAAATCAAAAAAGTATTTTGTGAAGAAATGAGACTTTTGTAAACGGAATGATTTCTCCATTACTGCCAAATAATGTTTTTTTTATGTTGAGAAATGATAAATTTGTACGATAAGCTTATCCATTTCAATGAAAAACAAGCTCCTTCTTGTGCTCGCAATTTTATTCCTCGGCTCTTCTCTGGCCTTTGGACAACAATCTTGGAAACGAATAGGGGGATGGGGAAATTCTTTTACCGGTATCTCTTGGGTTTCGGATGAGCAAGGTTACATAGCTGGGCCGCAAATTATTTTAAAAACAATCGATGGAGGTCTCAGCTGGGTAGAGCAGGAACCGCCTACCAAGACCCAAATGAATGGCATTGATTTTTTTGATGAAAATTTAGGCTTGATTGTGGGTGAGAATGGAGAAATTTACCGAACTACCAATGGTGGTCAACAATGGAATCTGATACAAATTGCCACCAACGCCCGCTTGAAGAGTGTGTCTTTTCTTAGTCAAAACAGAGTGTATGCAGTGGGAGATAATGGCGATGTCTACCGCTCTACCAATAGTGGACTTACCTGGGTGCGACAAAATATTGGACTCAGCGTCAATCTCAATCATCTATATTTTCACAATCAAGATACTGGTTACATAGCAGCTTCCAATGGTCAAATTGCTAGGACTTTCAACGGAGGAAACAACTGGTCTTTACTATCCACCGATCAGACCAGTGCAATCAACGGAATACATTTTATCAGTGGGATGGTTGGTTATGCAGTAGGAAATCGAGGTTTGGTGCTTAAAACAGAAAATGCAGGATTGCAATGGACCCGGCTTAATTCAGGTACAGAGCGGGACTTATTAACTGTCAGTTTTTCTAGACTCAATACTAGTTCTGGGGTTTTTTTAGGACGGAATGCTACCATCATCCGCACCATTAATGGAGGACTCACGCTTGATGGTATCAATGTAAATAATGCTGAGGATTATGTGGATGTTAAGTTTAGAGGCAATACCAATACTGTTTTTGGTGTTGGGACCAATGGGTTTGTCATTTCATCCATTAATGCTGGTAACAGTTGGACACTCCGGCTTTCAGGCCGAGATGTAGATTATACTGGTGTCAAATTCCGGACGGATAATTTGGGCTACATCATTGGCAAAAGCGGAAGGTTTTTTGTTACCTCAAATGGTGGAAATACCTTGGTAGATCGCTCAAGACCACTTTCTATTACCTTCAAAGATATTGATTTTCCAAGCAATAATTTTGGTTACATCTCCGGAGATGCTGGGACTGTGCTAAGAACCTCAAACTCAGGAAGCAATTGGAGTTCATTAAATTTAGGCTCAAATAGAAGTATCAATGGGCTGTTTTTTTATGCAAATACTATAGGGTATGCTGTAGGTGACGGCGGATTTATTGTCCGTACGGTCGATAGTGGTGTGTCCTGGCAAAAGTTATCGGAATCAAATACCACGGTAGACTTGGTAGATTATGGAGGATTTGGATTTTTGGTTGGGATAGTCATTGGAAAAGGAGGTTACATTGGAAGATCTGAGGAATTGAGTGATTGGGAACGAATTTCTGTTCCGACTTCAGAGGATCTCACTGCAATTAAAGTTATGGATGATACCACAGGAATTGTGGTAGGTAATCGCGGTACTATTTTAAAAACCATCGATGAAGGCAAAACCTGGAGAAAAATTAATGTGCCTTTCACTCAAAATTTGACCGGAATAGATTTCCTAGATGAGCAGGTAGGATTTATATCAGGTGAGAGGGGGTTGATTTTGCGTACGCGAGATTCTGGAGAAACTTGGGACCGTATGGAAACTGGAACATTTCAGAATTTTACAGGAATTAGTTTTGGTTCCTTGAGTAAGGGATATGCTGTTGGGGAAAAAGGGACGTTTTTTGATTATGCTTGTCAAGTTCCTGCCACCCCCACAGTGATTTTTGGAGAGGACCGAATTTGTCTCAGCCAACAGGTATACAGCATTCAAGAAACAGCTGGCATTGATGAAGAGTTTGATTGGAGAATAGATGGTGGGACCATCATGGAAGGTCAGGGTACCAACAGAATTGTTGTGCGCTGGGATGTACCTGGCAGAAATGCTGTGTTGGTTCGTTCCAAAAATGAATGTGGTAATGGTGCAACTCGAGGACTAGAGGTAGTTGTGTCCACTACACCTCAGACTATTCCTGACATCATGGGTGACGGAGCCGTTTGTTTGAATACAACAACTGCTTATGAATTGGAAGATTTTCCAGGGAGCACCTATATATGGACTGTTACTGGGGGGCTTATCCGTGAGGGACAAGGGACTAATCGTGTCATTGTAGAGTGGAATAGCCTCAATCAACAAACGCTGACAGTGACACCTGAAAATCCTTGTGGGAGAGGTCAGACATTTACCAAGTCCATCAGGGTACAGCAACCACCAGCACAACCTTCGGTGATTTCAGGGCCAGATATTACTGCCTTTACGGAAGAAGTGTACGAGGTCCAACAGGTTGCCAATGTTAACTTTCAATGGAGGGTTACTAGTGGAGGGGGCAGAGTGGTAGCGGGTCAAGGTACTAATAGGGCCACTGTTCGTTGGGAGCGTGAGGGTAATTTTGAGGTAATTGTTACTCCTATGAATGAATGTGAAATGGGACCTGAGCGTAGCTTTCCTGTGTTAGTGAATTTGATTACCAGTATTTCACCAGAAATAAATTCGGGCACACCCAAAGTATATCCGAATCCCTCACCAGGGTTGGTCAATATAGATTTTAATGGCCTGCAAGATGTCCGCAAAATTACTTTTGTAAATGCCCTAGGACAAATTAGTCGAGAGATTGTCCCTCGTGAAGATGTATCAATGTTGAGAGTAGAACAGCTTCCGACTGGTTTATATACGATCTTGATCCAAACACGCGAGCAGACTTATACAAGGAAGTTGGTAGTTAAGCAATGAATTTCAAAACATTTCTGATTTGAAAGATAATTTTTGTGAGTTCTCAACTATTTTTGAAATCAAAACCCAGAATAAACAAAATAAAATTTTGAATTTGCAAAACTTATGCTTAATAATTAAACAATAAACAGAATATTATTTTTTGAGCTTTCTTGTTTTGTTTCAGACTTTTTGTGTCATTTGCATGGTAAACCCAAATATTATGTACGATAGAAGTTTTCATCCGGAGAGTCTGATGATGTCTTATGGATACAAGCCTGAGTTATCCGAAGGAGCGGTCAAATGCCCTATTTTCCAAACATCCACCTTTGTTTTTAAATCAGCAGAAGAGGGAAAAGCGTTTTTTCAAGTAGCCTATGGGCAACGGGAAAAAGGACCCAATGAAGAGTTAGGTCTTATCTATTCTAGGTTAAACAATCCTGATTTACAGATTTTGGAAGAGCGCCTCTGTCTATGGGATGAAGCAGATGAATGTGCAGTGTTTGAAAGTGGCATGTCTGCGATTTCTACAGTCATGTTGGAGTTTTTGAGACCAGGAGACGTACTTTTGTACAGCAAGCCAGTCTATGGAGGAACCGATCATTTTATCAATAAGGTTTTGCCAGAATATGGGATTGTAGGCATGGGCTTCACCGCTGATCAGGATGCTGCTGAGATCCTAGATATGGTAGAAACCTTGAATTTGGGGTCTAAAGTAAAAATGGTGTATGTAGAAACACCAGCCAACCCCACCAATACGCTCTTTGATTTAGAAGCTTGTAAATTCGTTGCGGATACACTGACTACCGCTGAGAAGGATGTGGTAGTAGTGGTAGACAATACGTACATGGGGCCTTTATGGCAACACCCTTTGAAGCATGGAGTGGATTTGGTGGTGTATTCCGCAACCAAGTATATCGGAGGTCATTCTGATTTGATTGCAGGGGCTGTATTGGGAGGTTCCAAATACATGAAGCGGGTGCGAACCCTTCGAACCTTTTTAGGCAACATGGCAGGACCTTGGACAGGTTGGTTGTTGATGCGAAGCTTGGAGACTTTGAAAGTCCGTATGAATAAGCAGGCTGAGAACGCTGTACAAGTTGCCAATTTTTTGCAGAGTCATCCAAAGGTAGAAAAGGTGTACTACCTAGGCTTTATTCCTGAGGGAACTCGGCAGTACGAAATTTATCAAAAGCAACTTTCTTGTGCTGGGGCTATGCTTTCATTTGATATTGTGGGTGGAGAAGCAGAAGCATTTAAGTTTTTAAACAGCCTGAAATTGATGAAGCTAGCGGTTTCCTTGGGCAGTACAGAATCCTTGGCGGAGCATCCTGCTACCATGACACATAGCGACGTGTCTCCAAAAGATCGGGAAGAAATACATATTTCCGAGAAGCTTGTCCGGCTTTCCATTGGAGTAGAGCACTTTGATGATATTATTTGGGATATCTCTCAGGCATTAGATCAAGTATAAAAAAATAAGGGCTCTTTGCAACTTACCAAAGAGCCCTTAAAGTTTTTAAAAGATATCAATCAAACTTTTCTACCTCTTCCCGGATGATGACGAATAGAAAAAGATCTCCTACCACGCCTTTTTTAATGTATCCATGACGCAGGATAGCCTCAGCTTCATAGCCGGAGTTCTCCAATACTTTCATAGCAGGAATGTTGAAATCAAATACCTGTGCGTAAAAGCGCCTGATGTTAGGAAAATTCTCCAACAGATACTCTGTGAATAATTGCAAGGCTTCTTGAGCGATGCCTTTTCCCCAAAAAGGTTCTGCTACCCAAAACCCAATCTCCATATTGGTTCTCAGCTCATTTTTACCGATTTCACCGCCAATAGAACCCACTAGTTGCCCATCATACTCGATAGCGAAATTTTGTGGAGGGGTAAACTTGATGTTATGCTCAATCCAATGCCGAGCATCGTGTATGGTATAAGGAGAAGGGAAGATATCTTTGAGATTAGCGGCGATTTTTGGGTTGTTGGCTATGGGGTAAAGTGCGTGGAAATGCCCATCATGCCATCGCACCAAACTAACCTTTCCTTTTCCTTGGATTTTCATGAATACTTTGGGATTTAACTGTTATAACGGCCTTAGCAAACGATTATTCTTTTTTGGCTCGTTAAGTTTAAATATAAGTTTATTTTTCAAAAAAAACTTACTCCAAACCAGTTTCATTCATTTTGTCCAAGTTTTCCGCTAATCGAAGTGCCTGAATAAAATCCGCTATATCTCCATCCATGACATCAGGAAGGTTATATACCGTCTTATTGATTCGGTGGTCTGTTACACGGCTTTGTGGGTAATTATATGTTCTGATCTTATCGGATCGGTCTCCACTCCCAACCATAGATCTCCGTTGCGCGCCTACAGCTTCGTTATGCTTGGCCAATTCGATTTCATACAAGCGGGAACGCAATACCTTCAAGGCTTTTTCAAAGTTTTTTATCTGTGATTTTTCATCTTGACAGGTCACTATTAAACCTGTAGGATTATGCGTCAATCGCACAGCCGAATAGGTAGTGTTGACTGACTGACCACCTGGACCTGAGGAACAGAAAGTATCCTTTCGGATGTCATTCATGTTGACGTCTACTTCTACTTCGTCCATCTCAGGAAGCACCGCCACGGTGGCAGCTGAGGTATGCACCCTTCCTTGGGTTTCCGTCGCAGGAACGCGTTGTACTCTGTGTACACCGGATTCGTATTTCATCATTCCATAGACATCTGCTCCTGTAATGGTACTGATGATTTCTTTGTATCCTCCGGAAGAACCAAAGGTCAAGTCAAGAACGGTGAGTTTCCACTGCTGTTTTTCGCAAAAGCGTTGATACATTCGAAAAAGGTCGCCAGCAAAAATCGCTGCTTCATCCCCTCCTGTACCTGCGCGAACTTCCAAAATACAATCTTTGGAATCATTTGGGTCTTTAGGGATCAGCTGCTGCTTGATCATTGCCTCGAGTTCTTGTTCTTTGGCCCGTAATTCATCCAACTCCATTTTTGCCATTTCCCTAAACTCAGGATCCTTTTCTTTTTCAAGAATTTCCTTGGTACTTGTCAAATTATCTAATACGAGTTTGTACTCATCGTATAAAGCGACAATTTTTTCAAGATCTTTATATTCCTTGGTCAGTTTGGTATATTTACTCATATCGGACATGGACTCAGGTTGTACAATGAGTTGACCGACTTCGATAAATCTATCCTTCAGCGCTTGTAGTTTATCAAGCATAGTTTTAATGATTTTTTGAGGGCGTAAAATTAGCAAAACCCAAGGGAGTAAAAAATTTAGCAACCTTAACTCTTGAGGAATAATTTGGGGATTACAAAATTTTGAAATCTTCGTATCCTTGCTCTTCTTGTTCTTCGATCTTAATGTTGGTGACTTTTGAAAGTGGTGGGCCCGATTTCAACCAGCTTGACATAGCTAAAATTCCATGCAGCTCTCCTTCTATTTCTACAGAAACAGAACCATCAGCTTCATTTTTGACCCAACCTTTGATCCTTAAATCGAGCGCCTTTTCATAGGTAGATTTCCGAAAGAAAACCCCTTGTACCTTCCCATAAACTTGTATTCTTCGATTGATCATCTAGTTGGTATAGTTGGTTTTGATACCACAAATGTATTTTGCATTGATAAATAAATCCTACCAAAATATGTATTCGGTTAATACAAATTAAGAGCGGAAAAATTAAATTTTTAAAAAGGCGATGTTTCTTTTTGAAGGTATACCGTATGTTTTCAGACTTTTGAAATAAAAATTAAATTAAAAAATGTTGAATACTATGATGTTTTTATTGAAATTAATCGGTGTAATCTTCGTACCATTTTTCTTCAAAAGTAGAAGTTACTTCTACATCGGCTGTCAATACACGGTAAACCATCCACAGAATTGGAATGGGTGAAATTGAAAACATAAACAAAATCAAGGCGGTACTGAGGCTGGCCTGAATAGCTGTTACATACACAATTAGAAATGCTGTAACCAAATAGACGGGGAAGAGATAATTTTTCATAGGATTACAATTGTTGATTATTGCTCACATGCGATCTGGCAGACGGATTAAATTTTTTTTGCAGTGATCTGATTTCTATCAGACTCGAATGCATAGTAGCTTTTTTTATTGTTTAGCTTAAACTACTCTTGGGTACATTTTGTTAGACACTTATTATGAAAGGTTTTAGATTCTCACAGTATATACCACCGCAAGACCCTGACAAGAGTACTTTCGAAAATTTGCTCAATATCTTCCTTCAATTAGTCACCATGACGGGAGGAGATGTAGCTGAAGCATTGAGTTGGTTGACCAATTTGGATCAACGCTATCAAATGACCAATCCCTCCTATGGAATAGGGGATTTTATAGATGATCTTAAATCCAAAGGTTACTTAACGGAGGAAAATCAAGAAGGTAGTTTTCAGATTACCGCAAAAGCAGAGCAAACCATTCGGAAAAGTGCTTTAGAGGAGATTTTTGGTAAATTAAAGAAAGGCAAGTCAGGCCGTCACAAGACCACTCACAGTGGTTTGGGAGAAGAACAAGGTACAGATAGAAGACCATATGCATTTGGAGATAACTTAGATCATATTGCCTTGACAGATTCCATCCGAAACGCTCAGATTAATCACGGCTTTGCTAGTGATTTTCTCCTCACAGAGGATGACTTAGAAGTCATAGAACAAGAACATAAGACGCAGACATCTACTGTATTGATGATTGACATCAGTCACTCAATGATTCTGTATGGAGAGGATCGAATTACTCCAGCCAAAAAAGTCGCAATGGCTCTTGCTGAGATGATAAAAACCAAATATCCAAAAGATACTTTAGACATTATTGTGTTTGGAAATGATGCTTGGCAAATAGAAATCAAAGACCTGCCATATCTTCAAGTTGGACCTTATCATACCAATACAGTGGCAGGACTAGAGCTCGCAATGGATTTGTTGCGACGCAGAAAAAACCCTAACAAACAAATTTTTATGATTACAGATGGAAAACCCACCTGTTTGAAAGTGGGCATCAAGTATTATAAAAACAGTTTCGGTATTGATAGTAAAATTCTCAATGAGACCTTGAAGTTAGCTGCTCAATGCAGAAAACTAAAAATTCCTGTAACTACTTTCATGATTGCCTCTGACCCCTACCTCAAAGAGTTTGTAAAAGAATTTACCAAGGTTAATAATGGTAATGCATACTACAGTAGCTTGAAAGGGCTAGGAGATTTGATTTTTGAAGATTATAGAAGAAACAGAACCAAAAGATTTAAATAATGGACTACCACGCAATTGCTCCAAAAGATTTATTAAAAATAAAAACACTGGGAGAATTAAAGGCTTCTGGTTATCAGCCGATTTCTATCAAAGAAGAACTGAGGAAAAATTTGATCCAAAAAATCAAAGCCAAGCAAAATGTTTTTGAAGGTATTTGGGGGTACGAAGACACAGTAATTCCTGATATTGAACGTGCTATTTTATCCAAGCACAATATCAACTTATTAGGATTACGCGGGCAGGCAAAAACCAGAATAGCTCGTATGATGACTCTTTTATTGGATGAATATGTCCCTGTCATTGAAGGTTCTGAGCTAAATGACGATCCCTTGATGCCACTATCTTCTTTCGCTAAAGACCTCATTACCCAGAGAGGGGATCATACACCAATTTCTTGGTGGCACCGATCGGATCGATATACCGAAAAATTAGCCACTCCTGATGTATCAGTGGCTGATTTGATAGGGGATGTGGATCCAATCAAGGCGGCTACCATGAAGTTATCGTACAATGATGAGCGGGTGATTCATTATGGCTTGGTTCCAAGGTCACACCGATCCATATTTGTCATCAATGAATTGCCGGATTTGCAAGCCCGAATTCAGGTAGCACTATTTAATATCCTTCAAGAAGGAGATATTCAAATACGAGGTTTCAAATTGCGATTGCCACTCGATATACAATTTGTATTTACTGCAAACCCAGAAGACTACACCAATAGAGGGTCTATTGTGACTCCTCTGAAAGATCGAATCGAAAGTCAAATCATCACCCATTACCCTAAGTCTATTGAAATAGGGAAAAAAATCACTGCTCAAGAAGCCAATCTGAAAGGGAAACCTATGGATCGTATTCATGTTCCCGAGTTATTAAAAGATTTGATTGAGCAGATTGCTGTAGAGGCAAGAAATAGTGAGTTTGTGGATGAGAAAAGTGGGGTTTCAGCTCGACTGACCATCTCGGCACTGGAAAACCTAGTGTCGGCAGCAGAGCGAAGGCTGTATTTGAATGATGAACAAGAAACTGTCGCAAGGATAGCAGATTTGATGGGTGTGATTCCTGCCATTACTGGAAAAGTAGAGCTGGTCTATGAAGGAGAGCAAGAGGGTGCTGGCTTAGTGGCTTACAATCTCATAGGAAAAGCAATCCGTACAGTGTTTGTGGATTACTTTCCTTCTCCTGAGCAGAAGAAAAAAGATAAGGAAGGAAACCCTTATGTGATTCCATTGGCATGGTTTGGTGAGGGAAATACGTTGGACTTATTGACTTCTCAGTCAGATAAAACCTATAAAGTAGAGCTTCACCAAGTTCCAGGTTTGGAGGATTTGGTGACTAAATCTATTCCGCGTTTGGCTGAAAAAGAAAAAGAGTTTTTTATGGAGTTTTTACTTCATGGATTGGCTGAATACAGTCAACTTAGCAAGCGGATGCTAGATACAGGTTTGCAGTTTAAGGATCTCTTCAGTAGCATGTTCGAAATGGGAAATCCTACGGATGATTTTGATGAAGATGATGAATAACCAAAGCCTCCCAATAGGGAGGTTTTTTATTTAATTTTTATACCTTCGCATATCTCACCCAGCAAGTGTATGAAAGCAACTCTAGTCATTTGTTTTCTGTTGTTCCCATTTATATCGAATGCCCAGCAGGAGCCTTTAAATGAGCCATTGTCTCATCGATTCTTTTTTTCCTACAATTACAACCCAACGATGCCTATTGGTCTAAGCCTAGGAAATTTAAGACAAAAAGGAGGAGGATCGTATATGGCCTTGCGAGGAAATCTGGATATATTGACCAAGCCTCAGGGTTATTTGATTAGAAATGGTCAGCAGGTTTCTGGCGATGGTCCTACGGCCAATGCTACAGGATTTCATAAAATGGGAGTAGTCGAAGCAATGGTAGGATTTACTTATAAAATTTTCAACCCTATATGGTTTTATTGGGGAGGAGGTTTACATCATAGAAGAGAGTTTTGGGAGTTGGAGAAATTTGGATTGGATGGGACCTTATTAGAAATGGGATGGGCAAGAAATGCCGATTTGAATCAAAACCTCTTTGCCTTAGAGTCAGGGCTACTATTGGATGTTAAGGGCATACATGTGCGTTATGGTATTTCTACGGTTTCTTTTGATTTCTCACTTATGCAGCACCATGTGGGTGTTGGTTTTTCCATTCCAGTCAAAAGATAAGGGCAGTAGGTTGCCGGTAAATTTTTAATTTTGTTTTCAAAAAATATAGTTATGCCTGATTTTAAACTTCCCGCTGATTTTTCCCAACGAATGAAAGACACATTGGGTGAAGCTGAGTTTCAGGATTTCTATGAGGCACTTCAGCTCGAACCTGCTGTATCAGTTCGTCTCAATCCTTTTAAACTATCTAATTTGCCATTAAGTGCCCGTCACGTTGCTTGGGCAGAACAAGGATTTTTTTTAGAAGATAGACCTTCTTTCACCTTAGACCCGCTATTTCACGCAGGTGCATATTATGTTCAGGAGTCCTCTTCCATGTTTATCGATCATATTTTGAGGAGTCAACGGGTTCCAAATGATGGCTTATTTTTGGATTTATCTGCTGCTCCAGGAGGAAAATCAACCTTACTTTCCAGTTATTTAGGCGAAGAAGGATTCCTCGTAGCCAATGAAGTAATCAAGAGCAGGGCATCCATTCTCAAAGAGAATATCATTAAATGGGGTATTGGAAATACCCTAGTCACGCATAACGATCCCGAACATTTCAAGGACTTAGAAGGAATTTTTGATTTAGTCTTGATTGATGCCCCATGTTCAGGTGAGGGGATGTTTCGAAAAGATCCAGCATCTATGCGAGAATGGTCCCAAGACAATATTGCACTTTGTGCGTTGCGTCAGCAGCGAATTATGGACCATGCAGCAGGATTAGTGAAAGGTGGAGGCTATCTCGTGTATAGTACATGTACATACAACGAGCAGGAAAATGAAGAGATCGTAAAATTCATCACGGAAGAATTCTCCTACCAGCCAGTGCGAATTCCCTTGGAAACACAGTGGGGTATTGAAGAAGTTCGCATCGAAAGTTCTGAGGAAACCTTTTATGGTTACCGCTTTTTTCCTCACAAAGTACCAGGAGAAGGATTTTTTGTAACTGTTTTTAAAAGGCCTGATCATGCGTATATCGGGAGTATTCGACGGATGAAAGACTTTAAGCACCCTCACTTGAAGCAAGTTTCAAGTACATATGCTCAGCAACTCCGATCATTAATTTCACTTCCAGAGCAATCTGTCTTTTACGCCTTACAGGATAGTTATTTTTTTCTGAGGAAGCAACATCAGCTCTATTTCGAGTATTTGAGCAAATACCTCAGTATCAAATATTTTGGGATTGAGTTAGGGAAAATCAATAAAAATCAATGGATACCTAGTCATGAGTGGGCAGTAAGTATCTTACCAAAAGAAGGGTTTCCACTCAAGGAACTGGATTTATCCTCCGCAAGAGACTTTTTGCGAAAGGAAGAAAGTACGTTAGGAGAAATTCCGGAAGGCTGGATTGTGATGCAGTACCAAGGTTTAAGCTTGGGATTACTTAAAAATCTTGGTAACCGCACCAATAACTACTATCCAAAAGAGTGGAGGATTAAAAACCTTTAATCTGTGGAAGTATCTGTGAAAACACTCCAGTCGATGGTTTCATCTTGTAGGTAATGAGGATAAATCTTGAGGTGTTGCTTTTTTACCTCTCTCACGAGTGCAATTCTAAACTCGTCTAGATGCAACGCTTCCTGAGCTGCCATAAAAACAGGAGGAACGCCAATTTTTTTGGTGTAAGCATCTGCTAATTTATCGAACTCCAGATAGTTTTGCTGCTCTAGTTCTATATCACTCATGTGCATGCGCTCTTCTTCTGTAGGCATGGCAGGGACGAGGTCTATTTTGTTAAAAACAAGCAACATACTTTTATCTCCTGCTCCAATTTCGTTCAAGGTTTGTTGTACGACTGCAATGTGTTCTTCAAAATTTGGATGGGAAATATCCACTACATGAACAAGTAAATCTGCCTCTCTGACTTCCTCCAGAGTTGACTTGAAGGATTCGATGAGGTGGGTAGGCAGTTTTCTAATAAAACCTACTGTATCTGACAGGAGAAAAGGGATATTATCCAAAACTACCTTCCTAACAGTGGAGTCTACGGTAGCAAAGAGTTTATTTTCTGCCAATATGTTTGCTTTGGTCATTAGATTCATAAGCGTGCTTTTACCCACGTTGGTATAGCCGACGAGTGCTACGCGTACGATTCCTTTTCTGCCTTTTCGCTGTGTTTCACCTTGTTTTTCAATTTCCCGAAGTTTTTCTTTTAGCAAGGTGATTTTGTTTCGGATATCTCGTTTATCGGTCTCAATTTCCTTTTCACCAGCTCCCCCTCTAGTTCCGGTACCACCTCTCTGACGTTCCAAGTGTGTCCACATACGAGTCAATCGAGGTAATATATATTGGAATCTAGCCAGTTCGACCTGTGTTTTGGCTTGAGCAGTCTGAGCACGATTGAGAAAAATATCCAAAATCAGAAGTGATCTGTCGTATACTTTTACTTTCAGTTCATTTTCCAGATTTCTCATTTGGGAAGGGCTGAGATCATCGTCAAAGATGACCATATTCACCTCAAAATGTTCTACATAGGATTGGATTTCTTCCAGTTTTCCTGTTCCTACAAAAGTTTTTACATCCGGCCGCTCCATGCGTTGGGTGAATCTATAAACTGTCTTTGCTCCCAGAGTTTCTGTTAAAAAAGCTAACTCTTCCAAATATTCATTGACTTGTTGTTCGGTTTGTCCCTGATTGATAAGAGCCACCAATACAGCAGTTTCTTGTTTGGGTGCAGTATCGTACAGTTTTTGAATTTTTCTTGAATATTTGCTCATAGGTGCATATAAGGATTTAAAATGCGGATTAGTTCCGCAAGTTATATGTTACAAATTTATCATCCTCAGCCGAAAAGCTGTTATATTTGAGTCCAAGAAAAGAAAGTTGCATGAAAATTATTCAAACTCCCATAGGCGGATTATTTGAGATTTATCCTCAGGTATTCGAAGATAACCGCGGTTATTTTCTTGAGTCATTCAAAGAAAAGGCATTTGTTGAGGCTGGGATTGATAGGAAGTGGGTGCAGGAAAATCAGTCTTACTCGAAAGCGGGCACCGTACGAGGGCTGCACTTTCAGAAAGCTCCTTTTGCGCAAGCAAAATTGGTACGAGTCATTACGGGTAAGGTGTTGGATGTAGCGGTAGATTTAAGAAAAGACTCCTCAACTTTTGGTAAAACCTTTACTCAGGTGTTGGATGCTACTCTTCATAACATGGTTTATATCCCCGAAGGTTTTGCTCATGGATTTTCTGTCTTGGAGGATGCAGTATTTTCTTACAAATGTACGGAATATTACAACAAAGAAAGTGAGGGAGGCATCCTTTGGAACGATCCTGCGTTAATGATAGATTGGAAGGTGTCAGAACCGATCTTATCTGAAAAAGATAAGCTTTGGCCTACATTAGAAGCGTTTGTGAATTTAAGTGAAGGTGGACTATAATGGGAATATTGGATTTCTTTACAAGAGCAAAAGAAGTACATGTTGAACCCTTGCGATTGGATTGGATGCAGGTAGATGTGCATTCACATCTTATTCCAGGGATAGATGACGGCGCAAAAAACATGGAGGATTCCATCTCTATGATTCGCCGATTGCATGAAATGGGTCTTCGTAAGATTATTACCACGCCTCATGTCATGTCAGAGTTTTATAAAAACACCCCTGAAATCATTCAGCTAGGTTTAAAGGATGTCAAAAAAGCGCTAAAAAAAGAAAATATAGACATCGAAATTGAAGCGGCTGCAGAGTACTACCTAGATGAGATTTTCTTAGATAAAGTACAGAAAGGTGAAAAATTGCTTACGTTGGCCAATAATTATGTACTGGTAGAAACTGGATTTATCAATAAGCCCCAAATGCTTTTCGAAATATTTTTTGCTATGGAAATGCAGGGTTACAAGCCAGTATTTGCACATCCCGAACGCTATCAATACTTAATACAAGACAAGAAATTTTTTGGAGAATTGCTGGACAGAGACGTTTATTTTCAACTTAACCTTTTGTCTCTTACAGGGTTTTATTCCAAGCCGATAAAGAATTTTGCAGAAATGTTGATCGATGAGAAAAAAGTAAAATTCTTCGGAACTGATTGCCATAATCATCGTTATTTGGATATGTTGGAGACCCTGCCCAAATCAAAGTATTATGAGAAGCTTCCAACAATAGATGCGCTTAACAAGTCTCTATGAAATCGAGCTTTCTTAAGCAGATAAGTATTTATTTATCGCATATACATGTTAGGTATGTCCCACGCTCAATTCCATAATACTATTAAACTTTAATATAAGCTCATGAAAATCCTGATTACAGGAATCACTGGTGTTCTTGGAAGTAGATTGGCGCAAAAATTCTCGAAGCTTGGGGAAATTCATGGCTTAAAAAGACCTGATTCATCCACTGCCTTATTGCCTAAGGATTTTCCTGTAGTGTGGCATGAAGGAGACTTAGTGGATCCCATCAGTGTGGAGGACGCCTTGGAAGGAATTGATTTGGTTATCCATGCTGCTGGATTGATTTCATTTGACGAAAAAGATCAATATCAGTTGAATAAAATCAACTGGGAAGGAACGGGCAACTTGGTAAATGCCATGTTGGAAAAAGGAGTTAAAAAGTTGATCCATGTCAGTTCGGTTGCTGCGCTTGGAAAATCACCTGAACAAAACCTCATCAATGAGTCCCAAAAATGGGTTAATTCTCCTTGGAACACGCCCTATGCGATTTCTAAGTACTTAGGTGATCTGGAAGTTTGGAGAGCTGTACAAGAAGGGTTACAAGCATTGGTGGTTCATCCTTCTGTGATCTTGACAAAAATAGCAGATAATCGATCCAGCGCACAGGTCTATGATTATGTGTTGCAAGAGCGTAAATATTTTCCTCGGGGAACCATCAATTACATAGACGTTAGAGATGTAGTAGAGTTGATGTATAGACTTTATACAAAAGATAGCTGGAATGAGTCGTTCATTTTGAATGCAAATAGCATTTCCTACAAAGACTTTTTTGCAAGCATGGCAACTGTATTTGGCAAGCAAGCCCCATCCAAGCCCGTGGATTCATGGATGCTAAAAGTTGCATTGTTTGCACAAGGAATAGGTAAAATGTTGGGCTTCTCTAATTCTCCCTTGAACAAGCAGACTGCAATGATGGCGCAACTTCAAGTTACCATGGACAATTCTAAGGTTACATCGGTGATTCCTTTTGATTTTACTCCGCTAGAGCAAAGCTTTCAGTGGGCACGTTCGAACGATTAAAATTGAATAGTTGTTTACCCAATGCAATTTTACAATTCCTTGTAATTTTCGCAAAAGTGAAAAAAATATTTTCCAAATGATTTTGGAGCTGTGATTTATTTGGTAACTTAAGAAAACCAAAACCCCTTGCAATGACAGGAGACTTTGAAAATGAGTGGGAGGAGGATAAAAATCTTGTGGAAAGGTTTGAAAATTCCCAAAAATCGAACTTAGAGCTTTATTTTGAAGAAGAAGAGTTTGAAAATATTATTCGTTTCTACTTCGAAGAACAGAAGTTTGTGAAGGCTCTAAAAACTTCAGATTATGCCTTAGAGAAGTTTCCATTCAGTGTTGAAATCAAACTTTTGAAGGCTCAAAGCTTAATCTTCGTGGACGAATTGGAAGAGGGTTTGGAGTTGTTGGAAAACATCAATAATCTTTCCCCTAATAACGAGGATATTGTCTTTGCCTATGCAAATGCTATGATGATGGCGGGCAGTGGTAAAGAAGCCATTGAAATGCTGGAAGGCTTTATACCTTTGGCGGAAGATAAAGCAGAAGCCTATTATTTGCTTGGTAATCTGTATCGTTCTGAAAACAATACAGAAAAGGCTATCTACTACTACAAGGAATGCGTCAAGCTTCGCATTAATCATGAAGATGCTCTTTTTCAATTAGCGATGATCACGGAGGAGGAAGGCACCTTTGAGGAAATCTTGCAATTTTATCAGGAATTTATCGATCAAGACCCCTACTCGGCAGGAGCTTGGTATAATCTAGGTGTGGTATACAACAGACTGGGACGCTACGATGAAGCGATCAAGGCCTACGATTATGCATTGATTATTGATGATAGCTTTGCGAGCGCCTATTTCAATCTGGGGAATGCTTACATGAATACTCAGCAATTTGATTTGGCACTTGAAGCCTATCAAAACACGATCAATTGCGAAGGTGCCAATGCGGAGAACTGTTGCTACATGGGAGCAGCTTACGAAAAGTTAGATCAGATTGATATGGCATTTAAGTATTTCAAGAAATCAGCGAAGCTGGATCCTGAATACGATGATGCCTGGTTTGGCTTGGGCATGTGTATGCTCAAAAAAGAGAAGTTTTTTGAGGCCATTCATTATTTTAAAAAAGCAATTTCTCTCACAGGCGAAAACCCTAATTATTGGGTAGGACTAGCAGATGCGGAGTATCAATTGGGAAATTTGCAAGCTAGTTCTGAGGCTTATGAGGAGGCTATTAAATTGGAGCCTGGTATCATGGAGACCTATATCAACCTCGCGATCATCTATTATGACCAAAATAGATTTGAAGAATGTATAGATGTATTAAAGGAAGGAATAGAGGAACTTCCCGATGAATCAGAGATCTATTATAGGATGGTTGTATTTTTGCTTAAAATTGGCAAATACAAAGAGGCCTTTAATTATTTGGAAAATGCATTAACTTTGGACTTTGAAAGACACACGATACTCTTTGAACTGATGCCGGAACTCAAGCAGCAAAAGGCAATTTTCAAGATTATTTCTCAGTACAAATAGTAAGTGTGTAATAATTGACGTCTATTCACCAAATTTTATTGGAATGAACTACATTCTAAAAAATCTTCCTGTGCGTACTGAAAAACCGCGCACATCTGGCTTTACCATGGTTATGGATAAAGGTTTGAGTATCCGGGAAGTTGAAAATTTCTTAAGTGCTAATAGTGATTTTGTAGATATTGTAAAATTAGGTTGGGCTACCTCCTACCTAACCAAAAATCTTGCGGAAAAAATCGAAATCTACAGGGATGCAGGTGTACCTGTTTACCTTGGGGGCACCTTGTTTGAAGCCTTTGTAATCAGAGGTCAATTTGAGGATTATCGAAAAGTTTTGGAAAAGTACGGGTTACAATTTGCAGAGGTATCAGATGGGTCTATTAGCTTACCCCATGATAAAAAGTGTGAGTTTATCCGTATCCTTTCGCAGGATGTAACTGTTTTGTCAGAGGTTGGATCTAAAGATGCTGCCAAAATCATCCCTCCGTATAAATGGATAGAGCAAATGCAAAATGAGCTTGATGCTGGTAGTTGGAAAGTTATCGGTGAAGCGAGAGAAGGAGGAACGGTAGGACTTTTCAGGGATTCTGGAGAAGTTAGACAAGGTTTAGTGGAAGAGATACTCACGAAAATCCCAGAAGATAAAATCATTTGGGAGGCTCCTCAAAAAGAGCAACAAGTTTGGTTTGTGAAACTTCTTGGCGCAAATGTCAATTTGGGAAATATTGCTCCAAACGAACTCATACCGCTCGAAACCATTCGACTTGGCTTGAGAGGAGATACCTTTGATCATTTCTTAGGAACACATAAAATTTAAATTATCATTGGCTTTCTGATTAATGCCGGAAAGCCTTTTTTATTCAATTATGAGTGGAATCAAAAATTCTGTATTGCTCTTTTTGAAGGGAATGTCCATGGGCGCAGCAGATATAGTACCAGGTGTATCTGGTGGATCAATTGCTTTGATTACGGGCATCTACGAAAAGCTTTTGGATAGCATCAAGTCCATTGATAAAACTGCCCTTCAATTACTGCTGAAGGGACAAATGAATAATTTTTGGACTCATGTGAATGGAGGCTTCTTACTAACGTTAGTTGCCGGTATTCTCACGAGTATTTTTACCTTGTCCAAGCTGATTACCTTTTTGATGGAGGAGTATCCGATACCTTTGTGGTCCTTCTTTTGTGGGTTGATCATTATCTCCGCGATTATAATTCTTAGGGATATCAAACGGTGGACCATTGCCGCATTCGTTGCATTGATTATCGGTACGGTGATTGCCTATGGTGTGACAAGCTTACCTCCGACAAGTACTCCGGATGCAATTTGGTTTGTATTTATTGCAGGAGCAATTGCAATCAGTGCAATGATTTTACCAGGTATATCGGGTAGTTTTCTTTTGTTGATTCTGGGACAATACGAGCGGATTTTAAGTGCAGTTTCTTCCAAAGATGTACTTACTTTGGCTGTTTTCGCTACTGGTTGCATCACTGGATTGTTGTCCTTTAGTCGTTTAATTTCTTGGCTTCTGAAAAATTTTCACGCAATCACCATCGCTGTTTTATCTGGTTTTATGCTGGGATCTATTAATAAAATCTGGCCATGGAAACAGGTGATTTCTTATAGAATGTCTTCTTCAGGAGCCCAAAAACCTTTCCTAACAGAAAATATACTTCCTCAAAATTACCTAGCAGTTACTGGTCAGGAATCCTTATTTTTGCATGCAATCGTAGCCTTCTCTTTTGGAATCATCCTAGTATTGGGTATCGAACGAGCTGCTTATTATATCAACAGAACATGAGAAAATTCGGATTGATTGGTTATCCTTTGGGACATTCTTTTTCCAAAAAATACTTCACCGCCAAGTTTGAGCGGGAAGGATTGGATACTTGTCAGTTTGATTTATATGAAATTCCTCAGCTCTCAGATTTAAAAATGGTGCTAGCTGAAAACCCTGAGTTGGAAGGCTTGAGTGTGACCATTCCTTATAAAGAACAGGTTATTCCACTGCTTGATGCATTGGATCCTGCCTGTGCGGCTATCGGGGCTGTCAACTGTATCAAAGTCAATGGTGGTAGACTTACCGGATTCAACACGGATTATATTGGGTTTAAAGATTCCTTAAATGCCTGGTTGAAAGGTGAACAAATACAAGCACTGGTCTTAGGGACAGGTGGTGCTTCCAAAGCGGTTAAACAGGCTTTGAAGGATCTCGGGATCAACTATGTCTCAGTCTCCCGAGTGGCTGATGCCGAAAAAAATCAAATCGATTATCAGCAACTCAATCAGGATCCGCATTACTTGCAGAAACACCACCTAATTATCAATACTACTCCCCTCGGTACTTATCCAACTACTGAACAAATGCCTGAAATTAATCCGGATTGGATTACGGGCATGCATAAAGTGTATGATTTGGTATATAACCCTGAGAAGACCTTTTTGATGCGCTCATTGGAAGCGCGCGGTGCATTGGTGAAAAATGGATTGGAAATGCTCGAATTACAGGCCGAAGCTGCCTGGAAAATTTGGAACTGATTTTACAATTCATTTAAAAAAATTATCATGTACTGGAAAAAATTATCCCATGAACAAGTAAAGGCGCGTGTTTTTGATGCCTTAGAGCAAAATTTAGATTACAGAGGTGACCGTCCCATCTTGGGTATCCCGGGGACCTATTTGGATACTTCCGAATTTTATCCGGATGCGCCTTTTTTGCAAGATGCTCCCTATATGTCAGCGATGGTGAGGAATCCTAATCATATAGGAGTGCACACCCTTAGTGAGGAGTCTGTATTGGAGGTCTTTGAAGGCACACAAAAAATTGAGCGAGAGCTGATCAAGCTGACAGCAGAGGAGATTTTCAATGGTGATCCCAATGCGACGGATGGATACGTTGCAACAGGGGGTACGGAAGCAAACATTCAGGCAATGTGGGTGTACCGCAATTATTTCCAAAAAGAATTTGGGGCAAGACTTGGTGAGATTGGTTTGGTTTACTCCCAAGATGCGCATTATTCCATGCCGAAAGGAGCAAATATTCTCGGTTTAACAAATATCATCTTGGATGTGGATACTGATTCACGGGAGATTTTGAAAAGCTCTCTGGAAGAAAAATTCAAGCTGGCAACCGAACAAGGGATCAAATACTTCATCGTCATCGCCAATCTTTCAACGACCATGTTTGGGTCGGTAGATGACATTGATATGCTAGGGGACTTTTTTACCAACATGAATGTACCCTTCAAAATTCATGTGGACGCAGCCTATGGAGGCTTTATTTATCCTTTTACCAACTCTACTAGTCGTTTTACATTTCAGAATCCGTACATGAATTCCATCACGGCCGATGGGCACAAGATGCTTCAGACGCCCTACGGAACAGGCTTATTTTTGATTAGGAAAGGTTTCTTTGAATATGTCAAGACGGATGAAGCAAAGTATATTCCAGGCAAGGACTATACTGTGAGTGGAAGTCGCTCTGGGGCAAATGCCATTTCCATGTGGATGTTGTTACAAATCCATGGTTCGGAGGGCTGGAAATACAAAATGGAAACGCTCTGCGATCGTACAGAACGAATCTGCAAAAAACTGGAAAAGATGGGAGTGGAATATTTTCGCAACCCATACCTCAACATCATTGCTATCAAGGCTACCTATATGTCTGCTGAATTGGCCCATAAATATTATTTAGTGGCAAATGCCTATGATAGGAAAGCAGAATGGTTCAAGATTGTGGTGATGCCTCATGTGAAACAAGGCACCATCGATGCGTTTTTGATGGAGCTTGAGGGAGAACTGAAATCTTTGAATTAAGCATAATAGAAAAGTCATGAGGCGCCGGAAGGTGCCTCTTTGCTTTTAACACTCCAATAATTTTTGTAAAATTGATGTGTGAGGAAATGGAAGATTTATTGCTTGACAATTGCATGGCTTGGCGTGGTTGGAACTGCCTTGGCTCAGTATTCTGTATTGGATAAGCAAATGGAGGAGGCACTCAAACTTTCAGATGAAGGGGAGTTGGTAGATGCATTCGAAATTTTGACTGGAATCATTCAAGAGCGACCGTATTTTGCGGAGGTGTATTTTTATCGCGCGATAGTTTTCGAAAAGGCGGGCGATCTGCAAGGAGCCTTGACTGATTTGAATATTTTATTGGAATTGGACCCGATGCATTCGGAAGGGCTTTTTTCTAGAGGCATGGTTCGCTATCAATTGAAGCAATATGCACTTGCCAAAGAGGATTTTAAGGCTTTGCTCTACACGCCTATCCGAGAGACAACGACCATATTGTATCAGCGTCCCTCGTTTTCTTCTGGAATTACCGGGATTGTTTCTCAGCAAGGGGGTAAGAGAGACCTCATTTACATGCAGCTAGGTTTAGTGGCTTTGCAGATGCAGGAATACCAAGAATCTATCCAATCATTTTCAGAGGCCATTAAGCTCAATCCAAGACAACCTGATTATTTAATTAACCTAGGGAAGGTGTATCAAGTGAAGGGAGAGTTAGCATTGGCAGAAGGGTATTTTTTGAGGGCATTGGAGTTGGACCCCTATCATACAGTTGCGCATCAGTATTTGGCTGAATTGTCTCAGAAAACGGGTGATTGGGAAAAGGCTGTTGAATTGTACAGTCAGTCCATAGAGGATGAGCCGGACTTTTACCTGCCGTATAAGCAACGGGGTTTTCAATGGATACAACAGGAAAAGTGGTCAGAGGCTTTCAGGGATTTGGACAAAGCCAATGAGCTGCAACCGAATGATGTGGAGGTATTATTCAATTTAGCTTATGTATTGGAAAAATTGGATCGGTGGGAGGCGGCAGTAAAAAGCTACGAAGAAGTGTTGGCCATAGAGCCTACCCATGTACGTGCCAATTATGGAAAAGGGAACGCATTGTATAAAAATAGCCAATGGGAGCAAGCTATTGCTTTTTATTCCGTGGCATTGGTTTGGGACCCTGCCTTTGGTCCTGCCTATTATCAGCGAGGGATAACCCGCTATCGATTGGGTAAAAAAATAGATGCCTGCCAAGACCTTCACAAGGCTGTAGGTTTGGGTGTTATCCAAGCAAAAGAGGCTCAGGAGCGTATCTGTCCATGAGCCTCTTGCTGCATTGTTTGGGATTAATCTCCTTCCACTTCTTCCGTTGCCTGGATTAATTGTTCAGGTTCCAATCGCTTGGTTTCGCCTGCTGTCAATACCAATCCTTCTAAGAGTAAAGGTTCAAAGTCTTCATTTGGAGTCAACAATACATTGTACGTTCCTTCTCTCAATCCTCTCATCACAAAAATTCCATTTTCATTAGTGAAGGTACCTACGGTATCCTGTCCAAGAATTGCCTGTACAGATACTGGTCCTGCTTCCAAAGGCAACACTGTACCTTCTAAAGTGGCTAAAGCTTCTGCTACAACACGCAAGACAGGTCTTAAAATAAACTGTCCAGAATTACCTGCCCTCACAATAGATCGTGCCACATCAAAATCAATAACCAAATCATAGCTTACACCTGCTTGGATTGGTTTGTCTACTTTCAATTTCAATCCGCTTTGTTGTGCGCTTGGTGTAGTTAAATTAAGTCGCTGTCCATCGGAAATTATGTAGTTGTCAGTACCCAAAATCAATCTGATTTGGGAAATTTCTCCTGCAGGCACTTCAATAGCACCTAAATTTTCGGAGTTTCCTCCTGTTAATGTTAAGAGGTTGATTTTACCATTATTTCGTTCGTAGGGTAAGTTCAGCCAAGCGCTTTCGTTTTCTTCTCGTCCACCTTTAGGTAAAATTTCTACAGCTACTACTTCCACCCAAACTTCATCAAAAGCAGCGGGGGCATCCACTAGAAAAACATTTACACGGGCCATACCTTCGGAGATGCTCTCATCTCGGTCTAAGCTATCACAAGCCAAGAAAGGCAACATAAAAAGACCCAAAATCCAGTTAAATTTTTTCAATTGTAACATAGGTACTATAGTTGGTTGAGTTTTTTTCAAATCAAGAAAAATGCCAAAAACTTTTCCATCAATCATTAATGGGGCTTAAGTGACTCTAAAAAATTCGCTTAAACTATTTAACGTCTGTGGGATAAATTATTTTTTTCTTAGCGTTTCTTTCAGCCTATTTAAAAAGTTCAGGTCTTCATTATCTCTTTCCTTATCACGCCCCCTTACTGCTGCTTGCTTCAATAAAATCAAATCATCCAAAGAAACTACTTTAATTTGTAAACCGTCCAAGAGACGCGTTTCAGCTCTTTGATAGGCAAATTGAAAATCAATTGTATCAAGCTTTTTTAAAATTTCTACCCACCTATCAAGAGATACTCAACATCATATTTGTTGAGTGCAGTAATGAAAGAGTAAAAATCTTCAGGAAACTTATTATTTGAGTTCATCTTCGATGTAATAAATTTTTCTTTCAATTTTGTGTGTATAAATATCTATTCCTGCAAGTGCAAAATTGAAGGCTAAATGTTGAAAATAGCGGGCAATATTTTCCTCCATATTTGATTTTGATGCTTGCTCTATTAGTAAGTCAAGGTCTTTGTCTTCATCAATATAATAAATCGGGATTTTTTCTTTTTTCATCAAGACTTAGATTAGCTATCGAATATGGTAACGTAGATACAGCACAATAGTACTCACTATATTTTTAATTTTAAATTTAATGAATTATAAGTTGCCAAAAATCAGGAAATTACTTATTAATCTAACGCTTTTTTCATACGAATACCCAAAACTACAGCCGAGGCAATCGTCAAAACTCCGATAACGACTAAGGCATAATTGATTCCCAGTCTGTCGGCAATAATTCCTGTGAGGATTGCACCAATGGCGTAGCCCAAATCACGCCAAAGTCTAAAAATCCCCACAGAACCAGCTCGGTCTTCGGGATGTGTATTTTCAGCCACCGTAGCCAAAAATGTGGGATAGACCATGGCTGTTCCCCAACCTAGTATCACAGATAAAATGATATAATGGGAGAGTTCAATAGCCCATGGAAAAATCAATAATACAATACCTTGTAAAATCATGCCGATGAAAAGCAATGCTTTTTTGGAATACAGATCCGCCATTTTTCCAGTAATCAACTGTCCCAATCCCCATACAGCAGGATAGGTGGCCATAACTATCCCAATAGCTTCTAAATCGAATCCTTTGCTGGCAAGTAAAATGGGGAATAGACCCCAAGCCATCCCGTCATTTAAGTTGTTGACCAGTCCAGCTTGGGTAACGGAACCTAAATTTGGGTGCTTCCATGTGGTCTCCCAAAAACTATTTTTTAGGCGAGGGATAGTGCTAATTGTATTTTCTGCTTGTACATGTTTTTGGGTGTCTTTGATTAGAAATATAGAGCCAAGTAATCCTAGGACTGCCATCCCTATCCCCAGATAGAAAGGATATGGACGTAAGCCGTATTCAGAAGCTATGTATCCTGTCAAAAAAGCAACAACAGCCACTGCTAAGTACCCAGCAAATTCATTGAGTCCCATGGCAAATCCGCGCTGCTTTTCTCCGACGAGGTCAATTTTCATAACGACGGTACTACTCCAAGCTAAACCTTGATTGATACCTAAAAGCACATTAGCCGCTACAATCCAATCCCATGAAGGTGCATACATTAAGATAAATGGCACAGGAAGTCCAAAAATCCATCCGATAACTAATAGATTTTTTCTTCCTATCCTATTGGCATATGTGCCTGCAAAGTAATTGGAGAAGGCTTTGATGGTACCAAATACCGCGATGAAGGAAAGAACGGCCGATTTTGCTGCTATTCCAAATTCCAATTCGGCTATCTGAGGAAGAATACTCCTCTCCAAGCCAATCATCCCACCCACAAAAGCATTGATGATCACCAAAAGGGTAAATTGCTTCCAGTTCTCTTGTAAGCCCAATGATATTTTTTCCATGTATTTCTGAATTGAAACACAAAAGTCCTAAGCTAAGCATCGGATTCCTTTTACATATGTTAAAAAGTAGGCTCTCGGAGGGCGGGGAATACTCGGAAAGAATTCAAACGAAAAAGGATGATTGGGGTTTATTTTGGGATTTTGTTGCTTTTGATAGAGAAAAAAAACTTTGGAGATTTGTGTTGATCTATAGAGATCTGTGTTTGAAATTTAGACACAGATTTGAAAAGTGGTTTCCGCTGATTGACACAGATTTTTTGGCTGTCGCCAAGGGATGATGGATAGGAAGATGTTGGTTTATTTTGGGGTTTTGTTGCTTTTGATAGAGAAAAAAACTGTGGAGATTTGTGTTGATCTGTAGACATCTGTGTTTGAAATTTGGACACAGATTTTAAAAGTGGTTTCCGCTGATTGACACAGATTTTTTGGCTGTCGCCAAGGGATGATGGATAGGAAGATGTTGGTTTATTTTGGGGTTTTGTTGCTTTTGATAGAGAAAAAAACTGTGGAGATTTGTGTTGATCTGTAGAGATCTGTGTTTGAAATTTAGACACAGATTTGAAAAGTGGTTTCCGCTGATTGACACAGATTTTTTGGCTGTCGCTAAGGGATGGTGGATAGGAAGATGTTGGTTTATTTGGGATTTTGGTGCTTTTGATAGAGAAAAAAACCGTGGAGATTTGTGTTGATCTGTAGAGATCTGTGTTTGAAATTTGGACACAGATTGGGAATGTGATGATCGCGGATTGACACAGATGGGTTTGCTGTCGCAAAGTTGGAGTAGCTCGCGGAAGACGCTGAAGACACGGAAAAATTAGAAGGAAAATTCAGGATTGATTTTGTGGAGGAAACTTCCTTGGAGTATGGAACAAAAGGGGCGTAGCCCTGATATCTTCGTAGTAGCCATTGAACGTTAGCAATTAGAGGGGCGTAGCCCTGATGTCTTAACTATTTCCGGATTGGTTTTTAAACACAGATTTGGAATGAGATTGTCACGGATTTACACGGATGGGTTTGCTGTCGCAAAGTTGGAGTAGCTCGCAGAAGGCGCGGAAGACACGGGAAAATTAGAAGGAAAATTCAGGAATGATTTTGTGGAGGAAACTTCCTTGGAGTATGGAACAAAAGGGGCGTAGCCCTGATATCTTCGTAGTAGCCATTGAACGTTAGCAATTAGAGGGGCGTAGCCCTGATGTCTTAACTATTTCCGGATTGGTTTTTAAACACAGATTTGGAATGAGATTGTCACGGATTGACACGGATGGGTTTGCTGTCGCAAAGTGGGGATATGCTCGTGGAAAGTGCGGAAACCATGGAACGAACTTGATGAAAAATGAGTTATCTGGCTCCTTTTGCTCGTATCCTACTTAGGCTGACTTGGGTGATTCCGAGGTAAGAAGCTATGTGCTTGAGGGGAACACGTTGTAAAATATCAGGCGAAGAGGTTATAAGGTCATGATACCGCTCTTCAGCCGTATGGAATTGGATACTTTCTATCCTATTAACGGTATCTACATAGGCAGCTTCAAAAATTTTACGAAACAGGCGCTCAATTTCGGGGGAAGTATCATATAAATCAAACAAGGCTGGGGAATGAATACCGATGAAATCAGCGTCTTCCAAAACTTGAATACCTTTTTTGCTGGGCTTACCTGTAAACAAACTCTCTACCCTCGCAATCAGCGAGTTTTCTAAGGCAAAGGATTCTGTAATGTCAGTTCCATCCTTGTAGTAGTAGATCCTGGCTATCCCTTTTTTGACAAAGTATATAGTCTTACAGGTATGCCCAATGGCTTGGAGATCCTGGTTTTTGGGAATATGTACAGCTGAACAAATAGCCTTAATTGCTTCCTGAGAGGCAGGTGAAAGTTTTTGGAGTCTTTCAAAGTAGTGGATCAAAGTTGAAAAGTCTTCTGTCAAAGGGATGATGGTTTTGTTGTTAGGATTGCTTAGCGGATTAATGGGTTTAAACTCAACAGATTTTCTTAAAGCTGTTTTCTATCGTGTGTAAAGAAGGGCTTTTCAACTAATGCATGTTCAAATATGCAAAATATTTATTTTTTGCACAAGTATAAATGCATTAAATGTTT
This sequence comes from Mongoliitalea daihaiensis, assembly GCF_021596945.1. Classification (NCBI taxonomy): domain Bacteria; kingdom Pseudomonadati; phylum Bacteroidota; class Cytophagia; order Cytophagales; family Cyclobacteriaceae; genus Mongoliitalea; species Mongoliitalea daihaiensis. The sequence continues at coordinate 947,142 of NZ_CP063779.1, read as the reverse complement.
ATATTTGCACAAGTATATGTACAGTTATGGAAGAGCTATTGTTAAATTCCGAACAATTGATTCATGAAGTCTCTCTAGACTTTAAAAGATATCTTTTTGCTCAAATTAATTGGGAAAACAGATTGATAGGTATCAAAGGTGCCAGGGGAACAGGTAAAACTACGCTCTTACTCCAGAGATTAAAAGAATCCCAGCTTCCGATTTCACAGAAAGCGTATTTTTCTTTGGATGATATATATTTTTCAGGGAATCGGTTGACTGACACAGTAAAAACATTTTATCAGCAGGGGGGTAAACTGTTGGTATTGGATGAGGTGCATAAGTATCCTACATGGTCACAGGAAATCAAAAATCTTTATGATCGGTATAGAGATTTAGAAATAATCTTTACTGGTTCATCCATTATTGATATCGCCAAGCAGGAAGGGGATTTGAGCAGGAGAGCGCTTATGTATGAGTTGAAAGGGCTTTCCTACCGTGAATATCTTACATATACTTATGGATTGGATTTACCTTCTATTGAGTTAGAAAAGCCTTTGTTTGAAAAAGAAAGTATTCGGAGCAACTTCCCAACTGATTTCAAGCCCTTGAGGTATTTTCAAGAGTATCTCAAGCAAGGTTACTACCCTTATCAATCTGAAGATAAGTTGGGGTATTATCAACGAATCAAGCAGCAAACACGGCTGATTGTAGAATATGATATGGCCGAACTTAAAGGATTCGATATTAGGCATGCAAAAAAAATGTTACAGTTGCTTTTTGTGGTAGCGCAGCAAGTGCCCTTTAAACCTAATATTAATAAACTTGCGGAAAAGACGGGCATCCATAGAAATTCGATTAATAATTACCTGTATTTTTTGGAGGAAGCGCGGCTTTTAAGTCTTCTTCAAAGTAGTGGTAACAGTACCGCAATTCTTCAAAAACCTGAAAAAATATTTCTTGAAAATACCAATCTGTTGTATGCACTTTCGGAAGAATCTCCTGCAATCGGTACTGTAAGAGAATTGTTTTTTAACAATCAAGTAGGGGTTAATCATACCATTTCATATCCAAAAGCAGGTGATTTTTTGGTGGATAGTAAATATGTTTTTGAGATTGGAGGTAAAAATAAAGATGCTAAGCAAGTCAGTGCAATTGAAAACTCTTGGCTTGTCAAAGATGACCTTGAATATCCAGTGGGGAAATCTATTCCTCTATGGCTTTTTGGTTTCTTATATTGATAGGATTACTGTAAACGCTTTCTTCTTCTAAATCCACCCAGCCGCTAAGGCAACTGACATCAAGATCAACAAAACCGCTACCGTCATTTGAATAGATTTCAGTGTCACTTTCTTCAGAAGCTTGTTTCCAATGTAGGCACCTGCAATTGCTGCAAGGGTTGCAGTCACTACCACAGTCAGGTTATCACTTACATCCGTGCTTACAAAGCGGGTAGCATACACACTCAGTCTGGTAAAATCAACAAAGGTGGATACGACTACTGCTGTGCCGATAAATGCTTCTTTGGATAATCCTGCCTTGATCAAAAATGCGGCACGAAGTGCTCCTTGATTCCCTGAAAGTCCTCCGAAAAAGCCACTCAAAGCTCCTCCTAAGGCTAGTTTTTCTTTCCCAAATTGAAGATTTTGGAAATAGGGGATTAAGTCCATCAAAGCAAAAATTATCAAAAGGATAGCGACGATAAATTTCATCGGCTCGACCAAAAAGATCCGTCCAAAAAGTTCATAGCTAAATAGTGGGTCCAATTCGGTGATGTTGAGTAAAACCCAAGAACCCGCAAAAGCAGCAATCACCGCAGGGACTCCAAATCTGATGAGGACTGCTTTATCCGCATTTTTTCCTACCAGCAATAATTTGAAGATGTTATTGAAAAAGTGCACCACTCCTGTCAATGCAACTGCCAGGTCTACGGGAAAGAAGACCATAAAAACAGGAGTCAAGATGGTTCCTAAGCCAAACCCCGAAAAGAAAGTGAGGATAGCCGTGAAAAATGCAGCAATGGCAATAAACAAAATTTCCATTAGGGCTTCAGTAGTTTTAGAAATGCATCGTTGTCAGGATGTTGATTGAAGCTGTTAAATTCTAAGAAATAGCCTCCTGTGTCAGTGCCAACAAATGCTTGGTAGCGTTTTTCAGCGCCTTCATACCACTCCCCGTGTAGTGGAAATGGAGCCTGTGTTTGTACATATTGATACCAGCCATCCAAGTCATTTACAATAAAGGCAATGCTGCTACCCTTTTTTTCGGTAAAATTGTGCATGCCTCTACGCTCATCAACCAATCCGATATATCCTGTTTGAGATGCCTGAAATACTTTTGCCCAACCTTGGTCGACCATCAATGGAAGACCGACTTTTTCCTTGTAGAAGACTTCCGCTTCTTGTAAGTCCTCATAATAGGTCCAAAATACAGCTCCATAAAAACCCAAACCTGCTGCGATGGAAGGGTCGGTGGTTGGTAGCGGATCAAATTTTTGCAATTGAGGCATCAACAATTCATTTTCAGGATGCTGTTTGAAAGTTTCAAATTCCAGCAAATACCCTTCCGGATCAATAGCCACAAAGCCATCATGTGCATTGTCAGTTTTTGGTTTGTAGGTGTATTTGATAGGAACATTTTTCTCTAACAGATAGGCGTACCATTCGGGCAATTGGTCAGTCAACAAGGCGATGGCAACAGTTTTTGGTTCATCGGCTTTGTGCCTTCCGACAGATTCATCTACGATAGTCAAGTAGGCATCCAAAGAAATTTGGAAGGTTTTTGCGAAGGTGTAGTCTGACACCTTTTCTAACCCAAGCAATTGCCCATAAAAAGCATCAGCCCCTTGCAGGTCTTTGTAATAAAGAAAAATGTTGGTTGCTTGGATACCGAAATCAGGGAGTGATTGAAAGTCCGTATTCTTGGAAAGTAAGTGATTGATGTAGTGTGAAGGATAGCCCAATAATCTCCCGAATCGTCTTGCTGCTGCCTCCGAATCGAGTTTGGAGAGATTGCTTTTTAAGTCCAAATAGGCTGCGAGAGAATTTTCTTTATGGAAAATCAGCACTTCTTTTCCTGAAGCCACAGACGAAGGAAATAAGGAAGTTTGTACCAACTCAGGTTCTCTAAATACCCCTATCCCCGCATTCTCAGCCATGGCGATGACGTCCTCCCATAGTTTATCCACCATTTGGGATTCCATAGGTTCGCTTAGGGCAATGGGCTTCACATCCGCGGCAACCATTTCTATAAAGGCATGGATATGACCCAAATGTTCGGCTTTTTCAGTGGAGGCTTGGCAGCTGAACAAAAGGCTTAGGAGCAATAAGTAGAGAATATTTTTCATAAAGGGGATGGATTGAAACAGGAAGTTAATGAAAAAATGAGAATGCTTAACGTTCAAATGATACCAGGTGCATTTTTTAAACATAGGTTGATGGATGAAAGACTTAAAGATGATTCACCGATTACAAAAACAACCTAGGTATATACAGGTATTGTGGTAAAAATGGGTGGGGGTTTAACCTTTGAGGTTATTTAGCACCTCGGTTTTCAACTATTTCACGCGGCGAGCGCAAAGAAATTCGCAACGAGCGGAGCGGGGGGTATTTAAATATTTTCACGCAGCGAGCCCTGCGTTAATCGTTGCGATCGCTGCGAGAAACTATCTTTTTTATCCAAAATACCTCCCCCTAAACTGATGAGGGGTTTCGCCAGTATGTTTTTTAAAGAACTTAACGAAGTAGGAGGCATCGTTAAATTGAAGTAAATCGGCGATTTGGTTGATGTTTTCAAAATAAGCCTTGAGCTTTCACCCAAGGCCTTCAATCATTTATTGAGATAATAACTACACCATCGTTTTTTCTTCATCAAATACAATCTTGAAAGAAGGATCATCGTCGGTATAATTAACATTGATGATCTTTTCTGCTTTGTTCAAAAGGACTTTACTAGAACTATCCAAGTGTCGGATATAAACGGTTTTCCCCATTTTATGGTAGCGCTCGGTTACTTTATGAATAGCATCGATACCTGAGTGATCGACGATTCTACTTTCTGCAAAGTCAATGATGATTTCTTCCGGGTCTGTGATTGGGTCAAACTTCTGCCCGAAAGTCATCGCTGAAGCAAAAAATAAGGGTCCGAATACTTCGTAATGTTTCACTCCGTTTTCATCAATATGCTTTCTTGTGCGGATCATTTTGGCATTTTGCCAGGCAAATACCAAGGCTGAAATAATCACCCCTACCAGCACTGCCAAGGCAAGGTTATGTAAGAAGACTGTCACTAAGGTAACTACTACCATTACTAAGACATCATGAAAAGGTACTTTTCTGAATACTTTCAAGGAAGCCCATTCAAAAGTTCCGATAGCCACCATAAACATCAAGCCAACCAATGCTGCCATAGGGATCATTTCAATGTAGCTGGAAAGAAATAGGATAAAGATTAATAACCCTACAGATGCCACAATCCCCGAAATCCGGCTACGACCTCCGGCATTCACATTAATCAAAGATTGTCCTATCATGGCACAACCTCCCATGCCACCGAAGAATCCAGTAGTCAGGTTAGCGACACCCTGCGCAACACACTCTTTATTTCCATGTCCTCTGGTTTCGGTGATTTCATCGATTAAAGTCAAGGTTAGCAAACTCTCAATCAGACCAACCCCAGCCATAATAGCAGCATAGGGAAGTATAATCATAAAAGTTTCCCAATTGAATGGAACCATCGGAATATGAAATTCAGGCAATCCACCACTGATAGAGGCCAAATCGCCTACTGTTCGGGTATCTATTCCTCCAAAAATTACAACCAAAGAGATGGTCAGGATAGCAACCAATGCAGAAGGAACCGCTGTAGTTACTTTGGGTAGAAACTTGATGATGACCATGGTCAAAGCTACCAATCCTATCATTAGATATAATGGATTTCCAGTCATCCACTCCACTGTGCCGGCCGCTGTGGTAAATTTGAATTGCTCAAACTGGGCCATTCCAATGACGATAGCCAGACCATTTACAAATCCGAACATCACCGGATGCGGAACAAGGCGTATCAGCTTACCTAATTTTAAAAGCCCTACTGCAATTTGAATCAGGCCCATTAAAACGACGGCTGCAAAAAGGTATTCCACCCCATGAGATACTACTAAGGCTACTACTACCACTGCAATAGCACCCGTAGCACCGGAAATCATTCCGGGTCTACCACCCAAAATAGAGGTAATTAAACCGATAATAAATGCCGTGTATAAACCGATCAAGGGGCTTACTCCAGCAATTAAAGAAAAAGCTACTGCTTCTGGCACCAAAGCCAAGGCTACAGTCAAGCCTGATAATACTTCGTCTTTCAGATTTGCCTGTGTCGGTTTGAACAGGCGGTAAAACATCTGTGTCATGTTGTTTTGTTTGGGAAATTCTAAATTATTGATGCAATGCAAGGCTAGGAGACCTTGTTTAAAAACGGGAAAACGCTGAGGTAAAAAAACAAAATAATCAGGGTGGAGTAAGTGTCATGGGTCAATACTGATTTAATTTAAACTTCAAAGTTAACCTTTTGAAACAGAAAATCAGAATTTTATTTCAATTAATGAAATTTTACTATCAAATTATTGCTAATTTTCCAGACATAATCGACTCTTTTTAAAATAAAAGTTTGTATTGGGTTTCAGTGATTGTTTTATGCCTAAAATCAATTTTGGGATTAATAGCATGGCTATACGATAAGGATGCCTTTGGCAAGCCTCAGGCCCTTTGATAGATAAATACTGGGCAAAGACACTTTTTTCCTTTTCCCGTACTCGATTGCCTTGTTTTGCATTTGGTTGATAGATTCATCAAATAGGATGGAAGAGTCAATTAATTTAGATAAGTCCAGAAGAATTCATTATCTTGAATATGTATAGTTGAAATCTTAAACTCAATACAAAATCAATCAATCATGAAAGCAATCTGGAATAATCAAATAATCGCTGAAAGTAACCAAACGCTTCAAGTGGAAGGGAATCATTATTTTCCAGCAGATGCTATTAAGCAGGAGTTTTTCAAAACATCCGATACACATACTACTTGTCCTTGGAAAGGAGTAGCATCGTATTATCATGTGGAAGTAGACGGTAAAGTGAATAAAGATGCTGCTTGGTACTATCCTGACACGAAGCCTGCCGCTAGGGAAATAAAAAATTATGTAGCTTTTTGGAAAGGGGTGGAGGTGAAGCCTTAAATGTTGGAATTTTATTCCTGCTACAAATCAATGAAGGTCAAAGTGTAGATTACTTTGATATTCAGGGATCGTAAGTATTTATGGACATTTGGTCGAAAATGATTTTAAAAGCGTTGAGCCAACCTCAAAAAGTAACTAAAATTTTGATCGGGAGCTTTTGCTTGGCATTCTTGGGTTTTGGCTTTCTATTCCCTGAATCATTCAAACAAAACTTGGGTCAGTTGTCAGCCTTTTTATTGCAGGGCTTTGGATTTTACTATTTAGTATTGGGACTTTTTTCTGTCCTGCTTTTACTATTTCTTGCCTGTACAAAAATTGGTAATATCCGTCTTGGCGGAGAAACGCCAGATTACAACTGGTTTAGTTGGATAGCCATGTTATACAGTACTGGTATGGGGGCAGGTCTTTTGCTTCGTGCAGTACAGGAACCTGTTTACTATTACCAAAGTCCCCCTAGAGACTCTTCACTTTCAAAGGCGGATTTTGCCTTGGAATATACTTTTTTTCATTGGGGCTTGACCCCTTGGGCCTTTTACGGTCTTTTTGGATTGATCATGGCCTATATCATGTTTGTAAAAAATCAACCAGCATTAAGTTCCTCTCTTTTAGCGGGAAAATCCCAACAATCCATCATAGGGGTACTGATGAATGTTTTGACGATCATATGCACTCTTTTGGGTGTCGTGGCAGCATTAGGGCTTGGTGGGCGGCAGTTGCTGGAAGCAATGGGGGGCTTGTGGGGGTTTTCTCCGGCTCCCTTAGAAGCAATTTACGTGGTCATTGTGGTATGCATGTTAGCGACCGTATCGGCACTTCTCGGACTGAAAGCAGGCATCAGAAATATCTCCAACCTTACTATTGGTCTCGCATTAGTTCTCATGATTTTTGTTGCCTACTCTGGCTGGCAAAAAGGAGTTAGTTTTGGCTTTTTGACCACCTTGACGACTTATCTGTATGAGTTTGTACCCATGAGTCTCAATTTGGGTGGACTTCAAGTAAAGGCAGAATTTATGAAAGATTGGACGTATTTCTACTGGGCATTTTGGTTGGCTTGGGCTCCTTTTACGGGTGTCTTTATTGCAAGAATTTCCAAAGGAAGAAAGATTCGGGATTTTATTCTAGCAGTTTTGATTATTCCCTCATTAGGTACTTTTTGTTGGTTTACTGTTTTTGGTCAGCAGGCTTTTTACTTACTGGAATCGGGAATTGCTGATGCGGGGGATTTTGGGTCCATCTACACTGCTATATTCCGGTTTTTTGACTACTTACCATTTGCAGCTCTGACAAAAGGTATTTCACTTTTTTTGGTTTTTACCTTCTTGATTACCTCCGTAGACTCTGCCATTTTCGTATTGAGTATGTTTAGCGATGCTGGCAAGCAAGAGCCTTTGAAGAAGTTTAGGTGGACATGGGGACTATTGATAGGTTTATTTACCATTGTCTTGTTTTTGATAGGCCAAGAATCATTATTGGAAGCTGTATCTCAGCTTTTAATAGTATGTGCTCTTCCTTTTAGTGGGATGTTTTTGGGCATGGCGTTTTATTTTCTTAGATTGTTGTTTTGGAAAGATACGAAGCATGAATAGAGTAAAGGAACTTAAAAAGAGGTTTGAATTGTGTAGAAACTATTCAGGCAATATCTGCAAGCCTCTGGAAATTGAAGATTACGTCCCTCAGCCTATGATTGACGTTTCCCCGCCTAAATGGCATTTGGGTCATACCACTTGGTTTTTTGAGGCATTTGTTTTGGAAAAATATTGTTCAGGTTACGTTCTGTATCATGAGGATTTTTCTTATTTGTTTAACAGTTATTACAATAATGCAGGCGACAGGGTGCTTCGACCCAACAGAGGTTTGATGAGTAGACCTCCCGTTCGGGAAGTGATGGCCTATCGGGAATATGTTACAGGGCAAATGTTGGCATTCTTGGATACCGGGCCCGCTGAAGAAATTTTGGATATCATCGAAATAGGAATCAACCATGAGCAGCAACATCAAGAGCTTTTGATGTACGATATCAAATACATTCTTGGGAATCAGCCTACTTTTCCTATTTATGGGGAAGGGTTTGGAGTAGTGCAAGAAAATAGAAAAGGATTCCAACGGATAGAAGAGGGCTTACATAGCATAGGAGCATCTGGACAAGGATTTTGTTTTGACAATGAACTGGGGCAGCATCAGGTTTTCCTTCCATCCTTTGAAATTGCTGAAAATTTAGTAACCAATGGAGAGTACATGGCATTCATGGAGGATGGTGGGTATTTGGACTTCAATTGCTGGCTTTCGGAAGGCTGGGATTTTATTTTACGGGAAAAAATAGTAGCACCCCTCTACTGGCACAAAAAAAATGGAGATTGGTTCCACTATACACTCAAAGGCTTCGAAAAAGTGGATCAGTCCTTACCGGTACAGCATGTGAGTTTCTATGAGGCACAAGCTTTTGCTGAATGGAGCTGCATGAGGCTGCCTACGGAATTTGAGTGGGAAGTAGCTGCTGATAAGCTCAAGTGGGGACAGCTTTGGGAATGGACTTACAGTGCGTATTTACCTTATCCGGGATTTCAAAAAGCTCCTGGTGCTTTGGGTGAATACAATGGAAAATTTATGAGTAATCAGAATGTACTTCGAGGGGCATCCGTTGCAACGCCAGAGGGACATAGTCGCAAGACGTATAGAAATTTTTTTCATGCCTCTTGCAGATGGCTTTTTTCAGGAATAAGACTAGTAAAATAACAAGCATGAACCAATTTTATGAGGATGTCATCCATGGGTTGACATCAGGACAAAAATCACTCCCTTCCAAGTACTTCTATGATGAAAGAGGATCCAAAATTTTCCAAGAAATCATGGCTTTGGAAGAATATTATCTCCCAGAATGTGAAGTAGAAATCTTGCAAAACAGATCCACCGAAATTCTTTCCGAAATCCCTTTTGAGTCTTTGGATATTATTGAGCTGGGTGCAGGCGATGGTTCTAAAACGGTCATCTTTTTGAAAGAGGCTATGAAAGCGATCAAGCATCTAAACTATATTCCCATGGATATATCTCCTGAAATCCTAGAAGTGAATAAGGCTTTGGTATCTCAAAAATTACCGGGATTAAATGTTGAGGCAGTGGCAGGAGATTATTTAGAAACCATATCCCTTTTAAAAGAACGGAAAAATCCCCGATTGCTTCTTTTTATGGGAAGTAATATTGGAAATTTTCCAGGGGAAAAAGCCTTAGGGTTTATTCAGTTTATCAATGATTTTTTAAGACCAGGAGACTTTTTTTTGATGGGTGTAGATTTGAAAAAGAACCCTCACATCATTCGGGCAGCATACAACGACAGCGAAGGAGTGACCAAAAAATTCAATCTCAATTTACTGGGAAGAATCAACAGAGAATTGGGCGCTAATTTTGACGTGGAAGCCTTTGAGCATTATGGGGTATACAACCCTTTGACTGGTTCAGCCTTAAGTTTTTTGGTGAGTTTACAAGCTCAACGGATTAGTATTGGAGATATTTCAATCAACTTCGACCGCTATGAAACCATTCACACTGAAATATCCCAAAAGTACAGTTTGAAGGAGCTCGACACCATTGCGGCGAAAACTGGATTTTCTTGGGAACGACATTTTACTGACGAAAAAATTTATTTCTCGCTGAGTTTGATGAGGAAATGAGTAAAACCTGTTTAATTGGTTATTAGTTAAAGGGGGTTTTCGGATGGATGTTTTAAACTGATTTTTGAAACCCTCGATTAATTTTTAATAATTTTAAACTTCAAAACAATGGATTCAACCGATGTTCCAAATTTTCAAAAAAGGAATAGTCTTTTGATCCAGCAGTTAGCTTAAATTCAATCTGTGCTTGTGAGGCATCGGTGAAAGGAATGATTTTTGAATCAATATGACCCAAGAGATAATGGATTCCTTCAAAGGTCTAATTCCCATACTTAAATCGTAAGGGAAGAATCATATCCATCACAGCGTTTTCTCCATTGCTAGTGCCAGGTTTCCAGCGATGGGGGTATTTCAAGAGCAGACGAACTGCCTCTTTGGAAATAGATGGGTGAACTTCCTCCGGGTTATACACTTGAATATTTTTTATCGCACCTTCGGTATCAATCTCAAATTTCACATACACGGTTTCATTTAATCCTGAATATTTGACTTCATTAGGCATTTTCATGTTTTTATTCAAATATTCAAACCAACCTTGCATGTCCCCTTTAGGTAAAGGCATGGTTAAAGTAGGTTTGGGAAGGACCTGTCCATCTTGGTCGTAATACTGCTCTTCGATGAGTGTTCCGGATTTCGTTACTTTTTTACTTTTTAGTATGCCATCGGTAAAGTAGGTTTCTATAGTGGTGGTGGAAGTCAGTAAATCTTTTGTTGTTCGAGTGGTGAGCGCTCCATCGTTGGTGTATTCGGTATCAATTTTTTTGGTGGCTATTCCTTGTTCGTTTTTATCTACCCTTTTTTGTAGTACCGTAACCGTATCGGTAGTGAATGTAAGGATCAGTTCTGAAAGTTCATTGCCGGTTTTTATCATAAAAAAACTGGCAGGGGATGTTGGATTTGGTTGGATGGGAACTCGGTATTCGTTCAAATAGATGGTAGTCTGTCCTATGCTTTGGAAACTGATAAGGATGCCAACTAGAAAGATGAAAATGTTACGCATGATGAATATTTTGAAAGATAAACCATTAAGGAGTTAAGGTTCATTAAGGTTTTTCTTTTTCCTTTATGGTGAGGATAAACCATTAAGGAGTGAAGAGTCATTAAGAGAGGACTTAATTTTCTTAATTCCTTCATGGTGAAAAACCATTAAGGGATTAAGGTTCATTAAGATTTTTTAATTCCTTGATTGTGAAAGTAAACCATTAAGGAGTGAAGGGGCGTTAAGAGAGGACTTAATTTTCTTAATTCCTTCATGGTGAAAAACCATTAAGGAGTTAAGGTTTATTAAGGTTTTTCTTAAATCATTGATGGTGAAAGTAAACCATTAAGGAGTGAAGGGTCATTAAGAGAGGACTTAATTTTCTTAATTCCTTCATTGTAAAAAACCATTAAGAAGTGAAGGTTCATTAAGGTTTTTCTTAAATCATTGATGGTGAAAGTAAACCATTAAGGAGTAAATGGATATTAAGAGAGGACTTAATTTTCTTAATTCCTTCATGGTGAGAATAAACCATTAAGGGATTAAGGTTCATTAAGATTTTTTTAATTCCGTTTATGGTAACAAAAAAATTACTAGATTAATGGGTGTGGTTAGTCGAAAGGTTTATAATAAATGTTTCCGCTTATGACAAAACGAGAGGTAACTCAGCTATCTTATGAAATTGTGGGGCTTGCAATTAAAGTTCATAAAGAATTGGGTCCAGGATTGCTTGAGAGTGTTTATGAGCATTGTCTACGGCACGAACTTTTAAAAAATGGTTACGAAGTTGATCAGCAAATGCGGGTTCCTGTAATTTATGACTCCTTGGAGATGGAAGTCAATTTAAGGGTCGATTTGCTGGTAAATAAAACGGTAGTGGTAGAATTGAAAGCCATAGAGAATATACTTCCGGTCCACGAAGCGCAATTATTGACTTACATGAAGCTTCTAAAGAAGCCACAGGGACTTTTGATCAATTTCTTCACTGATAACATTACACGTAGCAAAAAACCTTTTGTGAATGAATACTTTGCACAACTCCCTGAATGATGAACCATTAAGGAGTTAAGGGGCATTAAGGTTTTTCTTAAATCATTGATGGTGAAAGTAAACCATTAAGGGATTAAGGTTCATTAAGATTTTTTAATTCCTTGATTGTGAAAGTAAACCATTGAGGAGTGAATGGACATTAAGAGAGGACTTAATTTTCTTAATTCCTTCATGGTGAAAAACCATTAAGGAGTTAAGGTTTATTAAGGTTTTTCTTAAATCATTGATGGTGAAAGTGAACCATTAAGGGATTAAGGTTCATTAAGGGTTTTTAATTCTTTGATTGTGAAAGTAAACCATTGAGGAGTGAAGGTGCGTTAAGAGAGGACTTAATTTTCTTAATTCCTTCATGGTGAAAAACCATTAAGGAGTTAAGGTTCATTAAGGTTTTTCTTTTTCCTTTATGGTGAGGATAAACCATTAAGGAGTTAAGGTTCATTAAGGTTTTTCTTTTTCCTTTATGGTGAGGATAAACCATTAAGGAGTGAAGGTTTATTAAGATTTTTCTTTTTCCTTTATGGTGAGGATAAACCATTAAGGAGTGAAGGGGCATTAAGGTTTTACCTAATTCCTTGATTGTGAAAGTAAACCATTGAGGAGTGAAGGGGCGTTAAGAGAGGACTTAATTTTCTTAATTCCTTCATGGTAAAAAACCATTTAGGAGTTAAGGTTCATTAAGCTAGTCCTTAATTCCTTGATGGTAAGCCAATCCCGGAACTTCTGAAATCTACAGGACTCATGCCCGTAGTCTTTTTGAAGAATTTACTAAACTGAGGATATTCTTCATACCCCAATTCATATCCTATCGACTTTATCGGTAACTCTGTGTAGATCAGCAATCGCTTGGCCTCAGTCGCTATTCTTTCATGGATCACCTGTAAAGGCGATGTATGACTTACTTTTGAAAATACATTCGAAAGCGTTTTCGGAGATTTATGTAACAATTCGGCATATTCAGCTACAGACTTCTTTTCTTTGTAATGCTCCTCAACCAAAACATTGAAAGACCTAACCAAATCAATTTCTTCCTGTTTTTCTGAGTTTTTAAGTAACTGCTTGCGCGCCAACCTCGTCAGGCGTATAATGAATCTTTTTAGCAGAATCCTGAGCATTTCTTCCTGATTGACATCATGGATGATAAATTCTTGTTGTAACACCTGAAGCAAATTGCTTAGTTTTTCAGTTTCATCAGGATCAAGCTGTAAGATTGGAGTGAAGTCTGAACCAAAAAAGAGCAGTCCATTGCAAGAAACTTCTTGGTCAAAGGTATGTATGCAATAAAACTCCCGATTGAATAAAAGTACAACCAGATCTTTTGAATCATGTGGAATTCTCACTTCCTGATGGTAGGTAGTGCACGCGACATGATTGGGTTTGATGGATACTTGAAAATGATTGACCTTAATATTAATTTCTTCTGTGCCTTTGTTCCATAGGAATTTCAAAAATCTCGATGAGCCATTCAATTTTTCATGGATTGCTTGACCGGACACGAGTATAAAGCTGGCACCAAGCTTCTTTTCATTGTAGAGGTATTCCATTACTTTACCGTTTTTTGGTTTTCCTATTTTTTGTAAAGAAAACAAAAAACCCCTCCCAAAGGAAAAGGCTTTTTGTGTTTTATTAAAAGCAGATTTTTACAATTGTGGTGCTGCTGGGAAATCTACCGGAATTTCCGTCGCATTGTGTAGAAAATTAGTGATGGTTTTCTCTCCTACATTTACGATTAAATCAATGAAATTTTCTTTGTTATAGCCTGCATTGAAAAAAGTATCTAGCGTATCATCATTTACTTTGCCTTTATTCTCAGCAATTGCTTTGGCTGTCTTCACCAATGCGTCAAATTTGGTATCAAACGGAGCAGAACCCTTTCTCAAGAGGATGATTTGCTCGTCAGTGAAGCCGTTCATTTTTCCTATGGCAGTGTGTGCCGCTTGGCAATAAGAACAGCCGTTGACCTGTGACACGACAAGGTTGATCACCTCTTTCTCTTTGTTGTTAAAGCTCGATTTGGCATTGGCAAATGTTATATATCGCTCCAATGCATGAGCAGAAAGTGCATAAGTCGCATAGATATTCGGAACCATTCCTACCTTTTCTTTGATAGCAGTTAAGATTCCTCGGTTTTTTTCGGATACATTTTCTAAGGTAGGTACTTCGAATCTTTTTGTTTGAGTAGTCATCAGTATTTTTTGTTTTGTTGATGCTACAAAGGTGGAGGTAAATTGACTCTGCACACATGTGAATTAATCCCTTGTGCATGTCAATTCTTCCTATAGTGTGATTTTCATTCAATTACTCAAAAAGACTCGATTATATACACTTCACGGAAGGCGAAAGTATGTTTATGTAGCTTGTTACCTAAAAACAAGTTTAGGGTTTCTTGAAAAAAGTTAGCTACCGTAAAACCAAGAATCAATCCTCCAAACTCAATATCTCCTGGATATCCTTGATGTGACCAAACAATAGCAGAATATCCCCTGCCTCAATTTTGGTATCGGCTGTTACCACCCCGGTTACTTTCTTGCTTTTTGATTTTACCCCAAAAATATTGGGTTTTTCTTCCATCTTGATGAGGGTCAAAATGTTAATGTTATAATCCTGCCTGATTTTTGTCTCTGCAATCGTGAGGCCTACATACCGTTGAGGGGCTTTTACTTCGATGATATTGTAGTTGTCCGATACATCTAAAGAGTCAATGACTCCTTTCATTTGGAGACTTTTAGCCATTCGCTCGGCAGAGTCTTCTTCCGGATGCAGGATTTCATCTACCCCGATAGCCTGTATGACCGTTTCATGCACTTTATTAATGGAGCGGGAAATCAATCGCTTGATCTGTAGTTGCTTGAAAAGTGCAGTTACCATGATGGATGCCCCAAAATCCTCCCCAATTGCAATGATAACAGCATCTGCTTCTTTGCAGGGAAGATTCTTAACTGCGTGGATGTCGGTTGCATCCATGGCGATCGCATGTGTGATTTTGTCTTTGACAGCCTCAACTTTATCTTCACTGGCATCTATCCCAATCACTTCGTGTCCATAACTGGTTAATCTTGCAGCCAAGTGCCCACCAAAATTCCCTAATCCTACAACGATGTACTTCATAATTTGCTTCTGTTTTTAAGTAATGAATACGCCTTCTTCTGGATACTTATATCGTAATGTTCTTGCTTTTCGCACAAAGGCAACCAGAACAGTTAAGGTGCCAACCCTTCCTAGAAACATGATGATGGTCACGACAATTTTACTTCCTGTAGATAAGTCTCCAGTGATGCCTAGGCTTAGTCCCACGGTAGAAAAGGCAGAGAAAATTTCAAAGGCAACACTGACCAATGGCAGTTGTGGATCAAATAACACTACAAAAAATACTCCAAGTCCAATCACTAAAAAAGAAAGTAAAATCACGGCAAAAGCTTTTCTCAATGTTTCAGCGGATAGCTGTCTTTTAAATATCTCCACCCGGTCTTTTCCCTTGGCAATGCTGACCACATTTAATACAGCAACTGCGATGGTACTAGTCTTCAATCCACCCCCTGTGGATCCAGGTGATGCACCAATCCACATGAGTAAAAGGTAAATCAAAATAGTAGGCATAGCCAATGCAGACATATCTACGGTATTGAATCCGGCTGTTCGGGGAGTTACGCTCCCAAAAAAAGCAGTTACAAATTTGCCATAGCCTGAGAGGCCTGCTAGCGTATGCTCGGATTCAAAAATCCAATAGGTCACAAAGCCTAGCAAAAGCAATATTCCTGTGGTGTAAACAATCAAGCGTATATTGACATTCACCACCCGAGGGGCATGTTCATAGGCTTTATCTTTTGTAATCATCTTGGTCGTATCAACGACGACATGTTGAAGGTAATTGAAATATCCAAGGACTACGGGAAACCCGATCCCTCCCAAAATAATCGTGAAAGCAATAATCAAATGAACGGTGTACTCTTCTCTGAAACCTACCTCGTATAGTCCATCTCCAAGAATGGAGAAGCCCGCATTGCAAAATCCTGAAATGGCATGAAAAATAGCAAAAAAGGCTTGGTCACCCATGCTGTCAAAAAGATCTTGATCGATGATTTTAACGATCAATAAGGCAGCTACCCCTTCAGTAATTAGGGTAAACAAAATTATTTTTACTAAAGTAGAGTTGATAGCGCCAATATTATCTTCGTTGATGTAATCTTTTAAAAAGAGTTGATTTTGTAATGAATAGGAACCTTTAAAGAAAAAGCCAAAAAATGAAGTGAAGGTCATCATTCCTAAGCCACCAACTTGAAAGAGGATCATAATAATGAATTGCCCTAGAAATGTAAAATCTGATGAGGTGTCCAAGACTATCAATCCAGTCACACACACCGCCGAGGTTGAGGTAAATAGCGCGTCAATTATGCTGATGCCTTCTTTCGTTGCATTTGGTAATAGCAGCATGCCTGTTCCTATGATAATTACCACTAAGAAACTCAAAATGAAGACTAAGGCAGGGTGAATTTTTAATTGGTTTACTGATAATGTAAGCTTACTAAGTTCAATCAGGAAAAGGATAAAAATCAGTAAATTCACCAATATAGATTTAATGGGGAGGTTACCGATGATGATCGTATTGTCAAATTGAATTAATCCAAAGTTGGCTAATGAGACGAGTAGTAAGAACAGAATAATGAATATCTCTACCAAGTACCGAGCAGTACTGTATCGTTCTGTTTTGGAGAATAGCCTCAGTGTAAAGCTACATGAGATAGATAATAAAAAAATATTGTATAAGATTCCCAAAAAGCCAGTTTGGATTTCTTTTTCAAAGCCCAAGTCATATACCAACAAGGAAAAAGCAGCAAAACTCAATATCCGCAATAATTGGGCATTGAATGAAAAGAGTTTCTTTTTTAACAGAACTTTACTATCGGGGCTATCAGAAATGAGTCGCAACTTTTGTTAGCTGTTTTATACAGCGGAAAGATAGCATAAAACTTTGTATATTAGTTTGAGGTTCCAAAAACCATCACCATATTTTCAAGTCCACCGTAAAGATAGAGTCGGTTTGCGGTAATTCTGTAGACAGTTGCCCCCGTAATTCCTCTAATAAATTGTGCATCAAACTCCAATACCGGCAAGGTGTTTCGGGCGGGGTTTTCTAAATGTGTGCGTCGGTTACTGTCCTCCCATACAACTATTCCACCTTAGGTTTCAGTTAGACAACCAGAAAGGGTGAATCCAATGGTATTTGCAACCCAAGGAATGTCAAAAGCATTTATCTGACATGCTTTATCACTAATAAAGGTCAGATCGATTGGACTCATACCTTCAAAAGTTTCACCATTCAGAGCAAAGTCAGCTATCTTCGCCATACAAGTAAGTTGACTAAACTCCTTTCTGGAAGTATGCTCAAAGCCAATAAATGTCCAAGTACGGAAAAGATCAAAATCTCCAGAAACTACTTCCCATTCATCAGAGCAAATGCGAGGTCTTTCGGTGATGATTTCAGGAACCTCTTCTTCTAATATAGGCTCTTCAGACACCTGTGCACAAGCGCTCATCAGGAGAAAGAATAGAAGGAAGATGCCTATGTTTTTCATGTGCAAGTGACGGAACTGTGTGGATGATAATAAATGTATACAAATTTATTTAATTTTCTGAAAATTAACTTCCTAGCGTTTTATACGTAAGCTGGTTTTAGGCTATTGTAGATGTTATAAAGTCTCTGTACCTTCGCAAACTTTTATTTGAACGCTATGAACTTACGGGAAAAATCAACAGAAGTGAGGAGGGTCTTTGATCAGTTGGATCAGGAAGTGAAGGCCTTTATGGATGTAAGCCAACTGACCTGTATCAGTGGCTGTGGGAAGTGTTGCTCCAATCCCAAAGTAAGTGCTACGGTGATGGAATTTATACCCTTAGCGTTTGATTTGTATGACAAGGGAAAGGCAGAAGCAGCGCTTGACTTATTGGATAGCAAGACAGAAGATGACTGGTGCATAGTTTATAAAAGCCTTTCAGAAGATGGTGCCATGGGGTTTTGTTCAGATTATCACAATCGGGGGATGATTTGTCGCTTGTTCAGTTCATCTCACCGGACCAACAAGCATGGACAAAAAGAAATTATCACCTGTAAAAAGATAAAAACCGAAAAGCAATCCGCCTTTGAGTTGACAGCCCAAGCAGTCAATCAGGGATTGGAAATTCCGTCGAGTAGTGGTTATTATGCTCAACTTTTTACGATTGATCAAGGACTTACGGCGGATCAATTTCCCATAAATCAAGCTATCCGAAAGGCGATAGAGCACGTGTTGACTTATCAGTTTTACACCGAAAATCAGGAACCTGAAGCCACAGACTGTTTTTGATGCACGATTTTTGCTGTATATTGTATTCAACTTTCAACAACGTCTAATCGCATGTTTAATATTTCAGAGATTGTACAGACAATCAAGCAACTCATCGAGGTTCGTATAAATATGGTCAAGAGCGAAATCTCCGAGCAGATTTCAATGATTCTTACCAGAGTTTTTTTACTCGTTTTGATGGGCGTTTTTTCGGTAATGATTCTTTTATTTATGAGTTTATCGCTCGCATTTTATTTGAGTGATTTGATGTATTCATCGTACAAAGGATTTTTATTGGTAGCCATTTTGTATTTGATTGTATTCCTGATTTTCTTCTTAGCGAGAGATTCTAGGTCTTTCGGGAGATCGTTGAAGACCTTTTTGAAGGCATTTATCTTTGGAGCGGACAAAACCCCAAGAAATGATGACTAATCAAGAGCTTCAAAAAAAAGCAGAGGAATTGGAGCAGACACTTAAAATGCAACTCTCCATTGCCAAAAATGAATCAGGAGATTACCTCAAAATGGGTGCTGTAGTGCTTGGTTCTGCATTGATTGCTGCAGCTACATTCAAAATACTTGGCTCGAAAAAGAAAAAGAAGACGGAGAAAGTCCTGGAGGTGTTAGAAAAGGAAGGGTTACTTGATGAGGAATTGCAACATAGGCTGACTCAAAAAAATCAACCGGGACTTTTGGGAAGAATTGGTATGGCTTTGCTGCCACTCGCTATGAACTATGGGAAAGAGTTGCTGATAAAGCGATTGAATGAACAAGAGACTGTGGCCCCAACCGAAGATGAATCCTAATTCCATTGCACAAACCTTCCAATCATTTGTTCTCACCGGGAATAAGGCTCTTGCTTGGTTGATTGATCCAGATGATATAGTAGATATACCCTCTTTTCAAGAGCTACTTTTGAGCATGTCTGATACTCCTATCGACTTTATTTTGGTTGGAGGGAGTTTGGTGCAGCAAAAAAATCTCGATGATATCATTCGGTGCATCAAATCAGCCCTTCCGAACATACCGGTACTAATTTTTCCGGGAAATGCCATTCAATTTTCAGAGTTAGCTGATGGTATTTTATTCCTTTCGTTGATATCAGGCAGGAATCCTGACTTGCTGATAGGGCAACACGTGACCGTGGCTCCTTTATTGGCAAAAACAACAATGGAAGTCCTTCCTACAGGCTATATGCTGGTGGATGGAGGCAATCACAGCAGCATACAATATATTTCTCAGACCTTGCCTCTTCCTTCCGATAAGCCCGAATTGATGGTGGCTACGGCATTGGCTGGAAAGTACTTAGGTCTACAATACTTTTATTTGGAAGCAGGGAGTGGCGCCAGTCAAGCAGTGCCAGCTCAGTTGATCAAATCATTTAAGAGACATATCCAAGCCCCCTTGTTTGTAGGTGGAGGACTACGAGATTTAAATGCTGTAAAGGCCGCATATCAAGCAGGAGCAGATATAGTTGTAGTAGGCAATGCTGCGGCCAAAAACCCCAAGTTCCTGCGGGAGATTGGAGACTTTTTGACCACTATTCGTGTCACATCCAATTAAAAAAAGCTCCCCAGAGGAGAGCTTTTGTGGTTATACTAGCGAGCGGAATTGTTGTAAAAACCGCACATCGTTTTCAGTGAATAAGCGTAAATCTTTGATTTGATACTTCAGCATGGCGATACGCTCTATGCCCATTCCAAAGGCAAAACCTGTATATTCTTTGGAGTCTATCCCACAGTTTTCCAAGACATTGGGGTCTACCATTCCTGAACCCCCGATTTCAACCCATCCCGTACCTTTACAGACATTGCAGCCTTTTCCTCCGCAAAGCTGACAGCTGATATCAATCTCAGCGCTTGGTTCTGTGAATGGGAAATACGAAGGTCTAAATCTTACCTTTGTTTCCTTCCCAAACATTTCCTTGGCAAAGTGGTATAAGGTGTTTTTCAAATCGGCAAATCCTACATTTTTATCTACATACAAGCCCTCTACCTGATGGAAAATGCAATGAGCCCTTGCAGAAATAGCTTCATTCCTGTAAACTCTCCCCGGAGAAAGTGTACGGATTGGTGGTTTCTGATTTTCCATGACTCGGACTTGCACCGAAGAAGTATGTGTTCGTAAAGCAATGTCTGGATTTTTTTCTAAGAAAAAAGTGTCCTGCATTTCTCGAGCAGGGTGGTTTTCAGGAAAGTTTAATGCTGTAAAGTTATGCCAATCATCTTCGATCTCAGGACCTTCAGATAAGTTAAATCCGATACGCTCAAAAATCTCAATGATACGCTGTCGGGTAGCAGTCAAGGGGTGAATACCGCCAGCTGAAAGATTAGAAGGAGGAAGTGTGAGGTCTAATTCAGTAGATTTGGATTGCTTAGTAGAGGCCGAGACATGCTCGATAAGTTCTTTAAACTTGGATTCAGCTAGTTCTTTTACTTCGTTCACAACCTGGCCAAATGCTTTTTTTTGTTCATTTGGTATAGTGCGCATTTCTGCAAAGAGTTCGCCGACAACACTTTTCTTACTTATAAACTGCATTCGGTAAGCTTCCAGCTGCTCTTGATTTGCTGCTTTTGCTTCCTGAATGGCTTCCTTAATTTTCTCTATTTTCTCCTGAATCATGGATGGTTCTTAATTAGAAAGCACAAATCTAAAATAATTGCTTGGAAAAACATTTTTTATAAGCTGCTAAATCCAGTATTGATCTGGAACTCGTACATGCTTCCAAACAATAAAATTTAAAAACTCATGAAAACAATCACATTTGTAAAATCCGCATTATTTACATTTTGCTTGCTAACAGCAGGTCTAGCTTTCGGTCAAAAAGAAAAAACAGTAGAGGTCGGTGGTGCTCCTATGTATCCATCCAAAAACATTGTAGCAAATGCAGTGAACTCGAAAGATCACACAACCTTAGTAGCGGCTGTTCAGGCGGCAGGTTTAGTGGAGACCTTGCAGTCTTCGGGTCCATTCACAGTATTTGCTCCAACCAATGCTGCTTTCGAAAAATTGCCCGCAGGTACAGTTGAGACTTTGGTAAAGCCAGAGAATAAGGGAACCTTAACGGGTATTTTGACCTATCATGTTGTAGCGGGAAAAATGGGAGCGAAAGAGATTTCAGAGGCTATCAAAAAAGGGAATGGCAAAGCTACGTTGACTACGGTACAGGGTGGAAAATTGACTGCTTGGATGGAAGGAAAGATACTCTACATTTCAGATGAAAATGGAGGAAAAGCTAAAGTTACGATTGCAGATGTATTCCAATCCAATGGTGTTATTCACGTAATTGATACTGTTGTTTTGCCAAAAGGTTGATTCTCAACAAGAGTACAAAACAAAAAAAGAGGCAACTGCCTCTTTTTTTGTTTGTTACCAAATGGGTTGTAGTGCTTACCAAGTTCTGCTTCCTCCGCCCCAAGATCCGCCACGCATCATCCCACCCGGTCCACCTTGCGCTGGCTCCTGTGGTCTAAAGTTGCCGATATTGTATGAAAAGGTCAGCAATGCGAATCTATTTAATACTCGAGTAAACGTATCTTCAATAGCTACATCGGTTACATTTCTAGCAATGGCATTGTTTTGGTTCAATAAGTCAAATATGGTGACTTTCAATTCTGCCTTGTTATTTTTTGCAAATCGCATACCAGCCTCAATGTTCCATAACCAAACAGATTGATCCAAGTCTGCTGATAAACCTCTAAATAAATTGTTTTGAGCGGTATTGGAAATAAATAACTTTCCACCATTTGGAGAATAATAGAAGCGAATATTAGAACTTTGAACGTAGAAATTATTGTTCAAATTCTGTTGTAAGCTGCTGTTTACAATTGTGTAAGTACCCGTGGTCTGCAATGTAAAGTCTACATCCTTGGAGATGTTACTTGTAAATGTAACTCCTTGTCCCAAATCAATATTGTCGTTGAAGTTTTTCTGACCGTTGATAATACCGGGCGTTCTGTTGTAGGATACACTGGTATTGGTATTAAACTGGGTTTTGATTCCTTTGATAGGGGCACCATAGGTCATAAATATTCTAGATCTGAATTGTCCGGAAAGGTTTTCAGGTCTAGTCAACTGGGTTCCTGGCCTCAATAATACATCTCCGTTGATCAAGGTGTCTGTTTGGGCGATAAAGGTAGTATTCCCTATAAAGTTTTCTGTGAAGGAAAGGAAAGCAAATGTGAAGAAGGTTCTTGATTTCTCCAGGTTGATTTTTGAAATATTGGTGAAGATGTTATGGCTAAACGCTTGACCCAAATCCGGATTACCTATCGAAAGCTGTAGCTGATTTTGGTTGTTGATAACGTTTTGTAGCTGATTGACCGAAGGCTCCTGTGTATTTGTTCTATATCGCATTCTAAAGGACAGCCCAGATTGCATGTTTCTGTAAGACACATTCATCCCTGGCAAGAAATTGCTGAATGTTTGATTGAAGACACGATCTACTGGAAACAATGCCTCATTGTCTTGGATGGCATACTGATAGTCCAAGTTAGCATTCACATTCCATTTCTTATAGTTGTAGCTATAGCCAACACTTGGGCGCTGAATGATAAATCTATTCTCAAAGACGTTGCTCAAGGCTGTGTCAAGTACCATGATACCTAATTCTGGTAACAGGGCAAAAGTCTGCTGATCTGCTGATGTTTTGTTATTGCCTACCTGATAGGAAGCTGTCAATAATGATTTTTCGCTCAGGGCTTCCGTAAACTGTATAGTTGCTCGGTAGTTGAATCCATCTGAAAGTCCAATGGTCTCTTGATTTAAGGTATCACTAATGTTTCGGATAAAGTCTCTGTTGGCTGCAATCAGCTCGGAAAATTGATCCCGCTGATTCCATGATGTGAAGACAGTTGTCGAAAGTGTTCTTCCTTTTTTCTCAAACTTATACCTGTAGACCAAGTTATTTGAAATATTGTAACCTTCTGTTGTAGCATCTGACAGGGATCTAGTAGCACTCAAGGGATTTAAAACCCCCGATAAGTTGATGGCATCCCGATCATTGAAAGTGGAATTATTCTGGAAATTGATTGAAGGAGTGATGATCAATGCATTTTTTGGATCGATATCATATTCGATTCGAGCATTGATTCGGTGGTTATTATTACGAATGGTATTCAGTAAACTTTCTTCATAAAACTGTCTATTGGTTTCAGAAAGGACAATTTCTCTATTGGTAAGTCTAAATAAATTGTTGTTGGTAGAGTTAAAGAAATAACTGCCTGAAAAATTCATCTTTTCGCCAAACTTATCAGAGTAGTTTAATCCCAAACTATTGGTCGTAATGATACCCTGATCCTGTCCAATAAGGAAATTAGAATTTCCTCCACCGCCCGGACGACCGCCGCCACCACCTGGGCGACCACCACCTCCGCCACCAACACCTACCAAATCTTGGGAAGAGAAGTTTTGTTGATTGATATTATTGAATAAACCAATGATGGAAACACGTTTGGTTCCTTTAAACATATTGAAATTTCCTCCAGCTGAATATCTGCCGTTGGTTCCGTAACCCGCGTAGACGCGTCCAAACTGACCATTTCTTCGGTCAGGTCTGGTTACAATGTTGATTGTCCTAGAGAAATTACCATCGTCAAATCCGGTCAATCTGGACTGATCTGAACGTTGATCTAAGATTTCTACTCGGTCGATTACATCGGCAGGCAGGTTTCTTAATGCTAAAAATGGATCTGAGCCAAAAAACTCTCTCCCATCTACAATAACTTTCTCTACACGCTCTCCTTTTGCTTGGATTTCACCATTTTGGATGGTTACACCCGGTATTTTACGGATAAGATCTTCTGCATCGGCATTTTCTCTGGTCTTGAAAGCATTTGCATTAAAAGAGGTGGTATCTCCTTTTACTTCTCCTACAGGGATTTGGCCTTGAATGACGACTTCTCCCAAAAGCTTGGAGTCTTCTACGAGGGAAAGGGTGCCCAAATCCAAGGCTTGACCTCTTTCGTGGATTTTAGTGATTTTTTGATAGCCGAGGAAGGTGATTTCAATCTTTACAGAGGGGATTCTTGGGCGCTCGATCTCAAAAGACCCATCTACTCCTGTGACTGTGGATGTAAGTAAAGAATCTGTAACCGTTTTAATAAGGACGTTTGCCCCGATCATTCCTTCTTTTGTGGCTCCTTCGATGACCTTCCCTTTTAATATCGGGACTTGACCGCCTCCAGGTCTTTGTGCTTGAACATCAAAAGAATAGATGAACAAAAACACGAACAAAAATTTAATAGTGGTAGAAATTTTCATTTGGTAGAATTAATTGAACTACGATTTAGACTGCGAAATGAATGAATAGTTTAAATTGCTATTCACCTAAGTTTTGAATGGAAAAAAAAGATGTTAAATGGATAAAATGGAGGTTAAGGACAGGTAAAAAAAAACCTGGTTTTTGCATTCCAGAAAACTGAGTGCAAAAACCAGGTGTGGAGAAAAGTAAATTATTTGTGGATGGAAACCTGAATAGACAGTTCTTTTAATTGATCCTCAGCAATTGTGCTTGGGGAATCAATCATCACATCTCTTCCGGAATTGTTTTTAGGGAAGGCTATGTAATCTCGGATCGAATCTGAGCCTCCAAAAATAGCACACAAGCGGTCAAAGCCAAACGCAATTCCACCGTGTGGAGGAGCCCCGTATTCAAAAGCTTCCATTAGGAATCCAAATTGTTTTTGTGCTTCTTCTACCGAAAATCCTAAATGCCTAAACATCAATTGTTGGGTAGTGCGGTCATGAATACGGATGGATCCACCACCGATTTCAACACCGTTGATGACCAAATCATAAGCATTTGCACGTACCGATCCTGGATCTGTTTCCAACAACGGAATATCTTCTTTTTTAGGAGAGGTGAAAGGATGGTGCATGGCATGATAGCGTTGAGTATCCTCATCCCATTCCAACAATGGAAAGTCCACCACCCAAAGTGGCTTGAACACGTTTCTGTCTCGTAAACCAAGGTCTTCGCCCATTTTTAAGCGTAATTCCGAAAGTTGCTTGCGTGTTGCCTTGGCTTCTCCGGATAATACCAGCAATAAGTCTCCAGCTTCGGCACCTGCGAGTTGTGCCCAAGCTTTTAGATCTTCTTGACTGTAAAATTTATCTACTGAAGATTTAAAGCTACCGTCTGCATTGCATTTGACATAGACCAAGCCTTTTGCACCGATTTGAGGTCGCTTTACCCATTCTGTGATTTCGTCGATCTGCTTGCGCGTGTATTCACTGGCACCTTTGGCACAGATACCTACAACTAATTCAGCAGCATCAAAAATCGAAAATCCTTTCCCTTGTGCAACATTTGTTAATTCCACAAACTTCATGTCAAACCTCAAATCTGGCTTGTCATTGCCGTAAAATTTCATCGCGTCTTCATAGGTCATGCGCTTGACCTCTTCTAGTTCAATGCCTTTGACTTCTCTAAATAAATGCTTGGTCAAGCCTTCAAACGTATGCAAGATATCCTCTTGGGATACAAAGGACATTTCGCAGTCTATCTGTGTGAATTCAGGCTGACGATCTGCTCTCAAATCCTCATCCCGAAAACATTTGACAATTTGAAAATACCTGTCAAAGCCACTGACCATGAGTAATTGCTTGAAGGTTTGTGGGGATTGCGGCAATGCATAAAACTCCCCAGGATTCACCCTGCTTGGAACTACGAAGTCACGGGCACCTTCTGGAGTAGATTTGATCAATACTGGGGTTTCTACTTCTATAAAGTCTGCAGCATCCATGTACTTTCTGGTTTCCTGCATCATGCGGTGGCGCAGCTGCAATTTTTCCCTCACCACATTCCTGCGAAGGTCCAAGTAGCGATATTTCATTCGAAGTTCATCTCCTCCATCCGTATCATCTTCAATGATAAATGGAGGAACTTTAGCAGGGTTTAGCACCTCCAAATTGGCAGCCTTTACTTCAATAGCTCCCGTTGGTATTTTATCATTTTTTGAGGATCGCTCTATGACGATACCTGTGGCTGTAATCACAAACTCTCTTCCTAATGAAGCAGCTTTTTCCAATAAAGCTTTATCCGTAGACCCTTCTTCAAAAATTAATTGGGTCACTCCGTAGCGATCTCTCAAATCCACCCAAATCAAACCTCCTTTGTTGCGTACACGCTGTACCCATCCGGCAAGAGTCACCTCTTGGTTTACGTGATCAATTCTCAATTCTCCGCAGGTATGTGTTCGTAGCATTTGTTATTCTTTTTTTTAAGTCGACAAAGATAAGCAAAGTCACCAAGTATACGACAGAAATGAATAATTATGACCGAAACATGGAAGTTTTTGTAAGCAATATTCCGAACAATTGATTTTTTTCAAAATCCATTTATCCTCTAATTATTTCAAGAGATGTCCGGGGCAATTTCTGATTTGTAACCTTCGTTAGAATATTTGGGTATAAAAACCTTGAAAAACTTGTTATTTGAACGGAATTTAAATTTATTTGAATATCATCCGCAGCCAACAATACTACACATGAATAAAAAATGGATCAGCACAGGGATTTTGGTGCTATGTTTAGGTGCCGGTTATTACTTATACAATCAAGTGTATTCTGATACTATCCCTGAAGAACCTGAACTGGAAGTCTACGAAGAAGAGGAAGAGGAAGAAGTATTACTTTACGGAATCAATGCCAAGGATTTAGATGTAATTGAAGGTGTAGTGGGGAAAAACCAGACCCTTTCATCAATTTTGGCCCCCTTCAATATACCTTTTCAAATCATCGATGAAATAGCCAAAAAGTCCAAAGAGATTTTTGATGTTCGAAAAATTGCCTACAACAAAAAATTCACAGTTTTAACAGCGAAAGACTCCTCTCAGGCACAATTTTTTATCTATGAGCCCAACCCCTTGGAGTATGTGGTCATCAATTTTGAAGACATAGAGATTTACAAAGAAGAAAGACCTGTTAGTTACCGCCCGGTTGAGTTGGGTGGAGAGATCACATCCAATTTATCCTCCAACATGACAGGATTAGGGATCAGTTACGATGTAGTGGATCAATTTGCCGATTTATTTGGATGGTCCATTGATTTTGGTTCCCTGCAAAAAGGAGATGAGTTTAAGGTGGTTTTTCAAGAAAAAATAGTGGATGAGACAGTCGTAGGCAATGGTGAGATTGAACTTGCCTATTTTAAGCATAAAGGGGAGGAGTTATTTGCTATCCCGTTTGAGCAAAATGGACAAGTTTCCTTTTTTGATCAGGAGGGGAATAGTTTTAAAAAGGCATTTTTAAGAGATCCCTTAAAATATACCCGCATTTCATCACGATATAATTTGAATCGATTTCATCCGGTTCAAAAGCGCTATAAGCCCCATCTAGGGACCGATTATGCTGCCCCTACAGGGACAGAGATAAGAACAGTAGGAGATGGCACAGTGGTAGAGGCACGCTTTACGAGTGCTAATGGGAATTATGTTAAAATCAAGCATAATGAAACCTACACGACTCAATACCTACACATGTCCAAAATTGCCTCGGGAATGAAACCTGGCATGCGCGTGAAGCAAGGGCAGGTAATTGGTTATGTTGGGAGCACAGGTTTGGCTACCGGTCCGCATTTGTGTTTCAGATTCTGGAAAAATGGGAAGCAAGTGGATTGGTTAAAGGAAAAAATCCCACCTACAGAGCCGATTTCCCCGGCAAACAGGGCAGCTTTCGAGTTGGTCAAAGCAGAGAAATTAGGAGTTTTAGCCGCGATCCCAATTCAGTCAGAAGAGAAATTATTAGCGGATAATTGATTGAATTATCGGTTTCTTGGTTAGAGAGTTATAAGAGATCCCTCGAGGTTTGAAAAGCCTCAGGGGATTTTTTTGTGCTTAGGAGCGGAGATGCAGAGAATGAATGGATTTAGTTTTACCTTTAAATACCATGGGGATCCCAGCAGAATTTAATAATAAGTTATTTTTTAGAGAATTGCACTTATCGGACGACAACAATATAGAAAAATGAAGCAAAACTTGACACATATCGCAATTGTTGTGGACGACTATGACAAGGCAATAGAATTTTATACACAAAAATTACATTTTGACTTAATCGAAGACACTATGCTATCGGAGTCAAAACGTTGGGTTTTGGTTAGACCGAAAGGTGCAAAAGAATGTTCTTTATTATTAGCCAAAGGAGTAAATGAAGAGCAAAAAAGCAGAATTGGAAACCAAACAGGTGGACGAGTTTTTCTTTTTTTGAATACTGACAATTTCAAAAGAGACTATCAAAACCTGATAGACAAAAAAATAAAGATTGTTAGAGAACCAAGTTTTGAAGACTATGGGACAGTAGCCGTTTTTGAGGATTTATATGGTAATCTTTGGGACTTAATAGAACCAAAAAAACCAAAGCAAAATTTTTACTCCACAGGAGTTTTAAAAATAAAAGACGTAGCAAATATTGATTTTGCTATTGCTCAACTCAAAAATTTGAGAAAACAGACACTTTTGGAAACCGGTAACATTTCATTTGACATTAAACAATTGAAAAATGACCCGACAAAAATAATTCTTTGGGAATGTTTTGAAAATGAAAAAGCATTCCATGACCATTTAAACTCAAAGCATCTTCAAGAATTCATGAAACTTGACTTGGTAGAACTTGAAAATGGTTACATTACAAATGATATTGAATAAACTACGCAGCAACTACATCACCTAAACACTAGTAGGGGCTGGATTTGGCTTGAAGGACTTTTATTTTCTGGCGAATCTATCCCTTGTATCAAAGTTGGTTTCTATTTTTCAGTGATTGCAGTGTGTACCCCGAAGCATCTTAACCAATCAATCCGATGATCTTGACCACTCTATTTTGATCAATTATGGGTTG
This sequence comes from Mongoliitalea daihaiensis, assembly GCF_021596945.1. Lineage (NCBI taxonomy): Bacteria > Pseudomonadati > Bacteroidota > Cytophagia > Cytophagales > Cyclobacteriaceae > Mongoliitalea > Mongoliitalea daihaiensis. The sequence continues at coordinate 918,086 of NZ_CP063779.1, read as the reverse complement.
CTTTAGGGTAGAACTTCCATCGGAAAGCACGGAGTAAAATACGATCACTATTCATAAGTAAAACAGATCATTCGTCACCGGGACAACAGCATGGCCTTACTGACAATCTTCAAAACATGGCGTATGTTGTTATGGGATAAAGGAATGAGTCATTTACCTATGTAAAAAACTAAATAAATACCCTGATCAGGGTATTTTTTCGTTGGAGGGTATTGAGTAGGTTTAGGGATTTGAAAATACGGCTGAAAAAATTAGAATTCACGATTTTCCGTAGGGTGTATATGGGTGGGTTTTTCTAGGCGGATAAGTAAGTTGGCGGTCATTGTAAAGTGACATGACAGCTAAGACGAAGACGAATAAAAACCAAACAAGAACAACTCATTCTAACCATAATTTCTTTTTGTAACTTTGACGATTAGTGAAATAAATAATGGTAAAAAATAGAAAACTAAATGTAAATGAATCACCGATAACGGTAATTAATCAAAATGAAACTGACTATATCAGTTTGACCGATATGACAGCTTCTTTTCGTGAAGGAAGTGGCTTAATTGGCAAGTGGATTACGAACAAAAATACATTGGAATATATTGGTGTTTGGGAAAAGATTAACAACCCAAATTTTAATTACCCCGAATTCGGGGTAATTACCCAAGAAGCAGGAGTGAATAGATTCATAATGTCTGTCGGACAATGGATTGAACGAACAAATGCAGTTGGTATGCTCGTAAAAGCTGGGCGTTACGGAGGAACTTATGCACACAAAGACATTGCGTTCCACTTCGCAATGTGGCTAAGTCCTGAGTTTCAAATATACTTGGTCAATGAATTTCAACGTCTGAAAGAGGATGAAAACAACCGACTGAAATTAGAATGGAACTTACAAAGGACATTAGCCAAGGTAAATTACCATATTCATACAGACGCCATCAAAGAAAACCTAATCCCAAAAGAAATCACCAAACAACAGACAAGTTTTGTTTACGCCAATGAAGCTGACTTATTGAATGTTGCCCTGTTTGGAATTACAGCAAAAGAATGGAGGGAAAGCAATCCCGAGCAAAAAGGTAATATAAGAGATTATGCGACATTAGAACAATTAGTTGTATTGAGCAATATGGAAAGTATTAACGCCTTACTAATCCAACAGAGACTAACGCAAGAAGAACGTCTTATCGAACTAAACAAAGTAGCGATAGCCCAAATGAAATCTTTGCTTAAAAGTAACGCAATAAAAAAACTAAAATAAGGAAGGAAATAACATCGAACCACCAACAGCATCTAGTCGCAAGCGTTGGGTAGGTGCACAAAAGATGGATATTTTTAAGAGCAACTTTTCAGGGGACAATTAGAAGGGTAAGCTACGCCTGACGTCTAGCTGCGACACGTTGACCGAAGTGTAGCGCTGTTCAGAGCTGGTTTAGCTATGGGGATTAAACGAATGGAGTGGATGGTATACCCTGAAGTATCTTAACCAATGAATCCGATAATCTTGACCACTTTTTTTGATTATTTATGGATTGCTTTAGGGTAGTACTACCACTGGGAAGCATGAAGTAAAAAACAATCACTAGTAATAGTTTGAAACAGATCATTTGCTACCCTGACAACAGCATGGCCTTACTGACAATCTTCAAAACATGGCGTATGTTGTTATGGGATAAATGAATGAGTCATTTACCTATGTAAAAAACTAAATAAATACCCTGATCAGGGTATTTTTTCGTTGGAGGGTATTTAGTAGGTTTAGGGAAATGAAAAGACGGCTGAAAAATCAGACTTAGCTAGCTTCCGTAGGGTATATATGGATGGGTTTTTCAGACATATAAGTAAGTTACCAGCCATTTTAGGACACAGCTAAACGACAAAGACCAATGGAAATAACCTACAACAGTCAAAACTTTCCACCACGATTTGGAGCGGACTTTCAAGGCGCTAAACAACTGCAATTTACAGTTCAAGAATTAATGTGGTCAGCAATTACCGTTGGACGAGCAAACTTCATTGATGTTTTGAGTAACGGTATTTATTCCGAGTATGAGATTTTGTATAGAGCTTCAATATTGGTTGCTAACATTGCTCAAAATGGGACAACGTTAGTGAAGTCATCAGCATACGAACACCTTGACCCTTCTGAAAAAAGTGCGGTTTCATATTTCTTAGGACTGACCTTTACTAAACTACTTTCTGCAAAACTTTTAAATATTCCTTGGCTACTTCACATTGACGTTTACAGAGACCAATTTTCAAGAAATGGACAAGCGTTTGGTTTTGGTTCAAGTCGTTCACGACCTGACTTAATTGGACTTGACAATCGCAGACGATGGACAATTATGGAAAGCAAAGGCAGGACAAATACAATGGAAGCAACACTACTTGCATCAGCAAAAAACCAAACAAGAAATTTAAGACGAATTGGTGCTGACTATCCCAGTTTAAGAGTAGCAGTAGTTACACATTTTACAAATGGACAATTAACGGTTGACTGGTCTGACCCCGAAGGTTACAATGACGATTATTTTGACATCAAAACTGATAGCGAAGAATATTTAGCAAATTACTACAAAGTCATTTTCAACATTCTATCGAGCAACGACAATGCAACCAAAGAGTTTGGCGGTTTTGTTACATACACATTTGACGCCATTAATCTTACCATTGGACTTGACAGAAAAATATTTGATGCTTATAAAACACAGAGTTTAAAAGAAATTCAACCGACAAGAATTTTTGACTTTGAGCAATTTAGTTCTATTGCCGAGCAAGAATTTTTTGCAGGTAGTGACGGTGTAGTAGTGGGACTTGGTAGTAATTGGAGAGAGTTAATTAGGACAAATAAAAAGTTTAACGAATAATGACACTGGACACAGACGAAAGAAAAACGGCTGGTAACAGTGTATTTAATCAATTGGCGGTCAGTCACTTATTGACATAGAAGTGCTTTAAAGACAGCTCGTCACTTACTGACAGATTTGTGTATTAAAATCGCCAACTAATTAAATACACAAAACGTTGACCGAAGTGTAGCGCTGTTCAGAGCTGGTTTAGCTATGGGAATTAAACGAATGCTGTGCCCAAACCATCTTAACCAATCAATCCGATGATCCTGACCACTTTATTTTGATCAATTATCAGTTACTTTAGGGTATAACTTCCACCAGAAAGCAAGGAGTAAAATACGATCACTATCCATAAGTAAAACAGATCATTCGTCACCGGTACCACTGCATGGCCTTACTGACAATCTTCAAAACATGGCGTATGTTGGAATGAGTAAATGAATGAGTCATTTACCTAGGTAAAAAACTAAATAAATACCCTGATCAGGGTATTTTTTCGTTGGAGGGTATTGAGTAGGTTTAGGAAGATGAAAATACGGCTGCAAAAATCAGACTTCATGAGCGTCCGTAGGGTGTATGTGGGTTGGTTTTTCAGGTGGATAAGTAAGTTGTAAAACATTTAATCAAACCAACAAACTATGAACGAATCGACTGAAATTTTTGATAGTAAACTGAATGAAATTGACCATTATCAAAGGTTTCCTTCAATGCTACCTTTTGTCGGGAAAAATTACGGAAAAAACAATTCACCGAAAATAATGCTGATTGCTGAAAGTCATTATTTACCACCAAAATCGACAATAAGCAAAAATCCCGAAAAATGGTATAGTTCCACACAAGCGGACTTATCCGATGAAGAAATTGCATGGATAAACACAAGGGTCATACTGAAAGGAAACTGGAAACCAGCTGGACATATGATATTCAGAGAACTGAATACTCGAATGTCTGAATTTATGAAAGTTGAGGAATTTAGAGCTATGACAAACGTAGCTTTTATGAATGGCTTTCAAAGACCAGCACCAGAAACTGGGGATTCAATAAAGAACTTTTGTAAATCAATTGACTATACAATTGGAGCAAAAACAATTAATGAAGTTGTGAAAATTATAGAACCTGATTTAGTAATTTTTGTATCTAAACTATCTTGGGACAAATTGAGGTGGAAAATTCCAAAATCAGAATCAGGAGTAAGATATGAATTTGTATGCCATCCTGGAACAGGTGGACGATACTGGCACAGCAAAAAATATGAACACGGACTTAAAAAATTCAAATCATTGATTGAAAATGAAATAAATAAAAACGCTTTACAACAACGCATATAGCTTATGGAGGGTGAACGGCTACCAGCAAGGTTTTCGCTTTGTAGCTAGCTTTGGTTTTGGAAGACAGGAAAGCGCTTCGAAACCGCCACAAGTCATATGCAAACCGTTGACCGAAGTATAGCGCTGTTCAGAGCTGGTTTAGCTATGGGAATTAAACGAATGCTGTGCCCAAACCATCTTTACCAATCAATCCGATGATCTTGACCACTTTAATATGATTATTTATGGGTTGCTTTAGGGTAGTCCTTCCACCGGAAAGCATGGAACAAAAAACGATCACTAACCATAAGTAAAACAGATCATTCGTCACCGGGACAACAGCATGGCCTTACTGACAATCTTCAAAACATGGCGTATGTTGGAATGAGTAAAGGAATGAGTCATTTACCTATGTAAAAAACTAAATAAATACCCTGATCAGGGTATTTTTTCGTTGGAGGTTATTGAGTAGGTTTAGGGAGATGAAAATACGGCTGAAAAATCAGACTTAGCAAGCTTCCGTAGGGTATATATGGGTGGGTTTTTCAGACATATATTTAAGTTACCTGCCATATTAAAAAACTGACGAAAATGCCAGAAAATGAAGTAAAAAGACAACATTACGTTCCAAGAACATATCTTAAACACTTTTCGACAGAGCGTTCGGGAGAATTTTTCATTAAAGCATTACCGACAGCAGACTGCAAAGAAGATAAGATTATAGAAATGAACATTTCTAATGTTTGCCTTCAAAAGGACTTATATACACTTCCTGGAGACACAGCCGAAGAAAGAATGTTGATTGAAAAATTTTATTCCGACAACTATGAAGTTCACTACAATAAAATTTATGAAATACTAATTGACCCTGACAAAAAAACAATAACAGACGAAGAAAGAGAGCTAATTATTTCGACTGTGGTTACTATGTTTTACAGAACCACGAAATGGGTAAACTTACATAACGAGTTTTTCAATAGAGTTTTAGAACAAGCATATTTTATGTGTCAGCAGACAGGTAAAGACTATTTTATGTTTGATAAACAGAAAATATCAGTAGCAGGTAAAACTCTTGAACAGTTGCAAAAAGAAAATAAATATGAAAGTCGCCCTGTCCAAATCTTGACACAACTTCAAGTGGCATTACGACTAATTAAACTCCGAACAATAAGAGACGGTATTTATGTTTCAAGATTGGTAGACGAAAACTGTGAGTTTATTACCAGTGACAATCCTGTTGTTTATTCAAACATTAATGGCGGACACGTAGCTCCTTTCGACCCAACGAACATTCTAAAATTACCTCTGGACAACAAGCATATGTTATTTCTTATGCCATATTCGGACAAAGAAACTAAGCATTTGTTACTAAGACACAACGTAAGTGGGACTATGTGTTTTACTGAGAAATTGACCTCAAACTATGAACAATTAAAAAATTCAGAAAGGTTTATACTTGGTTCGGACAGTTCACTTAAAGGATATTTAGCAACAAAGGAAATATCAGAACGTCCATTGACAGAAGAAGAAAATTTAAAAATGAAATCATTCGGGGACTTAATACAAAAAGGGAAAGACCTTGGACTATTTTAGAAGAAATACGGCTGGTAACAGCACCTACCCAAAAGTAGCGGTTCAGTGGTTAAATCAAGCTTTCCCGAGAAATCGGGACAAGTCGTGCTTTTATCAAAGTTTCCCGCTTTTGCGGGACAAGTTATGCTTGGTTGACAGTGAAGTGCTTCGAAATCGCCACCTTCGGGTAGCTGCAAAACGTTGACCGAAGTGTAGCGCTGTTCAGAGCTGGTTTAGCTATGGGGATTAAGCGAATGCTGTGCCCAAACCATCTTAACCAATGAATCCGATGATCTTGACCACTTTAATATGACTTTTATGGGTTGCTTTTGGGTAGCACTACCACCGGAAAGCATGGAGTAAAAAACGATTACTATCCATAAGTAAAACAGATCATTCTTCACCGGTACCACTGCATGGCCTTACTGACAATCTTCAAAACATGGCGTATGTTGGAATGAGTAAAGCAATGAGTCATTTACCTATGTAAAAAACTAAATAAATACCCTGATCAGGGTATTTTTTCGTTGGAGGGTATTTAGTAGGTTTAGGGAGTTGAAAATACGGCTGAAAAATCAGACTTAGCAAGCTTCCGTAGGGTATATATGGGTGGGTTTTTCAGACATATAAGTAAGTTGTGGTGCATTTAAAGACGAACGATGACAGAGAAGATAATTCTATATACAATAATTGGAATAGCCGTTTCGACAGCTCTTGCCTTTTTGACTAAAGCGACAGGAAAAGCGGTTGCATCGGACGAAAGTGGATATTTCAATTTAAGAATGAATAAGCTTTATGGGATTATGGGAATTGTCGGTTCACTTTTCGGACTACTGTTCCTGATTTTCCTTCCATTAACAGCAGGGGTAAATGACAGTGGAGTTTGGATTGGCGTTATTCTAATGCTACTCATTTTTTGGGGAACAGGAATACCTTGCTTAATGTACTACCGAAATCATAGAGTAACATTTGGCGACAATTCGATAATTGCGACCAATGTGTACGGAAAAGTGAAAGAAATAAAATGGTCGGACATTTCTGATATTAGATTTAAAGCTCTTTCGGGATTATTGGTTTTGAAGACACAAAACGAGCAAGTAAAAGTTCATCAACATCTCGTTGGACTATCAAAATTTGTTTAATTCATTGATATTAAAAAAAATTGGACTCTTAAATAATTGAAAGTACCAATAGTAAAAAAATAAAAAACGACACCACAACAGCGTATATAACTTATGGCGGGAAAAGGGATAAATTCAAGCTTTGTGCTTTTAAGTAAGTTTGTTGCAAGCCGACAAGAAAGTGCTTCAAAAACCGCCACAAGTCATATACGCAAAACGTTACCTGCTATTATAAATGAGGACACGACAGAACAACATATTACCTTTACAGAATGACCAACCTGAATTAGTTTTCATTTTTGGTGCAGGCTCTTCATATCCAGACGGAATACCAATACAATCTGATATTATCCCAATAATATTAAACAATAACGACTTACAAATAACCAAATCGGAACCAGGCAAACAGATTAGAGAGTTTTTACAAGAAAATTTTTCGATAAACGGAAAACTACCCACACTTGAAGAAGTATTTGGTTTTATAGACTTTCACCTAAATAACTCCTTTAGTTTATCAAGTAAATGGACTATAACAGAATTGATTAAATTAAAAACCAATCTGACTAAAATACTTCACTATGTAATCAGTAGCAAAACCAAGACAAGTGAAAATTTTAGGCAATTTTGGGAAACAATCAGAATAAACAGAAAACAAATTGGTGTAATTACAACTAATTATGACACACTAATTGACGAAGCTTTTGACAAAATTTATAGTGATTATTTAGTTGATTATTGCATTGACCTAATAAACTTCCGATACCCAAACAACATAACGCCTTTTGATTGGTGGGAAAATCCCAATAGACCGGTAACTCAATTCGGTGAACATACACCTATCAGGACAAAACTTATAAAAATTCACGGAAGCTTAAATTGGAAGTATTGTAGCTGTTGTGCTCAAGTAGGTCTGACACCTTGGCAACATAGAATTAACCTTAAAACTGATTCTTTTGAGTCTTTTACTGAAAGTCAAATTACAACTTGCCCTTTTGACGGACATAAATTGACCTCATTAATACAAGTCCCTTCGCATTTAAAATCCAACAACAACTTTATTTTTAACAAACTATACGAAGAAGCAGGCTATACAATACGTGGAGCTAAAAAATTAATATTTATTGGTTATTCATTTCCTGAAGCTGACGTTCATATCCGTGCTTTGGTAAAGAGACACTTCAATCCCGAAAATGAAATAATTGTAATAAATAAAAGTTCAGCGAAAGACTTGGTTCATAGATATGAAACACTTTCCAAAAATGTAAACTATAAAGAAATGACTTTTGAGAAATTCTTAAAATCACGACTATTTGACAACTTAATGAATGAAAATAACAGCAGGTAACATTTAGCCCACTAGAGAAAAGTCCTCGAAAAAAAGCCCTGATAGGAGAAAAAAATCTATCAGGGCTTTTTGCTAGTGGCTGTTGACTGACATTCGCAGGGTGAAGGTCTTGCTAGGTGGAATAGTAGGCTGGTTGGTGGATTTTAGGAAGCGGTTGTTTCTGTTTTTCGATGACTTTGGGAGTTTTTGCTTTGCTTTGGGCATGACTTCCCCCACCCAACACCTGGGGATTTGAATTTTCGGCATGTCTTGGACCCAACCCTTGATTTCTTGGATCCAGAAATTGGATCAAGAAGGTGCGGGATTTGGTTTAAGAGGTTTTGGCTTTCTTCCTGGTTTGTCCCTAGTATCAAAGATGGTCTCCATTCTTCCATGTTCGCAGCAGGGACATTTGTGGATATCCCTGCCGTATTTTTCAAACATTCTGATCTGGAATGGGATGATGACTTTGGGTTTGGCTGGTTGCATATTAAGTGACGACCCTATCAGTGCCAACCGTTCAGTTTTTTCCTGTAGTCTCAGGTATCCGAAGTGTCGGATTTTGACAAACCTTTTTGGCAATATATGCTGCTCAAACCGTCGAAGGAATTCCTGATGGGTAAGCCACATCTGTTTTGTTTTGGAACCGTCTGAATAGTCTTTGTATTTGAACTTGATGTGTGTTGCGTTGACCTCAAGGATTCGGTGTCTGGTGATGGCAATCTTGTGTGTGTAACGTCCAAGATATTCCACTACCCTGTCAGGCGAACCGAAAGGAGCTTTGGCATAGACGTTCCATTTTTTGAACCTTATGGCTTTCAGTAAGCTGTTTTTATTTCCAATCCAGCCAATTGAGCTGTCTTTTTCCAACCCTTCCATGAAGATTGCTTTGAATATATTTGCCATACTTTTCTGTGGAAAAAGGAATCGGTTGTTTTTGCGTTTGGCATCTACCCATCTCTGTCCGTCATATCCTCCGGCACTGACGATGCAGTGGACGTGAGGGTGAAAACTAAGATCCTGTCCCCATGTGTGCAGTACCATTGTGATCCCCGGTTCGGCACCAAGGTATTCAGGCATCTTTGCATGCTTGAGCAGGGTTTGGGAAGCTGCCAGAAACAAAAGGTCGAATAGCTTAGCTCTGTTCCCCATGAATACTGGATTGAGTTCATGTGGCAGGGTAAAGACAATGTGATAATAGGCGGTAGGTAGGAGTTCCCATTCTACTCTCAATCCAGGCATCCCTTTTCATGCTTCCACAGTTGGGGCAGTGCCTGTTGCCGCAGGAATGGTATCTATGGGCGATGTTTCCACAATGCAGCTCATTGCACCTGCTGAGGTGATACCCTTTTGCGGCGGTATGACAGGCAGTAAGATCGGCAAAGACCGCTCTGCTGTAAGGATTGAAGTTGGAGATGGATTGATGCCTGAACAGGGACTGAAAAGAAACATCAGTTTCCATGACCGAGCAGGTCAAGAGGAGAGACGAGTTTATCCCTGCGCTGTTTGGTCAGGTGGAGATAGATCATGGTAGTCTCTATCTTGGAATGTCCAAGTAGCTGCTTGATGGTATGGATGTCCGTACCGGCATCCAAGAGGTGTGTAGCAAAGGAATGCCTGATAGAATGTGCAGAAAAACCATACTGTTCAAAGCCCGCCTGATTCATGGCCATGCGGATGGCATGCTGTATGGAGCGGTCGTTCATAGCTTTGCCTGGAGTTTGTCCTTCAAAGAGAAAGACTTTCGGCTTGTGTACCCTGTAATATGCTTCGAGTAGAGGAAGAACGGCAGCAGGAAGGATTGTAAACCTGTCCCTACTACCTTTACCAGCCACAATTTTGAGCTGCATGTCTGTCCGAGAAATATGTTTCATTTCCAAGAAACGAAGTTCGCTCAGCCTGATCCCTGTTCCATAGAACAGAGCAATGATGGCTTTATGCTTTATATTGGTAGTAGATTGGATTACATGACTGATCTGCTCTTGGGTGAGAATCTCAGGAAGCCTGAACTCCTTTCGGGGATAGAGGGCGTGAGGCACTACGTAGGGCGAAGGCAAAATGTGTTTAAAAAAGAAGCTACAGCTTTGGGCTGTCATTCTACATTTATCTCTACCCACCGCATGTTCTTTTTTGATGTAGTTGATGTAGGAGGCGATGTGATCTTGGGTGAGCTGCTCAGGATTGAGATGATTGAAATAGGCAAAAATAAAGCGCATTTCGGCCATATAGTTGCGGATGGTCATGGGGGAATATGCTTTTGCTTCTAGGAAAGAAGCGAGTTTTAGCAAATACCCCTGAGCGGAATCATTGAGGGCTACGGTGCCCAGCGTGTTTTTTTTGAGTTTTCATGATGAAAGATTTTGATATAACTAAAAATAAGTAGAATTTAGGTAAATCGCTCACCCGTAGGGTGTCAGTTCAACAGCACCTACCCAAAAGTGGCGGTTCAGGGCTTACTTGAAGCTTTGTGCTTCGTATCAAGTTCAGTGCTGGCAGACAGTTTAGTGCTTCGAAATCCGCTTCTTCGCCAAGCGCCAAAACGTTGACAGAAGTGTAGCGCTGTTCAGAGCTGGTTTAGCTATGGGGATTAAACGAATGGAGTGGATGGTATACCCTGAAGAATCTTTACCAATAAATCCGATAATCTTGACCACTTTTTTTGATCAGTTATCAGTTGCTTTAGGGTATAACTTCCATCGGAAATCATGGAGAAAAAAAACGATCACTATCCATAAGTAAAACAGATCATTCGTCACCGGGACAACAGCATGGCCTTACTGACAATCTTCAAAAGATGGCGTATGTTGGAATGAGTAAAGCAATGAGTCATTTACCTATGTAAAAAACTAAATAAATACCCTGATCAGGGTATTTTTTCGTTGGAGGGTATTTAGTAGGTTTAGGGAGTTGAAAATACGGCTGAAAAATCAGACTTAGCAAGCTTCCGTAGGGTATATATGGGTGGGTTTTTCAGACATATAAGTAAGTTGTGGTGCATTTAAAGACGAACGATGACAGAGAAGATAATTCTATATACAATAATTGGAATAGCCGTTTCGACAGCTCTTGCCTTTTTGACTAAAGCGACAGGAAAAGCGGTTGCATCGGACGAAAGTGGATATTTCAATTTAAGAATGAATAAGCTTTATGGGATTATGGGAATTGTCGGTTCACTTTTCGGACTACTGTTCCTGATTTTCCTTCCATTAACAGCAGGGGTAAATGACAGTGGAGTTTGGATTGGCGTTATTCTAATGCTACTCATTTTTTGGGGAACAGGAATACCTTGCTTAATGTACTACCGAAATCATAGAGTAACATTTGGCGACAATTCGATAATTGCGACCAATGTGTACGGAAAAGTGAAAGAAATAAAATGGTCGGACATTTCTGATATTAGATTTAAAGCTCTTTCGGGATTATTGGTTTTGAAGACACAAAACGAGCAAGTAAAAGTTCATCAACATCTCGTTGGACTATCCAAATTTGTTGAATTCATTGAGATTAAAACAAAATGGACTCGTAAAGAATTGAAAGTACCAATAGGAAAAAAATAAAAAACGACACCACAACAGCGTATATAACTTATGGCGGGAAAAGGGATAAATTCAAGCTTTGTGCTTTTAAGTAAGTTTGTTGCAAGCCGACAAGAAAGTGCTTCAAAAACCGCCACAAGTCATATACGCAAAACGTTACCTGCTATTATAAATGAGGACACGACAGAACAACATATTACCTTTACAGAATGACCAACCTGAATTAGTTTTCATTTTTGGTGCAGGCTCTTCATATCCAGACGGAATACCAATACAATCTGATATTATCCCAATAATATTAAACAATAACGACTTACAAATAACCAAATCGGAACCAGGCAAACAGATTAGAGAGTTTTTACAAGAAAATTTTTCGATAAACGGAAAACTACCCACACTTGAAGAAGTATTTGGTTTTATAGACTTTCACCTAAATAACTCCTTTAGTTTATCAAGTAAATGGACTATAACAGAATTGATTAAATTAAAAACCAATCTGACTAAAATACTTCACTATGTAATCAGTAGCAAAACCAAGACAAGTGAAAATTTTAGGCAATTTTGGGAAACAATCAGAATAAACAGAAAACAAATTGGTGTAATTACAACTAATTATGACACACTAATTGACGAAGCTTTTGACAAAATTTATAGTGATTATTTAGTTGATTATTGCATTGACCTAATAAACTTCCGATACCCAAACAACATAACGCCTTTTGATTGGTGGGAAAATCCCAATAGACCGGTAACTCAATTCGGTGAACATACACCTATCAGGACAAAACTTATAAAAATTCACGGAAGCTTAAATTGGAAGTATTGTAGCTGTTGTGCTCAAGTAGGTCTGACACCTTGGCAACATAGAATTAACCTTAAAACTGATTCTTTTGAGTCTTTTACTGAAAGTCAAATTACAACTTGCCCTTTTGACGGACATAAATTGACCTCATTAATACAAGTCCCTTCGCATTTAAAATCCAACAACAACTTTATTTTTAACAAACTATACGAAGAAGCAGGCTATACAATACGTGGAGCTAAAAAATTAATATTTATTGGTTATTCATTTCCTGAAGCTGACGTTCATATCCGTGCTTTGGTAAAGAGACACTTCAATCCCGAAAATGAAATAATTGTAATAAATAAAAGTTCAGCGAAAGACTTGGTTCATAGATATGAAACACTTTCCAAAAATGTAAACTATAAAGAAATGACTTTTGAGAAATTCTTAAAATCACGACTATTTGACAACTTAATGAATGAAAATAACAGCAGGTAACATTTAGCCCACTAGAGAAAAGTCCTCGAAAAAAAGCCCTGATAGGAGAAAAAATCTATCAGGGCTTTTTGCTAGTGGCTGTTGACTGACATTCGCAGGGTGAAGGTCTTGCTAGGTGGAATAGTAGGCGGGTTGGTGGATTTTAGGAAGCGGTTGTTTCTGTTTTTCGATGACTTTGGGAGTTTTTGCTTTGCTTTGGGCATGACTTCCCCCACCCAACACCTGGGGATTTGAATTTTCGGCATGTCTTGGACCCAACCCTTGATTTCTTGGATCCAGAAATTGGATCAAGAAGGTGCGGGATTTGGTTTAAGAGGTTTTGGCTTTCTTCCTGGTTTGTCCCTAGTATCAAAGATGGTCTCCATTCTTCCATGTTCGCAGCAGGGACATTTGTGGATATCCCTGCCGTATTTTTCAAACATTCTGATCTGGAATGGGATGATGACTTTGGGTTTGGCTGGTTGCATATTAAGTGACGACCGTATCAGTGCCAACCGTTCAGTTTTTCCTGTAGTCTCAGGTATCCGAAGTGTCGGATTTTGACAAACCTTTTTGGCAATATATGCTGCTCAAACCGTCGAAGGAATTCCTGATGGGTAAGCCACATCTGTTTTGTTTTGGAACCGTCTGAATAGTCTTTGTATTTGAACTTGATGTGTGTTGCGTTGACCTCAAGGATTCGGTGTCTGGTGATGGCAATCTTGTGTGTGTAACGTCCAAGATATTCCACTACCCTGTCAGGCGAACCGAAAGGAGCTTTGGCATAGACGTTCCATTTTTTGAACCTTATGGCTTTCAGTAAGCTGTTTTTATTTCCAATCCAGCCAATTGAGCTGTCTTTTTCCAACCCTTCCATGAAGATTGCTTTGAATATATTTGCCATACTTTTCTGTGGAAAAAGGAATCGGTTGTTTTTGCGTTTGGCATCTACCCATCTCTGTCCGTCATATCCTCCGGCACTGACGATGCAGTGGACGTGAGGGTGAAAACTAAGATCCTGTCCCCATGTGTGCAGTACCATTGTGATCCCCGGTTCGGCACCAAGGTATTCAGGCATCTTTGCATGCTTGAGCAGGGTTTGGGAAGCTGCCAGAAACAAAAGGTCGAATAGCTTAGCTCTGTTCCCCATGAATACTGGATTGAGTTCATGTGGCAGGGTAAAGACAATGTGATAATAGGCGGTAGGTAGGAGTTCGTCCATTCTACTCTCAATCCAGGCATCCCTTTTCATGCTTCCACAGTTGGGGCAGTGCCTGTTGCCGCAGGAATGGTATCTATGGGCGATGTTTCCACAATGCAGCTCATTGCACCTGCTGAGGTGATACCCTTTTGCGGCGGTATGACAGGCAGTAAGATCGGCAAAGACCGCTCTGCTGTAAGGATTGAAGTTGGAGATGGATTGATGCCTGAACAGGGACTGAAAAGAAACATCAGTTTCCATGACCGAGCAGGTCAAGAGGAGAGACGAGTTTATCCCTGCGCTGTTTGGTCAGGTGGAGATAGATCATGGTAGTCTCTATCTTGGAATGTCCAAGTAGCTGCTTGATGGTATGGATGTCCGTACCGGCATCCAAGAGGTGTGTAGCAAAGGAATGCCTGATAGAATGTGCAGAAAAACCATACTGTTCAAAGCCCGCCTGATTCATGGCCATGCGGATGGCATGCTGTATGGAGCGGTCGTTCATAGCTTTGCCTGGAGTTTGTCCTTCAAAGAGAAAGACTTTCGGCTTGTGTACCCTGTAATATGCTTCGAGTAGAGGAAGAACGGCAGCAGGAAGGATTGTAAACCTGTCCCTACTACCTTTACCAGCCACAATTTTGAGCTGCATGTCTGTCCGAGAAATATGTTTCATTTCAAGAAAACGAAGTTCGCTCAGCCTGATCCCTGTTCCATAGAACAGAGCAATGATGGCTTTATGCTTTATATTGGTAGTAGATTGGATTACATGACTGATCTGCTCTTGGGTGAGAATCTCAGGAAGCCTGAACTCCTTTCGGGGATAGAGGGCGTGAGGCACTACGTAGGGCGAAGGCAAAATGTGTTTAAAAAAGAAGCTACAGCTTTGGGCTGTCATTCTACATTTATCTCTACTCACCGCATGTTCTTTTTTGATGTAGTTGATGTAGGAGGCGATGTGATCTTGGGTGAGCTGCTCAGGATTGAGATGATTGAAATAGGCAAAAATAAAGCGCATTTCGGCCATATAGTTGCGGATGGTCATGGGGGAATATGCTTTTGCTTCTAGGAAAGAAGCGAGTTTTAGCAAATACCCCTGAGCGGAATCATTGAGGGCTACGGTGCCCAGCGTGTTTTTTTTGAGTTTTCATGATGAAAGATTTTGATATAACTAAAAATAAGTAGAATTTAGGTAAATCGCTCACCCGTAGGGTGTCAGTTCAACAGCACCTACCCAAAAGTGGCGGTTCAGTGGTTAAATCAAGCTTTCCCACTTTGGCGGAACAAGTCGTGCTTCTGTCAAAGTTTCCCGCTTTTGCGGGACAAGTTATGCTTGGTTGACAGTGAAGTGCTCCGAAGTCTGCAACATGTCATATCCGCAAACTGCCGTCCTCCATTACTTTAACAGAACTGCCATTAGAACATCAGAAATATAAAGTTTGCAATGAACAAGAAAATTAGATGGATTTTAATTGCGGTACTGATAGTCACGATTGCTTATTTAGCTTCATTGTCTGACTCATCAGAAGATGAATCCATCAGGTTGGTTGATATCAATAGATATATATCAAAGGAAGAAATGTGTATTGATCTGGATCACTTAACAAGCACCTTTGAGAGGATTCACCCGAATCCCTATAGATTTTTCCCAAAAACCCATCACCAATCAAAGATCGACTCCATAAAGCTACAGCTTCCAGATAGTTTGACCATGATAAACTTTTGGCGTATGATCGACCAAATAATCATTGGTTACAATGATGCGCATTCCAATGCGATTGATAGGTATGTTCTCTCAGATTATGTACAAAAAGGGAAACTATTCTTTCCCCTTTCGGCAAGAATAGTTGATAATAAAATACTTGTTTCAGGAAGTGAAAATCAAGAGCAGGTTTTGCCCGAAAATACAGAAATAATAAAAATTAATGGGAAGACTTCTGATGAATTGATTAGCGATTTACTCACCCACGCTACACGAGAAACCCACTCACTAAAACTTTTGGAAATATCGGATGATTTGGGGTTCTATTTATGGAAAACCTACCCTTGGGAGGAAGATTTTAACATTCATTTTAAAGCAATTGAAAGTTCCAGTATAGATTCAATTCTTGTAACCGGCATAAAATGGGAAAGCCGAAAAGGGTTGATGAAAAATCAAACTGAATCATACAGTTTCAACTTATTGGATAACCAAGTTGGCTATATGAAAATTTCAGACTTTACTGGTGATGAAAAAGAAATTAAACGCTTTTACAAACAATCCTTTCAAACATTAAAAAACAATAATTCCGCGCACTTAATAATAGATGTTAGAGGGCACACAGGAGGTGCTGACAGCTACGGTGAACATTTAGCACGGTATTTTGCCACAGAACCATTTAGAAAGTTATCCAAAGCATATTGGAAAATAACTCCGGAATTTAAAGAAGCATTTGACAGAAAGTTTGTGCCTAAAAGTATCCGATGGTTTAAACCAATTTACTTAGTGAATGAATATGCGAGTATTTTTTATGGTGCAAAACTGAATGAAATGGTAGAAGTCAATTATGAAATGATCCATCCACTTCCGCTTACAGAAAGATTCATTGGAAATGTATATTTGATTACAGACCATAACACCTTTTCGGCAGGATCAATCTTCGCTGAAATGTTTAAGTTTTACAATATGGGTCAGGTAATTGGACAAGCAACGGGTAATTTATACTCTTTCAATGGTTTTGCTTTGGCTCATTTTGCTTTGCCTAATTCTAAGCTGACGTATCAAATTTCTTCGGTTTATAATTTAGCTAATAAAAAAGAAGAGGGCATGAAATCGGTTGAGCCAGATGAATTTCTTAACTTAGAAGTGGATCCTGTAAATTATATTTTCCGAAATTATATAGATAACTGAAAGAGTGCAAAAAAACCGAGTATCTGTGGTCCATGCCCCCTTCATATATAAGATAAAAACGTGAGCATCATGATAGAAGAATTACCAGATAACACCTGGCCTGTACCGAAACTTGTCTTTTTGGTAGATTGGGGATCACTAAGAAATATTCCATTTCAAGAAGTTGATGGCTTGGAAATGGTGCCACAAGTGTTAGAATATAGACATAGCTTTAGTCCTGTATTTTCTACCAGCAGCGTACCTGGGAGTGGTGGACAGCATAAGCCTATTTTCTTGAAGAATGGGCTAGTTAGTAAAGAGAGTATTTTTTGGGATTGGTATAGACAAATTCAGTCGGGTACCGTTTATCGTCAAGATCTTACCATTTCATTGGCGGATGAAAGTGGGGCTGTAATCATACTATGGACCTTAAGAAATGCTTCGTTAGCAAAACTTGTTTTTACAGATAATGCAGAGGTAGGGCAAAGCGGAGTAGCTATAGATCATATGGAAGTTTATCATGGAGGGATTGAAACAAATAAAAGATAAACAGGTAACTATACCCAGCAAATAAAGAAAAAAACCAATGCTTAGTAGCATTGGCTTTAACCATAATTTAGTCCCTAAGTAAATATTTTTAGTCCCTTATAAATACCATTAGTTTACCCCTCCCAATCGGAGTTCTGTTCTTCTGTTGAGCTGATGCATGGCTTCTGTGCATGGGATGGCTCCACAGTCGTTGACCGGCTGGGTTTTTCCAAACCATTGGTACTGCATGCGTGCAGCATCCACTCCCCTGTTGACTAGGTAGTCCATCACCACCTGTGCCCTGCGCTCGCTCAGCCCTTTGTTGTACTCCTCGCTGCCTCGCTGATCGGTATGGCCTGCGATAGATAGCTGTAGGTTTTTCATGCGGTTAAGCATGATGGCCGTACGTTCGAGTTCTTTCTTATGCACTGATCTCAATGTATTTTTGTCAAAATCAAAGTAGATGGTCGGAAGGCTGTTCAGTTCATTTCGCAGGCTGTCAAACAGGCCGTTGATATCGCAGAGGTCTTTACCCATCAGCTCCTTGGGCAGCTCATACTGCTTGTCTTTGTCGGGGAATGCCTCGAGTACCAGTTCACTTCTTCTGTTGAGCTGATGTGCCGGCTCCGGACAGGGTACCCCGTCCCCACAGTCGTTGGTGAGTACTTCCTCTCCATACCATTCAAGCCTGATACGCTCCGCCCCGATGTTGTAGCCTGCTAGGTAATCCTTGACAGCATCCGCCCGGCGCTGACTCAGTGCCTCGTTGTATGCCCTGCTCGCCCTTGAATCTGTGTGGCTGCCCACCAACAGATCAAGGAAGCTGTATCGGTTCATCAGCTCTGCTATCTTGTCGAGTGCTTCCTGTGCATCTTTTCTGATTTTGGATCTGTCCAAATCGTAGTAGACAATATCCACATATACGGGTGTCTGATAAGGGATGGCTGCAAGCCTGTATTCACGCTCGAGCTTCTCCTCCTTCAGGTTGACCGTACTCAAGGTGTTGTCCGTGATGGTGAAATAGCCTTTTTTGCTGATCACCAATCCGAATTCCTTTTCTGGCTCTAGGTCTGCCAATAGTTCTCCAGTGGCTCCTCGCTTGGTATTTAGCTGATCGCCTCCTTTTTGGCGAAGGTCTGCGTCAAACTCCTCGGCGATGATGTTGCCGTCGCAGTCGATCACCCGAGCGATCAGACGCTTGTGCAGATCTTCGACCAAGTAGATGTCATCCAGACCCATGCCGCCCTCTCGGTCCGAAGACAGGTAACGCTTGCCGTCCGAAAACTCTACATAGGCAAAATCATCCCTTGGGCTGTTGAACGGTACGCCCATGTTTTCAGGAGTGCCGATGCTTGCTGCACTGTACGGGGCACGGAAGATATCCATGCCTCCCAATCCTACATGGCCCCTGGAACTGAAGTAAAACCAGTCCCCTACACGGGAAGGATGGCTTTCGCTCTCCATGGTATTGATCCCGCTGCCGAGGTTGACAGGCTCTCCGAAGGTGTCCACCCCATCATACTCCACATAATAAATATCGTAACCCCCATAGCCTCCTTCCCTGTTGGAAGCAAAATAGAGTCTGCCGCTTTGCGCATCGTAAAAGGCGTTCATCATCCCGTATTCCAGCATGCTGTTGTGCGGGAAAGGCTTACTGTCGGAGACCGTACCATCTGCCTGTAGATTTCCGTAAAAAATCCCTGGGAAATTGGTCAGCTTCATGCTCTGCTTTCTGCTGCCTACCTTGGTCTGCCCCACAAAGGCGGTGTACATGATTTTGCTTCCTTCCCCGTACACGTGAACATCGGATACGTGCTGTACGCCTTCCAGATCGATCACGATAGGCTTGGCCTCTTCCGAACCTTCCTTGACATAAAGTCTGTAGTACTCGCGCTCGTTGAAATTACTCTTCTCATCGGAGAACAGGTTGTTTTTGGCATCCAGTCTGATGGCCTTGCGCTTGGAGGAGGAAACCCCACCCCTGTCGCTGGAAAAATATTGGCTGTCTTCATGACGGGAAAGTCCGAAGTCCGAGCCGCTGCTGTTGATGCCTTTGGGTTGTACCAGTTTCACGTTTTTGCGCTCTCCGTAAAGTTTTTCAAGCGTCTCCAGGTCGAGGCCAGGAAAATCAAAGCTGCTGTATCCGCCTGCTGTGAGGAAAGCATTGAGGTCTTCCGCCTCTCCTGCCTGCATCGCTGCCATCAGGTAGAGGTAAAAATCATCCTTGTTAGACTCTTCGTAGGCTACTGTTTTACCCCACCATTCGAAGGCTTTGTCATAATCCCTCAGGGTCTGATAGGTCACTGCCAGCTTTCGGGCTGTCTCGTACGTTTCTTTGCGTGCATACGCTTCACCGTATACCTGGGCTGCATGCGCGTAGTTTTCTAGTTCAAACTGCTTGTCTGCAAACCTGAGCAGGGGACGCTGCGCCTCGGCGGTGATTGTGTACATGAACAGCAGCAGGGCTGCCAAAAATTTGATATAAGTAGTTTTGCTTCTCATGATCAGAACCATCTCGGGTTTTTAAGTTTAACATTCCGCGGAGTAAGATAATAACCTACCGAAAATTCGTGGGAATTGTTTCTATAATTCTGCAAGGCATTCAGATTGGCATCGTAGGCATAGCCGATACGCAGATTTTCTGTCGCAAAGATCTCTGCTATGAAAGCCACTGCTGTGCGGTTGTTGAGCGTACCTTCTAGGTTTTCGTTCCACATCCGTATGTTGGAACGGTAGCTGGCTCCGAGCCACAGACGCTCCATAAACAAGAACATTCCGTTGATGTCGACACTGGTCGGTGCACCCTTTACTTCCTTGATCAGAAAGCTAGGCTTAAACTCCACACGATCGGACACGGGAATCAATGCCCCTGCGGTAATGTAGTAATGAAAATCGTGAAAAGCGAGTGAAATATCCTCACGCTCTAGAACTCCTCTGCCGACCATGTTGAAGGCACTCACACCTGCATAGAAGCGGTCGGTATGGAAAAAAGCACCCATGTTCATGTTAGGGGTAAACATCACCTCTGTTCCTAGGGGAAGATTTGGATCCAACTGATCTACTGGATCGAGCATACTTCCATCGATCATGTATTGGCTGGCCCCAGCACTGATACCCAGACCAAGGAAACTCTCCTTACCGGTCTGAATGCGGTAGCTGTATGTCAGCATTCCTGTAGAAGTACTGGTAGGTCCAATCTGATCACTCAAGAGGGATACACCGAAGCCCATCAGGCCTTCATTGGCACTTAGGTCAGCTGTGATTGTAAAGGTACGGGGAGCACCTGGGAAATTTACCCATTGGTTACGGAAGGTGCTCTGAATGTATCCTTGGTTTTTATACCCTGCATAAGCAGGGTTGATGTGTAGCCCGTTAAAAATGTACTGGCTAAACTGCGGAAGCTGTTGCGACCAAGATTTTGATGGAACCAAAACGGTTATGGTCAAAGCGATTATCAGAAATCCAAAAATCTTTTTCATACATCGTTAATTTTTAGCAGTTGATAACCTCGATTCGGTTGTTGATTCCAGAAATAATCACTGGCTAGTCAAGTTAGAGTTCAATCGAATGCTTTGGTTAAAGCTGTTCTTAGGGATATTTTATTTTGAAATGATAAGTATTTGAAATCCTTAAAATTTCAAATATTTATTTCTGCTGTAAAAATACACTTTTTTGTTTTTCATATCAAAGAGAAATCGAAAAAATTTTTATTTGTAATTCATTTTTTTAGCAATGAAATACTTTTTAATGTATTTCTAAACAATGGATAATGCGTAAAAAGCAAAAAAAAGAGGCATTTAGCCTCTTTTAACTTATTTTCTTCGTTCTTTTTTAATTTTCTTGATGTATTCTTTTATAATACGTATTCGATGATTTTCTCCCAAAATCTCTTTGGGAATAATCCTTTCCAGGCTCCACTGCATAAAACAACTATTTAGGTGATGAGTAAATAACGAATTACAAAGACGAAGGTTTATTCTTCCTAGTTTTTTTCATTCATTGCAGTGACAGGATCTAATAAATTTGATAACTTGAAACATCAATCAGCTTTAACTTGTCAGAGCAACTCATGGAAAATACCGCGCATACCATTGATAGAATATTTAGTTTACAGCAAACTCAAGCGATTAAGCAACGGAGAAGCCCGGTAGCAGCAAGAGTCAAACTTTTGACGGCCCTTTTAAATTGGATCAAGGATCATCAAGAAGACATTCGAAAAGCTATCCATGCAGATTTTAAAAAGCCGTATACAGAAATTGATATCAGTGAAATCTTTGTAGTCACATCTGAAATCAATCATACGCTGAAACATTTGTCTTCATGGATGAAACCGAAGAAAGTTCCTACTCCTTTAACTATGCTCGGCAGCAAATCCTATGTGCAGCTAGAACCTAAAGGCGTCTGTCTGATAATTGCTCCATGGAATTATCCTTTCAATTTGGCTTTGGGGCCTTTGGTATCTGCTTTGGCTGCTGGCAATACAGCGATCATCAAGCCTTCCGAAATGACTCCACATACCTCCGCACTGATCAGAAGATTATGTGCAGAAGTGTTTGATGAAAACGTGGTTGCGGTCATAGAAGGAGAAGTGGAAGTTGCCCAGCGCTTACTTCAAAAGCCATTTGACCATATATTTTTCACTGGTAGTCCGATGGTAGGTAAACTTATTATGAAAGCAGCTGCTGAGCACTTGACTTCGGTTACGCTGGAATTGGGGGGGAAATCTCCAGCGGTAATTGATCAGCGAGTGGATCTAAAAGATGCGGCCTCGAAACTCGTGTGGGGTAAATTTGTCAATTGTGGTCAGACCTGTATAGCACCGGATTATTTGTTAGTTCAGACTTCGGTCAAAAAACAACTCGTGGAAGCGATTAAAACAAGCTTGGAGGACATGTATAATCCCTCAGCAAAAGGGGTTCAAGCATCCCCTGATTATGCCCGTATCGTGAATACCAAGCATTTGCAGCGATTGTCCCAACTCTTGCAGGATGCTGTTTCCAAAGGAGCCGTGGTCGAGTATGGAGGTACCATAGATGTATCTGAAAACTACTTTGAACCAACATTGATTTCACATGTGACACAAGACATGGCTATCATGCAGGAAGAAATTTTCGGTCCATTACTTCCATTGATGGAGTATCAAGAAATTGACGAGGCGATTGATTACATCAATGCTAACCCTAAACCGTTGGCGCTGTATACGTTTTCTAATTCTGATTCATTCAATCGAAATGTGATTGCGAGTACTTCTTCCGGAGGCGCCGTAGCCAACGATTGTGTATTGCATTTTCTTCAAACGGAGCTACCATTTGGGGGAGTCAATAACAGTGGTATCGGAAAAGCACATGGCTATTATGGATTCCTCGCTTTTAGCAATGAAAAGGCTGTGATGGAGCAGCGCATTGGATTGACTGCATCAAAACCCCTTTACCCACCCTACGGAGCCATGGCCAAAAAAGTCGTAGCCTCCTTATTGAAATGGTTTTAATTCAACATGTTTACCCGTAGCAACTATATAATAACCCTGCTCCTTTTCTTGACGAGCTATCACGTGATGTCCCAATCGGCAGCAAGAAAATATGGAGTGGAAATAGGCGTATTATCGCCCGGTGCCCTTAATGCAATCACAGATGTCACGGGTGTGCAGGTAGGACAGCTGACAAAAATAGAAGGTAGTTCGATCCGAACAGGAGTCACAGCTATTCTGCCACATCCGGGAAACATTTTCCAGCAAAAAGTTCCTGCTGCAATTTATGTGGGCAATGGCTTTGGTAAGCTTGCAGGAAGTACACAGGTGGAAGAGCTAGGGAATCTAGAAAGCCCCATCATCTTGACCAATACCTTAAGCGTAGCTCCGGCCATCGCTGCTGTGGTGAGTTACACACTCAATCAAGCAGGCAATGAGCAAGTCCAATCGGTCAATGCGTTGGTAGGAGAAACCAATGATGGATTTTTGAATGATATTCGGGGCATGCATATCAGTTCAGAAGATGTGCTAGAGGCAATTCAGCAAGCAGGTTCAGGTGTAGTGGAAGAGGGGAATGTAGGAGCGGGCACGGGTACTGTTTGTTTTGGCTTTAAAGGCGGCATAGGTACTTCTTCTCGAGTGTTACCAGAGTCTCTGGGAGGCTATACGGTAGGAGTACTGGTGCAAAGTAATTTTGGAGGGGTCTTGCAAATCAATGGTGTCCCTATAGGAAAAGAATTAGGTCAATATGTTTTCAAAAATCAATTGGAATCAGCAGATGGTTCATGCATGATTGTAGTGGCTACGGATGCCCCTTTGAGTGAACGGAACCTCAAGCGACTGGCATCGCGTGCGATGCTCGGCTTAGGAAAGACGGGAGGGATTGCTTCCAATGGATCAGGGGATTATGTCATTGCTTTTTCTACTTTTCAGGAAAATAGAATTCCTCACCAAGTTAAACAAGGAGAGTATTATATGCCTATCTTGCTTTCAAACGACCATGCAAGTGCCTTGTTTCTAGCGGTGATAGAAGCTACGGAGGAGGCTATCATCAATTCCCTCTTTGCAGCAGAAGATATGATTGGAAAAGATGGGAGAAAAGTAGAAGCCCTTCCAAAGGGTAAGGTTTTGGAACTAATGAAAACCTATCAAAAGGTCAAAATACCTTAAATCAAAACCAATACTAGCTTACAAGTTTTCAATATTTTCCAAGTGGGTTTTCGCCTGCTCTAAGATTTGCTGTTGATCTTTCATTTTGCTCCAAGTTCTGTACATCATGCCGATTCTCGGATTCTTAGCTAGTTTATCCTCGTTACGCTGGTAAAAATCCCAATAAAGGCTGTTGAAGGGACAGGCATTCGCGCCGGTTTTCTTTTTCTTGTCGTATGCACAGCCATCGCAATAATTACTCATTTTATCAATGTAGTTGGCAGAAGAAACGTAAGGCTTGGTACCGACAATCCCACCATCAGCAAATTGACTCATGCCACGGGTATTGGTGATTTCCACCCATTCGATGGCATCGATATAAATTCCCAGGTACCATTTGTCCACCTCAGATGGGTCAATTCCTGCTAAAAGCATGAAGTTTCCAGTTACCATGAGTCGCTGAATGTGGTGTGCATATGCATGGTCTAAGGACTGACCGATGGCATGGTGAAGGCAATTCATGTTGGTTTTTCCTGTCCAAAACCATTCAGGAAGTTTTCGTGAATGTTCAAAGAAATTAAGGGAAGCATAATCCGGCATTTTAGCCCAATAAATTCCTCGCATATATTCTCTCCATCCAATGATTTGACGGATAAATCCTTCCACCTGTGCAATGTCCACCTTGTCTTGGTGGCTGTACCAGTATTTTTCCACTTCACTGACCACCTCCAAGGGGCTGATCAATTTTATGTTCATGGCAAAACTCAGCCGGCTGTGGAATAAAAAGGTATGTCCTGTGTACATGGCATCTTGGTACTGTCCAAACTTTGGGAGTAATTGCTCACAGAAATAAGAAAGTATTTCCAGTCCTTCTTCCCGAGTAGTTGGCCATTCAAACGTCGCTGCATCAATCGATCCAATCCATTTGGCACCGGAGGCAGTGAGTACATCCATTAGTTTACTTACATCTTTGGGGTGAGTTTTGGGAGCTTTTAAGAGCAGAGGATCTTTTAATTTGTTTCTGTTATCATGGTCATAGTTCCACTTTCCGGTCAATGGCTCCTTGCCGTCCATCAGGATATCGTATTTTTTGCGCATTTCTCGGTAGAAGGATTCCATCAGGTAAGTTTTCTTTCCTTTGAAAAACTCTTGCAGAAAAGTGCGGCTTGTTAAAAAGTGTTCGGTGTCGTATGCTTTTGTCGGAATAGATACCTGCTTGCAAAAAGCGCTCAATTGCTGATCTAGTCTATACTCATCCGGAAGTTGATATTCAAAAGATTCTATCCCATATTTTTCAATAAGATACGTGAGGTTAGTTTCCAGTTGCTGTGTATTGTCAGCATCATCTAGCTGAAAATAATCGACTTGATGCCCTTTTTGTCTTAGCGCTTCGGCGAAATTTCTCATCGCCAAAAAAAATCCTACGATCTTTTGGATATGATGCTGTACATAATCTGTTTCCTGCCTCATTTCCATTAAAACATAGCGAACGTTTTTTTGAGGTTCATCAAACCAAGAATGCTTAATGTTGAGTTGATCTCCTAAAATCAATCGAAGCGTTTGGGACATACGAAAGTTGTTTGCTAATAAAATCAAAAATGTAGTAGAATGTTTG
Organism: Mongoliitalea daihaiensis; assembly: GCF_021596945.1. Lineage (NCBI taxonomy): Bacteria > Pseudomonadati > Bacteroidota > Cytophagia > Cytophagales > Cyclobacteriaceae > Mongoliitalea > Mongoliitalea daihaiensis. The sequence goes on along the minus strand of NZ_CP063779.1, from coordinate 892,299 downwards.
AAAAAAGAAAAAGCCTCAAAAACCAAGGGTTAGAGAGGCTTTGGTATTTATAGGGACTAAATTCTAGTATCTAAAGCAAGGCATACTTGATTTTCTGCCTGCTGCGTTTTGGGAACTGCCTGCTAAGAAGGAAAATCTCATAGAGACTTCATGTGCTCCTCCTGTATTGGCTATGCCCAAGTTTGACAAGGTATAATCGTAGCTATATCCGATATCTATACCATTGCCTAAAGATATTCCAACAACACCTATCAACGATTCATTGTTTGGCCTTTTAAGTCCAGGAGTGGGTAAACCTCTGTACCAGAGACCTAAGGTGAGGGGTTGTAATACAAGTTGAGTTCCCAAATCCAACTGATTAAACGGATCTTGATGCTTATAGTTGAACGCAATCACCAAATTTCGTTGATTTTCATTTCTATTCATGTAATTTCTTCCCATTCCTCCAGCTAAATCAAAGCTGACTCCCCCATGGACAGAGTATTTGATTGGCCACTTGGATATTTGGTCATCTATGAAAGATATATTTGGTTGACCAATGTGATGTGCTGATACTCCCAACCAAGCTTTTTCATTGGTATAGAGCATTCCAAAATGATAGTCTACATAGCGATGATTGACATCCAATCCAAGGTTTTCCCCGGAAGGCAAGCTGCTTTCGCCGGTGAGTGGATCAATGCTGCTTCCAAAAAGTACATTACTGAAATCCGCATCTCTGCTGACAAAGCTTGCCTGACCTCCAAATCTTAAAAAGCTATTGAAGCCTAATTGTAATCTGTAGCTGTAAGCTGCTCCTATTTCACTGGTTCTCAAGTTTGACATGCTTTCAGTCACGCCGTTGGCAATGATACCAAATCCACTATTGATGTTGAATGCATAGTGATCCAAATAGGCGGAATAAGCATTTAAAGTATGGGACATTCCAGGCCATTGATTTCTGTAGTTGACTCCAAATCGTGTCATCTCAGAGCTTCCTGCAAAGGCTGGGTTTAAGAAAACCGGAGCAGCATAAAACTGAGAGAACTGAATATCTTGGCCTTTCACAGAAATTGCAAGCATCATGAGGGCGATCAATACGAGTATCTTTTTCATGGCCTTATCTGATTAATGTGATAGAACCTGATTTTTGGATGACTTCTCCTGTCAAGGTAATCATCGAAATCCTGTACATGTAATTGCCTCTTGGCAACAATCGACCTCTATGGGTACCGTCCCAACCGGCGGACTCGATAGCGGAAGTTCTGAATAACTCCTCTCCCCAGTTGTTAAATATGCTCATTTCAAATTTGCTGATGCCATTTGCAACAGGCTTAAAAAAATCGTTTAATCCATCACCATTAGGTGTGAAAGCACTTGGGATTGTTACCCACTCATTGGCTTTGAGTACCAATACCTCATGTATTTGAGTTGCAGAACATCCATACATATCAAATGCTCTGAGAGTGACGCTGTAAACTCCAGCTTGCTTGTAGATATGGATGGGATCTTTTTCGGTGCTAGTAGTACCATCACCAAATTCCCATTCCCAAGCGATAAAGTCCGGAGAAATAAAGCTGATGAATTGCAGGGGTTCAGCAATGAAGACTTCATCCTCGGAACTGATTTCTAGTTTTCGGTATTCGAAGTCTAATCTTCCGAGTTCCCCATAATAGGGTAAGTCCACTTTAATCTTTGCTTGGACTGTACATCCATTGACATCGGTAATCTGTACAGTTAAATCCTCAGATTGAGTAAAAGTAATTTCTCTGGTATTGGAGTTTCCATTACTCCATTGAATGTTGTAAGGTGCGATACCTCCTGCGATTTCTACCCAAGCATAGCCTAGTGCTCTTCCTGTTTCGCAGTTCATTTCAACGGAAGACTCGAGTTTGGCCTGAAGCAATTCTGGCGCCTTGATTTCAAATGATTTACTCACTTTGCAACCCTCTGCATCAATGGCCTCAATGGTGAATACTCCTGCACTCAGATTTTTGATAGCGGCAGTCTGCTGACCATTGTTCCAACGGATCTGATAGGGTGCTTTTCCTCCGGAGATGGATACTTCAATTTCTCCATCTTGCCCAGCTGCACAAAAGTTGTCAATAACTTTGAGCGCTTCTATCTCTAATGCCTCTCCAGCTTCGATAGCAAATTCTTGCTGATATGTACAGCCATTGGCGTCTTTTACAAGCACTACATAAGTTCCTTGATCTAAGTTTTTCAATTCCCGAGCAGTGCTGCCATTAGACCACAAGAAGCTGTAGGGAGCTTTACCACCACTAACCTCTAGGCTGATAGCACCTTTTTGCCCATTATCGCAAGAAGGTTGCTCCAATTTTTCAGTGATTTTCATACCTTCAGGATCTCCCTGAATTGCGAAAGAAACGGTCATTTCACAATTATAAAGGTCTGAAATAGTCACATGATAAGATCCTGGACGGAGATTGTTGGCTTCCATACTGCCTTCCAAGCCATGACTCCATTTTACTTTGTATGGCTCTCCTCTTCCAAAGCGTACATGGACCTTGGCAGAACCAACATTTCCAGTGGCGCAGGTAGCATCTACTTTTTCTACTAGGTCAACTATAAATGGGAAAGGAGGCTGAACAATGATTCTCTGAGTTACTGAAATATTTTGACTATCTGTTACTGTTACCGTGTAGGTTCCTGCAAAGAGGTTGTAGCGATTTTGAACTGTTTCATTATTGTTCCATAAAAAGCGGTAGGGAGCAGTTCCCCCGACGATGTCTAAAAGTATGTGGCCCCTCTCCTGATGAGAACAAAGGGCTAGTTTACCAGAAACGGTTACTTGGATTTCAGGAGTTGTGGGTTGACTCTCTACCCTCTGGGTGGTTGCAAATTCCTTGAGTGGATTGTTGCTGAAGTTGAGTTGCTGTGCAAATACACAATTCCCTACCATTAGGGCGGTAACCAACCCCATAATAAGAGAAACTTGTGTGATGATCGCTTTCATTTCTTTGGTGGGCTCTTGCCCGATTTAGTCCCTTTTGCTAGTACCAATTTTGTATTTCAAAATCGGATTTTTGAAGATTGAGATTTAGAATATTATTTTTTGTTTTTTATAACTATCAAAATGATATTGCTAAAAACTTGTCTTCATCTATATTTTAGCAAATAATATTATGAAAAACAAACGTTTCACGAAAAACATTTAGAAGGCGATCATCGCTAAATTGTACTGTTTTTCTTTGAATTGTTATAGGTTTCAAAATCTTGTTTTGAGGGTACTTTTTTCTGTATATGTAATACAGGCTTTGATCAATTCAGCTAGGAAAAAATTTTTTTTGATTTAGAAATATTTTTTTGAGTCTTCAAAAAAATTCTCACAAATGGACTTACCGGCTCCATATATGCCCGAGAATGTGATAGTTGGATAATCGTAAAAAATGCACAGGTATGTGGAGGCAACCAAGTAGGTATCAAATGTTCTACAAAGTTGCCGAATAAAACACATGGGCCAACGCTTGAACGTAAGTTGTCTGAAAGATTGCTAGAAGAAGATAAAAGTGGTTTAAAAAAAGGTTCTAAAAAACTAAACCCGGGATATCCCGGGTTTGGTTACTTATAATGTTATATCAATCTGATGTCTTAAAATATCTTCAAAGCTCTCTCGTTCCCGGATAACATGGGCCTTTCCATCCAAAATCAATATTTCAGCTGGCTTTAATCGGGAATTGTAATTGGATGCCATGGAAAAACCATAGGCTCCAGCATTTTTGATGGCTATGATATCTCCTTCCTGCACCTCCTTGAGTTTCCTATCAGCAGCAATGGTATCCGTTTCGCAGATATATCCTACAATGGTATACACGCGCTCAGGTCCATCTAATTTAGAGATATTGACTACATGATGATAGGCATCATACATCATTGGGCGAATCAAATGATTTAAGCCGGTATCCACCCCAATGAATGTAGATGCAGGAGTAGATTTGATCAAATTCACTTTTGTAAGCAAAACACCTGACTCGCTCACCAAAAACTTTCCAGGCTCAAACCAAATTTCCAATGGTCTTCCATATTCTTCGCAAAACTCCTGAAAAGCCTTGGATACTTTTGCACCAACATCTAAAATGTCTGTTGCGATATCCCCTGGCTTGTAAGCGACTTTAAAGCCTCCCCCGAAATCCAAAAATTGCAGGTCACGAAATTCACGCGCTGCATCAAATAGAATCTCTGCACCTTTCAGAAAAACGTCAGCATCCAGGATATCCGAACCAGTATGCACATGTAGTCCTGTGATATTTAGGTCATAGGCCTCTACTACTTTTAGAATATGCTTTAGCTGTAAGATCGAAATACCAAATTTACTATCGATATGACCGACAGAAATCTTTGCATTTCCTCCAGCGAGGATGTGTGGATTTAATCGAATGCAGACAGGGACTTGGTTGCCATAAAATGTCCCAAAGTGTTCCAACATGGGGATGCTATCAATGTTGATCATGACTCCCAAATCGACAGCTTGCTGGATTTCAGCAAAGCCCACACTGTTGGGCGTATACATGATATCCTTGGGTTCAAAACCCGCATGCAAGCATAGCAATACCTCTTCTATGGAAACAGCATCCGCACCTGTTCCTGCTTTTCTCAATAATTTAAGAATATTGATATTGGACAGGGCTTTGGTGGCGTATTTGATTTTTAAATCTACTGTTGAAAAAGCTTGTTTTAACAAACCTACTTGATGAAGGATTTTGTCGGCATCGTATACATATAAGGGGGAGCCATATTGCTCAACTAAAGAAGTCAATGGTATACCCTGAATATGGTAGAAGTTTTCGTTGATTTGCATACTCTTGTAAATTGATGCTCAAAGATACAGTTATCCTCTGAATTTATTGGATGAGGGATGTAAATTGATGGTTCGCAGGGTTCAAACTGCTCGTTGGTGGGTTAAATTTTGTTAAGTTGAGTAATCCCAACATGAATCCCTTTAAATTTGTTCTATGTCAAAGTTCCAAATGAATGTAATCATTGTATTGATGACACTGGCCAGTATTGGACTGATCGGCTTTCAGTACTATTGGGTTAAGAATGCTTTCAAAATCAATGAGGAACGCTTCGAGCAAAACATTTACCAATCTCTTTTTAGTACGATTAGTCAACTGGAAAAAGGAGAGACTAGCGAAATCTTTTTAAGTTACCTTGCGAAAGACCCCAATTTACAGGAATTTTTATTTCAAAAAATCGAGCCCATCGATATTCAAGTTAGTACGCGGTCCCTACAGCGCAGAAGACCGTCGGTGCGGGACTCCATGATGCAGTTGACGATTCCCAATGTGAGTCAGCGATTCAGGAGAATCATTCAGTCCAGCGGTGTAGAGATTAATGTTCGCAGTGATTTGGAGCAATTTTTTTTGTATTTAACACCTGAAATTGCCTCTTCTTTATTTACTCCTGATGAAATGGAAATTCTTTTACAGGAAAAAGAGCGGCAATTGCAATATTTGGATCAAACAGAGTCAACGTTTTCGCAAAGGAGGGGTCAAGAGATTGTGACGGAGTACAATATTGCCGATGCCTTGGAAAAAATCCGGCGAGCCAATATGAAGATAGAGGCTATGAACCAGGCTTGGGCAGAATTATTGGAAGGCCAGCAAAATATCTTGAGCAGGCTTGATACCGTACAAGTACGGGAATTGTTCAGGAATCAATTGAAGGAGCGGGGTATAGGACAGCCCTTTGAACTTGCAATTATTGAAGATGCCAAGGTGATGATCCCACTGACAGATATTCTTGATTCTTCTTCTTTGGTATCAAAGGGAATTCAGGCAAAGCTTTTTCCAAGTGATATTTTAGGAAAAGATAATTTTTTGGTTGTGAATTTTCCAAATAAACGAAATTACATTTTACGCCAAATATGGGTTCCATTGATCAGCTCGTTAAGCTTTTTGACTATCGTGATCTTCTGTTTTGTATATGCTATTCGGGTCATTATTTTGCAGAAAAAGCTGTCAGAAATCAAAAATGACTTTATCAATAATATGACTCATGAGTTTAAGACGCCTATTGCTACGGTGAGTTTGGCTGTGGAGGCTTTGCAAGACCCAGCCTTTGCTCAGGAGGAGACATTTAGAAAGCGGTATCTAAATATCATCAAGGATGAAAATAAGCGCTTAGGAACGCAGGTAGAGAAAGTATTGCAGGCGGCGACCTTAGATAAGCAAGATCTTAAATTGAAGTTGGAGCAGATCGAACTCCGTGAAATAGTTGAAAAAATTACTGCTCAATTTGCTTTGCAAGTAGAGAAAAAAGGAGGGGAAATCAGTTTGGTTGCAGAAGTTGAACATACCCAATTGCAAGGAGATGCTTTTCATATTGCTCACATCATCAATAACTTGCTGGACAATGCTTTAAAATATACACCTAGCAAACCTACGATCGAAATAAGATTGTGGGAGGATGGTCAATACCTCTGTGTAAGTGTAAAGGATAACGGGTTAGGCATGTCCAAAGATTCTGCTAAAAAAATATTTGAAAAATTTTACAGGGTTCCTACAGGAAATATTCACGATGTGAAGGGATTTGGCCTGGGTCTTGCCTATGTAAAAACGATGGTGGAAGCACATCAAGGTCTGGTAACCGTCAGCAGTGAATTAGGAAAAGGAAGTACATTTACCATAAAACTACCAAAACAGCCATGAGCAAATCGAGACTCTTAGTAGTAGAAGATGACCCAAATTTGGGAGACATTTTACAGGAATACCTTACCATGAAAGGGTACGAAACCACCCTATGCAGAGATGGTGATGAAGGATGGTCAAAATTCAAGAAAGATAAGTTTGATTTGGCCATATTAGATATCATGATGCCTAAAAAGGATGGATTTACGCTTGGGAAAGAGATCAAAATCGTACAGCCGGATTTACCCATTATTTACTTGACCGCTAAAAACCTGAAAGAAGATATCATTGAAGGATTGAAAATCGGTGCTGACGATTACATCACCAAGCCTTTCAGCATGGAAGAGCTCTTGCTACGGATAGCTGCGATTTTACGAAGAACCAAAAAGTCCGAAGATTCTGAAGTTCTGAAGGTATATCAGTTTGGAGATTTTGAATTGCACTATGACGAACAATATATCAACAGCCCTAGTGGGAGGCACAAACTCACGTCTAAGGAAAATGAATTGATACGTCTATTAGCTTCAGAAATGAATAAAATTGTAAATAGAAGCCATGCCTTGAAACAAATTTGGGGTGATGACTCTTATTTCAATGCTCGCAGTATGGATGTATATCTAAGCAAAATCAGGAAAATCTTGAAAGAGGATCCGAAAGTACAGATTATCACGATCCACGGCGAAGGCTTCAAAATGGTAGTAACCGATAATTAATTTATTGAATGGCACTGAAATACGATTTTATCATCGCTGGTTCTGGATTGGCAGGGTTGAGCTTATTGCACCAATTACTTTCCAATAAGTCCTTGAGCCAGAAAAAAATCCTCGTCATTGACAGTGCCAAAAAAAATCTCAATGATAGGACCTGGTGTTTTTGGGAAAAAGAACCGGGACCTTTCGAATCCTTGGTGTGCCACGCCTGGGACACCTTGCAGTTTTTCTCTCCTAAGGTTACCAAGGAGTTTCAGATGAAAGAGTATCGCTATAAAATGATACAGTCTGGTGATTTTTATAGTCAAGTGCTAGACTTGGCAGAGCAGCATCCGCAGGTTGTTTTCATACATGATGAAATTCAATCCATTCAGGAAGAACAGGCTGGGGCGAGCGTTCAGACCACACAGGAGCGGTATTTGGCAGACTATGTATTTAATTCTACAGCTATTTTCAATCCAAAAATGGATGAGGGGAATACCTTGTTGCAGCATTTTATGGGCTGGTTTATCAAAACCGATACCCCGGTCTTTACAAGTGGAGTAGCGACCCTTATGGATTTTACACTCTCCCAGCAGCATGGAGCAACTTTTATGTACATGTTACCGACAAGCCCGACAGAGGCTTTGGTGGAGTACACTTTATTTTCACCTAGAGTCTTGGAAAAAGAAGAGTATGTGCAGGCCCTAGAAAATTACATAGAAAAAAACCTGCATATTCATCATTACGAAATAACGCATCAGGAATTCGGGATCATCCCCATGTCCAAAGCAAAGTTTCAAGCCAGTATAGGTCCGCAGCAACGCATCATCAACATCGGTACCGCAGGAGGCCATACGAAACCAAGCACAGGGTACACCTTCCAATTTGTACAAAAGCAAGTAGCAAAAATTGCGCAACGGTTGGAAGCTGGAGACTCTCCCCTGGTGGAGCCTACTTGGAGAGAAAAAATGTTTTTATGGTACGATATGACCCTTTTGGATGTTTTGATGAGTAAAAGTTTGACAGGAGAACAAATTTTTTCACACCTGTTCAGCAAGGTAGATCCTGAGCGGATTTTAGCATTTTTAGCGAATGAAAGTGGGTTTTGGGAGGAGTTTAGCATCCGAAATGCAGTACCTCAAGCCCCATTTATTACATCAGGCATGAAGGTACTGTTTCAATAAACAAGCTCTGATTCTTCTAGTGGAAAGGATATTCCATATACCGAGCAGTTGTTTCTCTGGAGGCTGTTCCAAATAGCTTTTCGACGATGTGCAAGGAAAGATCAATTCCCGCTGCCACCCCTGCAGCGGTCATGATTTTCCCATGGTCAATGTAGCGCACATCTCTCACAGGTATAGCACTGGGTTCAATTGCCAAGACATCTTCAAATACTTCTTTATGGGTGGTGAACGTTTTCTCTTTTAGATAGCCTAATTGGGCGAGGATACGGGCTCCAGAACAAACAGTTGCGACTATTCCAGAAATGTTCGAAATCTTGTAGATCCAATCCATTCCACGGGTATGCCTCAGCAATTCTTTGCTTCCATCACCACCCGGAATAATTAAGATATCTAAGCGTGATACCACTTCGATGCTGCAATCTGGGATGATCTTCAATCCATTTTTTGCAATAACAACAGAAGAGTCTAGTCCAATCACTTGAATATCCAAAATGGCATAGTCAGCAAGTTGGTTGGCAACGGAAAATACTTCAAATGGACCTGCAAAATCCAATACTTCCATCTCTTGGAAAGCCAATATTCCGAGCTGTAGGCGTCTACTCATGAATGGATAATCTTTGCTAAGTCAGCTGGAGAGTACTGAACCGATTTTAAGGTTTTTCTATCTTCGGTTCGATACACTAAGAATAAGTCACCTTCTTTTTCATAGAAACAGGCCGTGCCTTGGTTTTGATAATGAGTGACTGTGGCCTCTGCTTCTTCAAGTGAGGTACAGGCTTTACTCATATTGGAGCGTTGCACTTCATCGAAAAGTGCTTTGAATTTATCTGCTAATCCAAATTCAAGGATGGCGCCGGAAAGTACATATTGCAAATCACACAGCGCATCCGCAATCTCAACGATGTCTTTATTCTGTATGCCTTCTTCCAGTTCTTTCAGTTCCTCTGCTAATAAAGAAACTCGGAGTGCTGCCCGTTTTTCATCGGGAACCTGTGGGCTGGAAAGAATGGGGTGTTTGAAGGTTTGGTGGAATGCTGCGACGGAGGTCAAACTTTTAGGATCTTCCATTTTTATGCATTAAAATGATATAAAAAGACCAAGGTGCCCGTGAAAGCAGGCTTCTTTTGATCCTCGATTTCTAATTTAACATTGACCTCAGCCTTGATTGTGCCGCGGAGGTTGCTCACATTTTTGAGATTGGCATGTAACCTCACTCTATTATTTACCAATACGGCTTGTGCAAATCGTAGATTTTCAATGCCATAATTGACCATCATTTTCAGATTTTCAACTTGAACAATTTGTTCCCACAGGTAGGGTACTAAGGCGAGTGTCAAATAACCATGAGCAATGGTATTTCCAAAACTTCCTTCTTTTTTTGCTCGCTCCGGATCCGTATGAATCCACTGGTGATCCAATGTTGCATCTGCAAAAAGGTTGATTTGGCTTTGGCTAATGCTGTGGTATTCCGATACTCCAAGATCTTGGCCGATATATTTTTCAAAATCTTCAAAGCTGCCAATGATGAGCTGACTCATAGGTACATTTTATTTGATGAAGGCTTAAAGGTAGAAAAAAATCTAAAATTTTAAATCCATCCTAGAAAGTCGCTTTCTTTGTATAAACATTCGTTGTATGGAACAACAAGCTTTAGAAAAACGCTACATTCATGGTTATCAGGAAGTAGAGCAAGAAAGGCTCCGAGAGCAAGCTCTTGTGATAGAAAAACCTATTTACGATGCCTTAGATTTTAACTCTGTTACGCATCTCCTTGAAATAGGCAGTGGAGTAGGCGCCCAAACTGAGGTACTCCTGCGGAGGTTTCCTCATTTGCAGATTACCGGTGTGGAATATGAGGCCAAGCAGATTCAAAAGGCCATAGAAAATATGCATCGCTTGGGGTATTCGAGTGATCAGGTAAATTTTATTCAGCAAGATGCTCATCAGTTGGACCTCCCAAAGCAGTACGATGGGGCTTTTGTCTGTTGGGTATTGGAGCATGTGGGTAATCCCCTTCAAGTATTGAAAAGCATGAAGCCATTTCTAAAGTCTGGCGCACCGGTTTCAATTACGGAAGTATTCAATGCGAGCTTTTACATTTATCCAGTAATTCCGGCGGTGATGCACTATTGGCAGGTATATAATGAATTTCAGCGATCGTTAGGTGGTAACCCGGATATTGGGGCACAGATAGGCAATCTATTGGATCAAGCAGGATATCAAAAGATTTCTCTACGAGCAGATGGCTTTCATTTAGATCAACGTGATCGAGTTCAAAAAGACCGTGTATTTGACTATTGGAAAAATTTGATGAGCAGTGGCGCTCCCCTTTTGATTTCTGAAGGATTACTAAAGCCAGAAGAAGTGTTGGCTATGCAAGAAGGGCTGGATGTATTGAAGTCTATGGAAGATTCTATTTTTTATTATAGTTTTATCCAAGCTTCTGCTATCTGCTAATGAAAATCTTGCAACGCATTTTCCGCTTTCTGTTGAAATCCCTCCTATGGTTTTTCGGAGTAACCATTGGCTTGGTCATCGTTTATAAATTTGTGATGGTTCCAATTACACCCCTCATGCTGATCCGATTGGTTGAGCAGGCAAAAGATCCTCAAAAAGAAATGAGGCTTTACAAGGACTGGGTCTCGTTAAAAAAAATAACCAAGCATGCCCCTCAGGCTGTAGTGGCCGCCGAGGACCAAAAATTTTTAGATCATAATGGATTTGATTTTGAGGCGATGGAAAAGGCTTGGGAGAATAATAAAAAAGGAAAAAGACTCAAGGGAGCAAGTACCATTTCCCAGCAAACAGCTAAGAATGTGTTTTTATGGCCTGGCCGAACATTGGTTAGAAAAGGGTTGGAGGCTTACTTTACCTTTTTGATTGAACTGATATGGGGCAAAGAAAGGATCATGGAAGTGTATCTCAATGTCATTGAAATGGGCGAGGGGATCTATGGCATTGAAGCAGCAGCTCAGGCAAATTTCAAAAAGCCCGCAGAAAAGCTGAGTAAAAGTGAAGCAGCCCTGATAGCAGCGGTGTTACCCAATCCCCGTCGTTGGACCCCTGCTAGACCTACCCCTTATATCATAGGAAGAAAAGAGTGGATTATGAGGCAAATGAATAATCTAAATCCTGTAGGAATGGGGAGTTAGTTTTAGATAGCTTTTGCTTTTTTAAAACTTTTCGTTGCCAACTTATTGATCTTATCGAATCGCTCTTTTATAGATGCCAATTCACTGGGTTTTGCCATGACCAAGGTATATGCCTCTTTGAATGATTTGGCATTTCTTACATCTTTGATGATATCGCTCCATTCATGAAAATTTAAGGTAATTGGATTATAAGAATGGACGTTGGTAGTCAAACCATAAGTAGGTCTTTCCGCTTCAGGTATAAACGTTCCAAACATTCGGTCCCAAATGATAAATGTGGATCCATAATTCTTGTCCAAATACTTTTTATTACTCCCATGATGGACCCGATGATGAGAAGGAGTAGTAAATACATATTCGATGACTGCTGGCAATTTTTGGATGTATTCCGTGTGTATCCAAAATTGATACAATACTGCTATTTGATGACAGATAAAGAAAATGATGGGGTCAAAGCCGACCAAGACTACAGGTATGAAAAACACTATTTTGATATGCTGAGTCCAACTGAGTCGAAACGCAACAGACCAGTTGTATTTCTCTGAATTGTGATGGGTGACATGGGTGGCCCACCAAAATCGATTCTCGTGTGCTATTCTGTGCGCCCAATATCTCCAAAAATCTATCCAAATGAAACAAAGTACATAGGCCCACCAGGTATGTGGAATCGCCCAAGGGACCAAATTGTAAAAAAACAAGATAATCCCAAAGGTTAAAACTTTGATTCCAGCACTCATGCCTACATTGACCAAACCAATAAAAGTTGCAGCGATGGTATCTTTACTGTCGTAATAGTCTTTTTTCTGTTTGTAGGACAAGAACCATTCTAATGCAACGAGGCCAATCAAGATGGGTGCAGCGTACAAGATGATATTTGGAAGATCTAAACTTAAAATTTGCTCAACTGTGAGTTTTTCTTTGGACATAAACTTAAAGTACAGGTGACTGTGAATATTCTATAAATTATTCATAATTAGACCAATAAGCAAATGTTTTATGATGGATGCACCTTGTAAAGTTTATCAACGGTTCATTTGGTGAAAGTATATTGGAAATATTTCAGAAAGCGTTGCAATTGCTTGGAAAATAACCACTTTCTTGGTGCGGAAATATAGTGAGAGAGCTTTGTGTAGCTGAAGAAAAGATTAGCTTATGCGGCTCCAATTGACCGCATGCTTTTTCTGAGCACGGACTTGTCGGAGTACCATCCCATGCTGCGGTTGAGTTAAATTTGGATCTTCGGTAATTAGTATGCTGGCAGCATCTCTTGCCATTGTCAATATGGGGGCGTCCTTGCTGAGGTCAGCAATTAGCAAATCTGCAACCCCACTCTGTTGCGTTCCCATCAAGTCTCCAGGTCCACGGAGTTTTAGATCTACATCTGCGATTTCAAATCCATCATTGGTTCTGACCATAGTTTCCAATCGTATCCGACTATCCTTGCTAAGTTCATACTTGCTCATCAAAATACAATAGGATTGATCTGCACCTCGGCCGACTCTTCCTCTGAGTTGATGTAACTGGGAAAGCCCAAAGCGCTCGGCATTTTCAATGACCATTACCGATGCATTGGGAACATTTACTCCCACCTCGATCACCGTGGTTGCAACCATGATTTTTGTTTCTTTCTTAATGAAGCGCTGCATTTCAAAGTCCTTGTCGGCCGCTTTCATGCCTCCGTGTACGATGGATATAGGAAATTCCGGAAAGGCCCGGCAAATACTTTCATATCCATCCATCAGATTTTTTAAATCCAAGGTTTCGGATTCCTCTATCAATGGATAAACAATGTAAATTTGACGTCCCTCTAAGATTTGTTTGCGGATAAAACCAAATACTTTTAATCGATCCTTGTCATAGCGATGCACGGTTTGGATGGGTTTTCTTCCAGCTGGCAGCTCATCGATGACAGAAATGTCTAGGTCCCCATATAAAGTCATGGCTAGCGTTCGTGGAATCGGTGTTGCCGTCATGACCAGTACATGGGGAATAAAGCGTTCATTTTTAGCCCATAATTTGGCTCGCTGAGCTACACCAAAGCGGTGCTGCTCGTCCACAATTGCCAAGCCTAGGTTGTTAAACTGTACAATGTCCTCCAAGAGCGCATGGGTTCCAATGATGATATGTAAATCTCCTGAGAGTAACATTTCGTGGATGACTTTTCTTGCAGATTTTTTTGTAGAACCAGTAAGCAAAGCGATATTTAATCCCATCAGGTCTGCATATTCCTTAAGTCCTTCATAATGTTGATTGGCCAATATTTCTGTAGGCGCCATGAGGCAGGCTTGTGCTCCTGAACTAATCGCTATCAGTATACAAATAAATGCCACCATGGTTTTACCAGATCCCACATCTCCTTGAATCAACCGGTTCATTTGCTTCCCCGATTTCATGTCGGCATAGGATTCCCTCACTACTCGTTTTTGGGCCTCTGTCAATTCAAAGGGTAAATGCGCTTTGTAGAACTTGGTGAGTAATTCTGTTTGATTCAGTACTTGCCCTTGAGACTTTTCCGTCCGGGATAATTTCAAGTGTAGCAAGCGCAATTGGATAAAAAAGAATTCCTCAAATTTCAGTCGAAAGCGTGCCTTTTTTAAGAGATCTACGCTTGTAGGAAAATGGATCTGCTTGATTGCTTCATGCTTAGGTATCAAGCTGAATCGGTCTAGAATATGTGCTGGCAGTGTTTCATGAATCTGCGGGTAGGCAAGTGCTATCAGCCCCTCCATGATTTTGGATATGTTTTTTGAATCCAAAAATTTAGCCTTCAGTTTTTCAGTGGTTGAGTATACTGGTTGGAAAAAACTTTTATCCTCTGCTGATTGACTCAAAGGTTCGATTTCAGGATGAGCAATGCTGATTTTTCGGCCATAACGGTTTGGTTTACCAAAAAAGACCAACGGAATCCCTTTAACCAACTTTTTCACTACCCATTGAATCCCCTTAAACCAGGTCAATTCTAATTCGCCTGTATCATCATAAACATAGGCCACGAGTCTTTTTTTTCGTCCGTCCCCCAATGTCTCCACATGTCTGATTTGCGCAATAACCTGTACATTTTCTAGGTCTTCGTGGATATCCTTGATTTTGTAGAATTGTGTTCGGTCCTCATACCGAAAAGGATAATGCTGCAATAGATCTCCATAGGTAAAAAGATTCAACTCCTTATTCAATAAGGCAGCTTTTTGGGGACCAACGCCCCTGAGGTACTCTATTTTGGTATCGAAAAATGACACTATTGTGGTTTTGACTAATGAATGAGATTAAACATACATACAGCAAAGTAATAAAACATCTATGCTTTAAAAAAAGATTTTGGAAGCTGTTAAATTAATTAAGTGAAGCGTTTGGTAAAGAATATGCGTTCAAACAAAAAAATAACCATTTATAAAAAGATTAGGGCCTTAACAAATATTTAACATACAAAAAAATGTATTTGTGAAACAAAAAAAAGTAGTTGGAGTATAATTGCTCAGATAATTTGTGTTGTATGGGAGTTTATTTTAATGTTATAATCACATCATCAGACGAAACTTTAAAGATTGAACTGATGAATTTATTAAAAAGTTGCGTGGCAGTTCAGATTTCTGAATTTTTAGATTGTTCGGAAGAGGAGGCTATTGAGGAGATCAAAAGGTCCGTCAATCCAATTTTACATTTTGTAGATGTCAGAAGAGATATTTCTAAAGTAATTGGATTTTACAGTAAGTTTAAGGATTTCTATACCTATAATTCCTCATTTTTCTTTCCTATAGTGGGCTTAGACCAAGAATTAACCGAGGTCAAGATTTTGCTGGAGTCGGGGGCAGACAATGTGTTTTTTGCTCCCTTTGATCAAAACTCCCTATACAATAAACTTAAAAATTGTGTTGGTAAGCGATTTGGATACAATATTTTGAACCATCCCGATGCAGATCAATTATTAAATCTCACTTCAAGTGTTGTTTTTCGCATAAAAAGTGACCGCATTAAGAAAATTGTTGGCAATAGATCTTTATTTCCACCACTAGATGATTCCTTAATAAATAAATCATTAGACTATTTATTGACACATATTCTATCTCTTAAAAGTGGGAACTTTCACGAAACGTATCTTCGATTTAGTTCCAATCTGCTGTCAGAATTTTCTGTGAAAGCAGCGTTTAAAAATTCTGATTCCAGTGCGAGTTTGAACCTTATTTTCCTAAGGTTAAAAGATAAGGCAAATGCATCATACACAATTAGTGTAAAATTTGAAGAAACAACCGATAGTACTCATTCGTCTGCAATGCCCTCAAAAAATAGCACTTTACTTACCCAGCGTGAGTTGGAAGTACTGAATCTATCCAAACTAGGGGTGCCGATTAAAGTCATTGCCAAGGAGCTAGAGATTTCTAATCGAACAGTGGAGCGTCATCGTGCGAATATTATGAAAAAGCTCGACGCCACCAATATCGTTGAAGCAATTGCTAGGCTTAATTTAGGTTGATATAGAAAGTAAAGATCACTAATTAATTCAAAATTAAGACTTTGGCTGTGTGTATTGAGTGATTTTACTCATATGATTTATTGGATATCGGTAAATACCCATTTTTTGACTGAATGCAAAAAAGTAATTTTGAAATGCATAAAAATGTATTTTAAAGATATCATCAGCATAAGTTAGTTACCAAATTCAACATCAAATGAAAAAACCTATCTTAATTTTCGCAATGCTTTTTGCAGGTTCTTTTGCTTTTGCGCAGAATACTGCAACGGTAAGTCAGACTGGAAATCAAAATTCTTCCACCACAGAGCAGACCGGGTCAAATGCTGCTTCTGTTGAGCAGGTCGGAAGTAGTAATGCCGCCAATCAAGATCAGTCAGGTTCCAATACAGCTTCTATTGTACAAGTTGGTGAGAATACGACCAACGCATTAACATTTGATAACCTAGCGATTCAATTGCAAAGTGGTCAAGGTAATGTAGCTACTATTGAACAGAGGGAACAAGGCGATAGCTTCGCTTCTCAAGAGCAAGTCGGTGATGGCAATACGGCTACCATTACACAAAGAAACCCTTGGGGAAACCCTGCGGCACCGAATGTTGCATTTCAAATTCAAGAAGGCAATGGAAATACTGCAACTTTGAATCAATTCAATGGAGGCAATTACAGTGAGCAAAGTCAATTGGGTGACAACAATTGGTCCTTAGTACAACAAGCTCAGAGTGGGAATCAAGCTTTTCATGTTCAAGAAGGAAATTCTAATTACGCGTTTTCTGGACAAAACGCAGGTAATCAATTAGCAATTATCGACCAAGTAGGTGATGGAAATATTGCCACTACGAGACAGAGGGGAGGTAGCGTAAATTCAGTATTTGTGGAACAATTCGGGAATTCCAACAATACAGGAGCTATTCCTTACTGGGGTAATGCTGGTGAAAATTACGGCATAGATCAAACAGGTAATAGTAACCTTGTTGGCTTGAGTCAGCAGGGAGATTTCAACAATCATTTCGTTAGACAGAACGGTGACTTTAATTTCGTAGACATTGACGTGATTGGAAATGGTAATTCTGCAACAATCTTGCAGTTTGGAAATGATAATGAAGCTAGGTTAATACAAAGAGGAGACGGGCACAGAACCACGATCACTCAAACTGGTAATATGAATTATGCCAACGTGATTCAAAGATGATGTGCGAAATATATCAAAAAAAATTCCGAGTTGTCGCTCGGAATTTTTTTTAACAAACGGTCCAGTTTTGTAGCCAAGTGGATTAAAAATATTAATAAAAATCAGAATTATCTATTTGTATGAGTGAAAACACTCATAGTTTTTTCAATGGCATGGAAATTACGTATTTCGGCATAAAAAGCAAAAATGTAAGTTTGAAATGCAAATAAATTAAATTGAAATGAAAATTATCCTTCTCCTATTTTCCCTTATGATTTTGTCAAGTGTAGGTCATCATGCGTTTGCTCAGGATGATGTACAACGTAGGATAGAAGAAAGAAAAGCGAAGATATATGCCAAAAGGGACAGCATTGTACAAGCACATCAGCAGTTGATTATGCACCATACAAATGATTCGTTACGCATTCGCTCTACAGGTGAAGGTAATAGTATACAAATTGATAACCTTCAATTCAAAGGGACTACCAATGAAGTAATTAAAAGTGATTGGACCAAGGGAAAAATTGAACAACAGGGTGAGCAGAACTCTGTTGATATTCAATCCATTAGTTCCTCACAAAGTCCCAAAAAAGTAGAAATCAAGCAGACAGGAAATAATAACAAGGTTGTCATTCGGTCTGGTTCAATAAACCCAAAATAAGAAGTTAACCTTCTTTTTATGAGTCGCGTTTGGAGTCGCCTCTGGCTCCTTAGGTTTTTTTGCAGTAGGCAAAATAGTATGTATTCTTTTAAACAAACAAAATTCTTATTTCAATTTTACACACAAACGTATGAAAAAGTCGAGTTTATTATTCGCAATGCTTTTTGCTGGAACTTTTGCTTTTGCGCAAAATACAGCAACAACTACCCAAACGGGTAACAATAATCAGTCATCTACCGATCAAACGGGTGAGAACACTGCTGTTACAATTCAAACAACTGGATCTAATGCTGTAGTTAATCCATCTAATGTTTCTAGTATTGTGCAGGTTGGAAGCAATTCTGCTAGAATTGAACAAGTACTTGGTAATGGCTTCAGAAATGGTGCAGGACATTTTGCAAGTATTTCCCAAGATGGAGCGGGTAATAATGCTGTCATCAGACAAGAACAAAGAGCTGCCTCAGCTACTATCCAACAGTTGGGTGATAATAACTACGCTGGTTTAACCCAAGCTGGACCAAATGATGCAGGAGGAGGTGGGACATCCGCTGGTATCCAACAAATAGGTGATAATAACCTTTTGAGTACTGTTAACTCTAACGGAGTTATTGGGAATAGAAATCAAAGAGCTTACATGCAAAATGGAACTAGTTTTGATGGTGACAAAAGTTTCCTTAGCGTAACACAATTGGGTGATAATAATAGCGCAGGGGTTTATCTGATGGGAAGAACTGATGCTTCTATTTTACAAGATGGAAATTACAATAGTGCATCTATCAATTCACAAAGTCAAGCAGGTGGTTTGACAAACCTGGCTTCTATTTCACAAGAAGGTAATGAAAACAGCGCTAGAATAGATCAAGGCCCAAGGGGTAATGCTACCTTTAGTGGAGACGATCAATCTGCGTCCATCACTCAATTAGGTGATTTTAATACTGCTAGATTGTCTCAGTTTGGAGAGAGTAATAGTGCTACTATTAGCCAAGAGGGGTACACTAATACAGCAACTGTCAATCAAGATGGAATTGGTAACACTGCCACACTTACTCAATTAGGAGATTTAAACATCGGTACTATTTTGCAAACTGGAAATGGCAACATAGCTACGATGAATCAGTCCGGTATGAGCAACGTAGCTTCTATTATTCAACGTTAAATAGTATTTGCTTAAATTCTTAAAAATGAAAAAAAGTATTTTAATTTTCTCCATGGCTTTCTGTGCGACTTTCGTCATGGCACAAGAAAACGAGGCAGTTGTTACCCAAACAGGAAATAACAACGTTGGTACTACTACTCAAACAGGTCTTCGTAACGTGGCTATCACCAGTCAAGATGGTAATGCTAATAGAGGAACTGTAGATCAAACTGGTAATGATAATTTTGCTGCGGCACTTAGACAAGCAGGAAACTTGAATACTGGTACTATCCAACAAGGCGATTTTGGTGGGGGAAATATTCAGTCTAATAATGCCCTAGCTTCCATTGACCAATCTGGGAATGAAAATAACGCAGTAATTAGACAACGTCAGGGATTCCCATCTGGAACAGCGGTCAGTATTCATTTGATTGAGCAGATTGGTGAAAGAAACAATGCCTCTTTTGAGACTTTTAATGGAGGAAACTTTGGAAGCATTTACCAAGAAGGTAATGACAATGTTGCTTCGGGAAGACAATCTAATCAACCGAATGAAATTATCATCGATCAAGTAGGAAATTCCAATCAAGCCTCTGTAAATCAGTTGTCTAGTAGAGACAATTTCGCACTGATTGATCAAAGTGGAAACATGAATTTTGCCAATATTAATCAGCAAGGAAGTCTTAATTCATTTGCTTCTTTGGAGCAATCAGGTGTTGGAAATCTTGCAAGTTTGGTTCAAACTGGTGATGGTAACGATGCAATATTGGTTCAAGATGGTGAAAATAATCTGATAAGAGGTGTAAATGTGGGGGATCCTGCATTGCAACTTGGTAACAATAATCTCTTAGATGTATTGCAATCTGGCAATGGAAATACAGCGATTGTTTCACAAACTAGTGATCTAAATATTGCTTCCTTCACTCAAATAGGAAACAATAACACTGCTACTGTAATCCAGCGATAATATATTAAAACTCTCCATGTTTCTATTTGAAGTCATGGAGCGTTTTTTCTATGTAGTTAAATCATATCTTTCTTTTAATTTTTTCTTATTTTTACATAGTATAGCAAAGACCATGAAAAAAATCATAAGTGTAATATTATTCTGGTTTATCGCAGTTGGAGGTTCAATTGCTCAATCTGGTATGGCTATAAGTAATAATTTAGATTTAATTAATGCGGAAATTTTATCGATTGAGTTCAGCTCTCAAAAAAATGTTGCGGTTATTCAGCAGCTAGGAAACTCAAATAAATCGGAGATTCTTCAACAAAATACGGGTAACGGTTCTAATACAGCAGTTATCTTACAATCCAATGAGCTAAATATAGGATTTATTCAGCAAGTAGGTACCTATTTAAGTTCGTCCTTACTTCAGATTGGCATTGGTAATGTTGCTAATATTTCATCATCTGGTCAAAATATTACCCAAACCATCCAACAGACTGGTAATGGAAATGTCGTCAACACCAATATTGAAAATTTTAGCAATGCAATTTTTAATGTTGCGCTCAATCAAGTGGGGTCCAATAATTTAATAGATATTATATTTAGCGGTACTAACAGTACGTTCGGAGATCAATTTATCCTCAACCAATTTGGCGATGGGCAATCTTTTCGTGGAGACATTAGTACAGTTTCTACTCCCATTGAAATAACTCAAACCCCTGGAATTGGTGGTGTGGGTATGCAGGTCAATGTTTCGACATTTTCCACCTTTCCAATTGGAAATCGTTAAATTGAATAGGTAAGGTCGCAATTTGATTTCACTCTTTTGTAAGAAACGCTTGGGTAAGTTTTTTTGAACAATGTTTTTTGTATGTCCGCTTTCCCATCAGTTATCAATGAGTATACCATATGAAGCTGTTTTTTGGCTACGGTCGGATGAATTCCCACCGTGGAAGATTATCCGCATGATAATAGTAGCAATATTCTTGCACGTGTATAATTGGGGATCACCAAAAGACTTTTTATGATTATCTACTATCACTTCAGCCACTAAGCAAATGAATATATTCATGATATTTTCTGGTGTCTGTTATCTGTGGTCCCTTATCCGTAATAGCATATGATTTATTTTAACTCTGTTATAATGGCAGACAATCAGAATACTTTTTTAGGATTATGGAATCCATCCTACATCAGAATAATCTTTGGAATAATAACAAAAAAATGATTTAAAAAATTACGTAAACAATAGTTTACTGCTTAAAAAGTAATTGAAATTTTACATTAAATTTCATTATAATATCTATAAAAATATTTTATAATACATTTTTATTGATTTCAAATACATTTTATTATATTTGAAAAAAATTAACGATCAACTTAATTCATTCTTATGAAAAAATTAAATCTATTCGCCGCTCTATTGTTTAGCGGCTCCGTTGCAATTGCTCAAAGCAATGATGCAAACGTAAGTCAAGAGGGAAATAACCATCAGGCGACTGTTGTACAAACAGGTAGTCAAAACAGCAGTTCAGTGGCAATTACTGGTGGTAGTGGTTCTGAGGTAGAGGTAACTCAGATTGGCGCAAACAACACGGCTTCATTCTTAGGCCGTCAGAATGTACAGGGACTACAGTATCAAGAGGGTGATAGAAATTTTGCATCTGCAGGTCAGGGATCTCAAGTATTTGCTGGTGGGTCAATTATCGAGCAGATACAAATTGGAAATGATAACCGTGCCACTACTGCTCATTGGACTCAGCCTACCAATATCAGAGTTTACCAAACTCAAATTGGTGATAGAAATACCGCTGATGCTAGGAGATTAAGAGGGTTTAATATCACTGAAATTACCCAAACTCAGGTTGGGAACGACAATACAGCTCTTTTGAATCCAACTGGTAGCTCTCAGTATTATGCTGATGGAGGTTTTGTAAGACAGCTTCAAACTGGTGATTACAATTATGCTTCCATCAATAGAGCTCAAGGTGCTGGTTCTATAGGAGGTACATTTATTCAGGAGCAGGTGGGTAATCTAAACAGGTCTACCATCAACTCTACAAGAAATACTATTTTGGGTGAAACTATTCAGATTGGAGATGAAAACGTAGCTCTTATCAATCAATTCGACAGAGATAACTCCGCTGCAATCCGTCAGCAAGGAGATGAAAACTTTGGTTCAATTAGTCAAACTGGTTCCGATAACAGGGCAAGTCAGTGGGTAGCAGGAAGCTTCAATGAAGTTACTCAAATTCAAAACGGTAATTTGAATAACCAAAGAATTGAAATTACTGGTAGCAGCAATACGTATATGGCTTCTCAGGTTGGTGATAGAAACTTTATCTATGTGAATTCAAGAGGAACCGGTCCGGGATTGAACAGCTTAACAGCTAATAATTCCGAGTTTATGGCTTCTCAAAATGGTGATAGAAATACCATTAGCGGAGCTATGGGTGGTGATAATAATTCACTTACAATCAATCAGTACGGCGATGCTAACATTGTCAATGCAGGAGCTTCCAATTTTGCTGCTGAAGGTTTCTTGATCCAAGGCAATAACAATGTTGGTATTATCAATCAGTTTGGGAATGGTAATTCTGCTACATTGAACATGGTTGGTAATGGCAATTCTGCTACTATTACACAAAGTGCTTTCCCTTTAAGGTAATTTAGTTTTTGAATAAAAAATAATCTCCCTGAACTTTTCGGGGAGATTATTTACATAGCTTGTAAATTGCCTTGTGAAATTTAATTAAACTCTCTATTTTAGTTTCCGTTAAGAAGTAATAGATTATGAGTAGCGTTTGGAGATTTGGATGTTTATTTTGCTTTTTAGGGATTTTCTCCATGAATCTTCATGGGCAGTCTGATTCTACCAAAGTAATCAAAGAAGCACCTGAAAGTCTCAAGTTGCTCTTAAATGATATTATTGAGCAAGCTACTGAAAAAGTCAAATCAGATGCCTCGCTTGAAATTGACGGGCTTCTTATTGATGAGACTAAAACAAAAAGTGGGCGGGACTTTTTTGATTTGTTTTATAGAGATTGGGAGCCACCTGTAGATGCAAGAAACTATTCTATTTTTATTATGGAGAGGCCATTTAGGGCAAATCAAACCTTGATAGAGGTTTTTATCAATGAGACGATGGTATACCAATCATTTCTACAACCAAGATTAGATTATATAGAAGAGATCGTCGGAGATTCCGTGTCAATAACCCAAATGTATTTAGCACAATATGAAGAACTTATCCGGGAGTTGGATGGTGAAGATCGTAAAGGTTCAGGCATATTCTAAATTGAAATAACCATGAAAAAAGTATTCGTTTTTACATTGTTTTTAAGCTTGATATCATTTGCTGAGGTTTTTTCCCAGCAGCTGGTGTATACCCCAAGAAATCCTGCTTTTGGAGGAAATACCTTTAACTATCAATGGTTATTGAGCTCTGCACAAGCTCAGGATACTACCAGAGATCCCAATCAAACAGATAGAGGCTTAGGTTTCTCTAGAGATCCTTTGCAAGAATTTTCAGAAAGTTTGAATAGACAGATTCTTTCCCGTTTGTCAAGAGAGCTTGTTACACGCCAATTTGGTGAAGGTTCTATTGAGCAAGGGACATACATATTAGGCGATTTTCAAATAGAAATCAGCGATGGGGGCAGAGGTCTTAACATTACAATTGTGGACATTCGTACAGGTGCAACCACGGTTGTTGAAGTTCCATTTTTTTAAATAAACCAAAGAAAATTCATGCTTAAGTCCCCAATAAAAGCTTTTGCACACAAGCTTTCTGTGTTGTTTGTGTTGCTGATCATGGGTTGCTCTCCATTCTATTATCAGCCTTTAGGTAATAGAGATGCTCGATTAGGCCAAGAGACACCTATGAAATCAGAATTGCTAGACCTACCAGCGCCTAAAGAGCCAATAGTTGTTGCTGTATATAAGTTTCGTGACCAGACAGGACAGTTGAAAGAGTCCACAGTGGGAGCTAGTTTTTCTACGGCCATCACCCAAGGAGCAACTAATATCCTTATTCGTGCATTAGAAGAATCGGGTTGGTTTGTCCCTATCGAACGGGAAAACATTAGTAACTTACTGAATGAGCGAAAAATTATTCGATCAAGTAGGGAGCAATATGAGGGGACCACTAATATTCTGCTTCCTCCTTTGCTTTTTGCAGGAGTTCTCTTAGAAGGTGGGATTATTTCTTACGAGACGAACGTTTTTACGGGTGGAGCGGGTGTTCGTTACTTTGGAGCGGATGCATCTTCCCAATATAGAGAAGACAGAGTAAGCATTTATTTGAGGGCCGTGTCGACGAGTAACGGAAAAATTTTAAAGACCGTTTACACTACAAAATCTATTTTATCTCAAGAAGTTACCTCAGGTTTTTTCCGTTTTGTTAGGTTTAGAAGACTTTTAGAGGCCGAAACAGGCTTTACATACAACGAACCAAGGGAAATGGCAATCAATGAGGCCGTTGAAAAGGCTGTTCATAGTTTGATTTTAGAAGGAATTGTTGATAATCTTTGGTCTCCACAAGATGAAAATGAGCTGAATGGTACTCATGTCAAAAGCTATCT
The DNA here is from genome assembly GCF_021596945.1 of Mongoliitalea daihaiensis. Lineage (NCBI taxonomy): Bacteria > Pseudomonadati > Bacteroidota > Cytophagia > Cytophagales > Cyclobacteriaceae > Mongoliitalea > Mongoliitalea daihaiensis. The sequence goes on along the minus strand of NZ_CP063779.1, from coordinate 867,681 downwards.
AGCAGAGAAAGAGGCAAACGTTCAAACAGACTATATTGGGCGATTGCATCGGCCAAATTATCGGACTTCCATGTTTTTGTCATTAGCGGGTAAAGGGCAGTCTTATTTAGGAGATTATTCTACTAGTTTCAAGCGTCCTGGATTTGAAACATCTTTGGGTATTGGGCTTTCACCTACGCTTTTTATGGAAACTAGATTGGGATTTCAAGAAATCCATATACGTGATGTTTTGCAGACTACGGATTATTATGGTTCTTTAAATCTCATGTACCTGACGAACCCAACGGGTAAGCTGTCGCCTTACGTGCGAGGTGGAGCAGGTTTATTGTATAATTTTGGAGAAAACGTTGGTCTTTCAAACAGTAGCATTATGCCATTTGTAACTACGGGTGTTGGGATTGATTACCTCATAGGAAATAAGGTAAGCTTGATTTCAGAAGGTTATATCAATCAGCTTCTCAGTGATAACTACGATGGTGTCGTCTCAGGGAGTTTTAATGATATTATTTGGGGTTTTAAAGTAGGTTTACGCTTTCATTTGGGCAAATAAGTATGATGTATAAGAATTTAAAATATCTTTCGTTTGTATTACTACTTATCTTTTTTACTGGATGTGAAGAAGAAAGAGTAGATATTGATCGCTTTGGGTCAATCTCTGGGATTGTTGTAGATGGAGAAACTTTAGAGCCTTTAGAGGGTGTGTTGGTGGCAACTACTCCTGCTAGTACAACGGTTATTACAGGTCCTACAGGGGAGTTTCGATTTAATCGTGTCCGAAGAGGAGACGTTAGTATTTCAGCGCGAAGAAGGGATTTTCTCAATTCGAATGTAAGTGTTGCAGTTTTTGAAGGTGAAAACACGTTTGCTACCTTTTTCTTGCTCAAAGATGAGCGCAATATCGGGAATGTATCCATTTTTGACCCTGTACCAGGAAATGGGTCCACCAATCAGCCATTAACATTCGCGTTCCGCTGGAGAGTGGAACAAGATGCGAGAGATCGTCAGTTAACGTACAATGTGTTTATTTTTGAGTCAAACTCCACCACCCAGCGGTTGGTAGGGGAAAATCTTGCATCACCAGAAGTTATTGTATCTGACTTAAGACCAAATACAACCTATTTCTGGTATGTCTTAGCTAGATTTGAAGGTAGAAATGTTGCCAATAGTCCCACATGGAGCTTTAGAACAGGAAACTAAGTTTAATTCTAGCTTATAAAGCTGTCAGGAAGTAGTTTAAAACAAAAGACCAATCTTCGACGAGAAGATTGGTCTTTTTAATTTTATGATTAGCGAGAATTACTTTCCATATATCTCCTCCAGCACCTGTGCCAATCGAATCCCACCTGCCATCAAGCGCTCTTCCACATGGTGATAGTGCTTGTAGATGTATTCATACCCGATACGATTATTTGCAGGAATATCATACATGGCTGGGCGTATGGCTGCAGCTTCTTTTAACCAGTCAGCAGGCGTAGCTGCTTGATAACGCTTCAAGACGTCTCCATTGATTCTCTTCTGAAGTTCGGTTGCGATTTCGGTGTAGCTCATTTTTTTGTTTTCGATCAAGTCCGAATCCCATATCGCATGGATATTGGTTTCCTTATTGAAATAGCTCACTTTGACATCATTCCCTCCTCTGTCACCAGGCTTGCCTACATGGAAGGGCTGATGTAGATCTCCTACTATGTGGATCAGCATGCGCAATTGGTCACGCTCCTCTTCGGGAGTTAAGCCGCCTTTTTTTAGGTTTTCTTTCAACATCAAAAATGCAGAATAGGCATCTCCTGTAGGTTCTTGAATACTTGGATCGTATTCCCCATCTACGGTAGTTACCCAATGCCAGGTGTTTGTGTAGTCATACTTTTTATCAGAGCGGATATTATCCATCCATACCCCTACTCCAGAAATGGATTCTTGCTTCAATACAGCTTCTACTTTTTTGACTGTTTCTTGCTGCATCTGCCACTCTGCAATTTTTCCAATAACATAATGTCCAATCGCTCCCCAAGCAAACGAGCTCGTCTGAAAGGAAAAAACCATAAGAATGGCCAGCGTCAGGTGTTTTGTTGTTTTCATGTATCTTACTATTTATTGTATTCTTTCCAGTGTTCCCCAACTCTTTATCTCCGATTACTACCGTAATACTGATATCCAATATCCCTCAATATCCAATATCTTCAAACATCCAATATCCCGTAATATCCAATATCCCATTATCAATCAATATCGATAAATATCTATTTCCACCATATTTCATTTGAGATAAGTTCACGCCACGCCCGCTACGGTTTTCGCAAGGAGCGCAAAGTTTTTTTGATACGCCCTCCAATATCCCATTATCAATCAATATCGATAAATATCTATTTCTACCTTATTTCGCTTCAGTGTATTTCTACTTATTTCACTTAGTTAACACCCCAAAGCCAATATCCAATATCAACCAATATCTCGTAATATCGATAAATATCTATTTCTACCTTATTTCGCTTCAGTGTATTTCTACTTATTTCACTTAGTTAACACCCCAAAGCCAATATCCAACAATATCCAATATCCACCAATATCCACCAATATCCACCAATATCCAATATCCCTCAATATCCCCCATTACTTCGCTTCAGCGTATTTCAATTTATTTCACGAAGTATATTTCAATTCACTCACCGCTATCCAAGCCATCAACCCAGCCCCTAGTTCTAAGGCATCTTCGTCAATATCAAAGGTTGGCGTATGTACACCTGACACAATGCCTTTGGCCTCATTCCGAGTACCTAGACGGTAAAAGCAACCGTCAATTTCTTGGGTATAGTAAGAGAAGTCCTCTGCAGCCATCCAAATGTCTAAAGGCAGTACATTTTCCTCACCTAGATAGGCTATGGCAGCTTGCTCTGCTCTGCTTGTTAAGGCCTCTGCATTTTTTAAGAAAGGATAACCTTTTCGAACCTCAAAGTCCACGGTTCCTCCCATACCTTCTACCAATCCTTTGGCAATGCTTAACATGTGTCCATGAGCCTTTGCTCTCCAGGCTTCATCCATGGTTCGGAAGGTACCCTGAATTTTTACTTCATTAGGAATGATATTGGTAGCTCCTAAGGCCTCAACCCGACCAAAAGAAAGGACTGAAGGTATTTTTGGTGAGCCATTGCGGCTGATAACCTGTTGTAGGGCGACGATGAGGTGAGAAGCAATTAACACGGGGTCAATCAAAGATTCTGGAAGGGCACCATGGCCCCCTTTTCCCTTGACAGTGATGTACAATTCATCTGCACTGGCCATGTACATGCCTTTTCGAAAACCTACTTGTCCAACAGGGATCAAAGGCATGACGTGTTGGCCTATGATTCCAGCTGGAACTGGGTTTTGAAGCGCACCATCTTTAATCATCAAGGATGCGCCACCAGGGATTAGTTCTTCCCCCGGTTGAAAAATAAGTTTGATCGTGCCTTCAAAATGCTCCCGTAAATTGAAAAGAATCCTTGCTGTTCCCAACAAGGAAGAGGTGTGTACATCGTGTCCACAAGCATGCATGATTCCTTCCTTAGTAGATCTATAGGATACATCATTTTGCTCGTGTATGGGTAAGGCATCCATGTCACCACGCAAGGCAATTACTTTAGCGTCAGGGTTTTTCCCCTGGATCAATGCTACAATACCTGTTTCTGCCTTTGTTTCTATGGATGTAATTCCAATATCGCGCAGTTCCCGCTCCACATAGGAAGCCGTTTCAAATTCTTGAAAAGATAATTCAGGATGAGCATGTAGGTGTCTCCTATGGGCAATAATGGATGCTTTATAGTCTGCCGCCAGTGACTTGATTAGGTCTTTCACCATCATCTATTGGGTCTGGATTGACATATCCCTCACGCTGAAATCGATCTTGGATGATCCTAGCCATGGGAAATTTTTCTTTTAATTGGTAATACGGTGCCTGTGCTTCAATGCGGTTTAAGAATTTACCTACCTTTAACAAGTACCGAGGTTGCTGGTACTGCAGGTCGGGCTTCAAGTCAGGAAAGAGGGTAAATAATTCATTTCTTGTTTTGAATGCTTGGTCCCGATCCACTCCACTGTATACTAACACTGTGAATCCATTCCATGTGCGTTCGGACCTATTTTTATCTATGTTGCGTTGAACAGCAATGGCTAAATCCGAATCTACAGCCAAATTACCAGTAGAAGACATGTCCACTCTTTCAGGAGTACTCAGCTGTACTTTGTCTAGGTCAGTGAAGGTAATTCTGTTGACACTGAGGTCTTCGGTGTAATTGTCAAAAGCAGTTCCTGTGCTCGCCTGCTTTGGGGAAAAGAGAGCACAAGAATAGGACAAAAACCCTAATCCCAATACCAGAAAGAGAGAGGACTTGTTCATATGCTTGGATTAATCTTCAAGGATGATACATTTACCGTTTTCGACATCTTGCTCCACGCTCTTAAATTTAACATCTTTCAAAAGCTTACCGTCTGCATATTGTACGTTGACACGGTCATTTCTTCCGTAAACTTTTTCTGATTTTCTCGGAGCGACTACCTGTGGAGCTGCAGTTCTATTCGCCACAGCCGCCGCCGCTTGTCTTCCTGCTCCAGGATTTAGACTACTTCCCACATCTTCTTTAGAAGCTTTTACCTGTCCTTCCTCTCTTCTAGGAGCTTGGGCAGCCTTTACTTGGTTAGGGTCTTGTGTTGGAAGCTCCGCTCTTGACAGGAATGAAATGGTATCCTCATTCAGTTTGCCTACAAAGCGCTTAAACATCTCAAATGCTTCAAACTTGTAAATCAACAGCGGGTCCTTTTGTTCATATACCGCGTTTTGTACGGATTGCTTCAAATCATCCATGTCTCGGAGATGCTCTTTCCAGTTTTGGTCGATGATTGCCAAGGTCACATTTTTCTCAATGGCACGGATGAGGTCCCTGCCATCATGTTGAAGTGTAGATTCTAGGTTAATCACTACCCCTATTTGCTTGATTCCATCCGTGATTGGAACCATAATTTCCTTCACTGTCGCACCTCTTTGGGCATAAACATCGTTCAACACAGGCATTGCTTTTTCCAAGATTTTATCATTCTTGGAATTATAACTTAGATAAGCTGCATTGAAAAGCTGAGATGTTAAAGTGCCTACATCCTTGCTGCTGATATCTGCTTCTGTGAATTGATAATCAATTCCCAAAGAAGTGAAGATATTCATGCGCAGGTTCTCCAAATCTTCGGTGGATTTGGCCATCGTGACCAAGCCTTCCGATACGTCGTACATGACATTGAGGATATCCAACTCCAAGCGTTCACCTTTCAGTGCATTTCTTCTTCGCTTATAGACTACCTCTCGTTGGGAGTTCATGACATCATCATACTCCAAGAGACGCTTACGGATGCCAAAGTTATTCTCTTCTACTTTTCTCTGCGCACGTTCGATGGATTTGGTAATCATGGAATGTTGGATTACCTCTCCTTCTTCCAAGCCCATCCTGTCCATCAGTTTGGCGATTCTATCCGAACCGAACAGACGCATCAAACTATCTTCCAAAGACACAAAAAATTGAGAGGAACCTACATCCCCTTGACGTCCCGAACGACCCCGTAACTGTCTATCTACTCTTCTGGATTCGTGACGCTCTGTACCGATGATCGCCAAACCACCCGCTTTTCTGGATTCAGGAGTCAATTTAATATCGGTACCTCTACCAGCCATGTTGGTAGCAATGGTCACTGTGCCAGGTTTTCCAGCTTCCGCAACCACGTCCGCTTCTTTGGCGTGCTGCTTGGCATTCAATACCTGATGGTTGATTTTCTTAATCGTAAGCATCCTACTCAATACCTCAGAAATTTCTACCGAAGTAGTACCTACCAAGACTGGTCTGCCTTGATTGGTCAATTCTACGATTTCATCCGCCACTGCATTGAATTTTTCGCGGACAGTTTTATAGACTTTATCCTCACGGTCTTGTCTGACAATTGGTTTATTGGTAGGAATTACCACGACATCCAATTTGTAGATGGTCCAAAATTCACCCGCTTCTGTCTCTGCCGTACCTGTCATACCAGCTAGTTTGTGGTACATACGGAAGTAGTTTTGCAAAGTGATGGTGGCATAGGTCTGTGTAGCATCCTCTACTTTCACATTTTCCTTTGCTTCCAATGCTTGGTGAAGACCGTCAGAGTATCTTCTCCCTTCCATTACCCGGCCTGTCTGCTCATCTACAATCTTGATTTTTCCATCTACCAGGATATATTCCGTGTCTTTCTCAAACATACAGTAAGCCTTTAAAAGCTGATTCACTGTATGGATTCGTTGAGCTTTGACGCTATAGTCCTTGATGATTTCTTCTTTTCTGATAAGTTTCTCCTTATCGTCAATATCCGGATTTTTTTCCATTTCGGCGATTTCGACACCGATGTCAGGAAGGATAAAGAAAGTAGGGTTTTCGTTTTTCGTAGTGATGGTTTCTATACCACGGTCCGTCAGTTCTACACCGTTGGTTTTTTCATCAATTGTAAATAGGAGCGGTTCATCAGCTTCGTGCATGTTCCGCTTATTATCTTGCAGGTAATAATTTTCAGTTTTTTGAAGGATTACCCTTATCCCTGGTTCAGATAGGTATTTGATCAAAGGCTTGTATTTTGGCATCCCTCTGAAAGCTCTAAACAATGCAAGTCCGCCTTCTTTATCATTTCCTTCAGCAATAAGTTTCTTTGCTTGACCTAAGTATCCCTGAATCAGCTTACGCTGCTCATCTACAAGAGTGGAAACCCTCGGTTTCATCTCCATAAACTCATGTTGATCTCCTCTTGGTACTGGACCGGAGATGATCAAAGGTGTACGTGCATCGTCAATCAATACGGAATCCACCTCATCTATCATGGCGAAGTGATGCTTTCCTTGCACCAAATCATTCACATCTCTTGCCATATTGTCTCTCAGGTAGTCAAAACCAAATTCATTGTTGGTTCCGTAGACAATATCGGCTTGGTATGCTTTTTTTCGTTGATCAGAGTTTGGTTGATATTTATCAATACAATCCACGGTTAAGCCATGGAATTCAAACAAAGGAGCGTTCCATTCGGAGTCTCTTTTTGCCAAGTAATCGTTGACAGTTACAATGTGGACACCGCGTCCGGATAGGGCATTGAGGTATGCTGGGAGGGTCGAAACCAATGTTTTACCTTCCCCTGTTGCCATTTCGGCAATTTTTCCAGAGTGCAGCACCATCCCGCCAATCAACTGAACATCGTAGTGCACCATGTCCCAAACAACCTCACTCCCGGCAGCCATCCATTTGTTGTGCCAAATAGCTTGCTCGCCACTGATCTCCACATTTGGTTTGCGGGCAGCCAGCTCCTTATCTTTCAAAGTAGCATTGACAACCAATTTCCCATTCTCTTTAAACCTTCTCGCTGTTTCTTTGACGACGGCAAAAGCATCTGCCATGACCTTTTCCAAGACCACCTCTAATGCTGCATTTCTGTCTTTTTCGGTTTTGTCAATATCATTAAATAGCGCATCTTTCTCATGAACTTGTTTGGGATCCAACGCTTCAATCTGCGCTCTCAACTCTTCGATTTTATCATCGAAGGATTTCAATTCTGCATCGATGATTCCTTTGATTTCAGCTGTTTTTCCACGGAGTTGATCATCCGTCAGCCCTTGCAATTTGCTAAAAGCTGCATTGATTACAGCTACTTTTGGCTTTAACTCTTTTATATCTCTATCGGATTTTGTTCCAAAAACTTTGGCTAATCCTTTGGCAATAATATCTAACATAGCTGTTTTGTATAATTCAGGGCCTTAAAATTACGCCCTTTTTATGAATAATTGTAAACTTCCTAACATAAAGGCTGCTGATGTGTTGTTGAAACGCACTATTTCTTGCATCCGCTTATATTTCTTTGACTATTTTACCTTGATATACCTGTTCGGCAGGACCACTTAAGATGATGTTATCAAAGCTGCCATCTTCCCTGCTAGTGAAAGAAACCTCCAATTTCCCTCCAAGAGTCTGTATGAATACCTTTTCTATTCCGACTGCTTTTCCAAATACCAATGCACACGCAGTAACACCGGTGCCACAGGAGAGGGTTTCATTTTCTACGCCACGTTCATATGTACGCACATAAATTTCTTCTGTACTGATGGGACTTAGAAAGTTGACATTGGTTCCGTTTGGAGCATATGACTGATCATAGCGTATCTTGGCGCCTGTATCCACTACTGGGAAATCATGAATATGCTCCACAAACTGTACGTGGTGGGGAGAACCTGTGTTTACAAAATGGTCATTATCTTTTATTTCCAGACTCTTTACAGGGCTCATCTCTAATGCTACCCATGCAGGATTGTTTATCCAAGCGGCATGGGGTCCGTCAATCGCAAGAAAGCTCGTTTTTTTACCAATGATACCCAAAAAATGGGCAAATGCAACCGCACAGCGGGCGCCATTCCCACACATACTCTGACTTCCATCGGCGTTGAAATAAATCATTTCAAAGTCAAAGGAATCATGCGTTCGAACGGCAATCAATCCATCTGCGCCAATACCAAACTTTCGGTCGCAAAGAGAGCGAACTAACGCTAGATTATCGATTGGAAATGTTGACTCCCGATCGTCAATCATCACAAAATCATTACCAGTTCCCTGGTATTTGTAAAATAAAATTTCCATAAGAATTCATCCCTTGTGGGATTTCTTTCGTTTGTTTCAAAAACCAATCCAATAGTAAGATGGTTTTACAAACTTAACCATCTTGTCATAAATTGCGACGTATTGTCCTATTTTGGTTTTATATTCAAGACGAATTGGTTAACTTGGTGCTTATCTTTTGTAAAACTAAACAGGTCAAAAGAAAAACTTATAGATATGAAAAAAACAAACTATCGCGTATCCAGACGGACATTTCTGAGTCAAAGTAGCAAAGCTACACTAGCTTTAGGGATAGGAAGTAGCTTGGTAGGTTCTGCTTTTTTGACTGCCTGTGGTGGTGGTTCTGAAGGTGGGGATTCTACCCAAATACTCTTGAGTACTGGTTTTGAGCAAATGCCTTTAGGCTATGATTATACCGCTTTGGAGCCTCATATTGATGCTATGACCATGGAAATTCACTACACCAAGCATGCTGCTGCTTATGCCAAAAATCTGGCTGAGGCTGCTGCTGAAGAAGGAGTGGATACAAGCAAGCCATTGGAAGAGGTGATGATGAACATTTCCAACTACTCCACCAAGATGAGAAATAATGGAGGTGGACATTATAACCATGAATTATTTTGGAAAGTGATGTCGCCCAACGGTGGAGGTCAGCCAGGTGGAGATTTGGCAGAGGCTATAAATGGAGCATTTGGTAGCTATGAAGCATTCCAAACAAAATTCGAAGATGCTGCAAAAGGAAGATTTGGTTCTGGTTGGGCTTGGTTAGTTTTGGATAAAAACAACCTACTTCAAGTGGGTTCTACACCGAATCAAGACAATCCGCTAATGGATGTTTCCGATATTCAAGGGATCCCTTTGTTAGGTATTGATGTATGGGAACATGCATACTACTTAAATTATCAAAATAGAAGGCCGGACTATGTTTCCGCTTTTTGGAATATCATTGATTGGTCCGTAGTAGAAAAAAGATACAATGCCTTGATGAAAGGATAACAAAAAAGAGGCTATTTATAAATAGATTTTCAGAATTTTCTCCCAAATAAAATTCTGTTTAAGAATCTATCCATTTGTGACTTAGAGTCTTTGTGGCTAAATATTCCACGAAGGCTCTAAGACACTAGGTTCCTCTGCATGAATGCCAAATTAATTTTGAGCAATAGTTGAAAGTATTGACTTATGAGACAGCCTCTTTTTTTGGATTAGCTCGCAAGTAAGTCATTGACCACTACAGAAGCACAGCTACACCCAAATGCAGCAGGTAAGAAAGACATAGTTCCATAAGCTGATTTTTTATAGTTTTTCCCATCGGTTAGCATCAAACTTTCTTTCATGGGCAGCTCCTCGGAAAAAACAGCTTTAAAGCCGTTTTTGATCCCCATTCTTTTCAGGTATTTGCGTACGTATCTTGCTAACTTGCAGTTATAAGTATCTTCAATAGGTGCTATTCTGACTTTGGTAGGATCTACTTTTCCTCCTGCTCCCATGGAGCTTACTACTGGATAGCCTTTGTTGATGGCGCTTTGAATCAGGACAAGTTTGGGTGTAATACTGTCTATACAATCTACCACATAATCGAATGTATGCTTTTCCAAAAGTTCATTCATGGGTTCAGGATTTAAAAATTCCTTGATCACATGTATTTTTAAGTTTGGATTGATAGATAGCAGGCGCTCTTCCATCCATTCGGCTTTTGATTGGCCTACATTTTTTTGAGTTGCGGGTAGTTGTCTATTGCAGTTGGACACATCCACCGTATCTCCGTCAATGATCGTCATTTCTCCTATTCCTGAACGACAGATAAATTCAGCAGCAAAGGAGCCTACTCCTCCAAGCCCGACCACGAGTACATGTTTTGATGCTAATTTCTCTAAGCCACTTCTACCCACGATTAGTTCCGTTCGGGACAACCATGCAAAATCATTCATACCACTGTTTATTTGAGATTTTTTTCCAATTAGAATGCGTCAATGCGCTTAATTGTTCAATTGAACAGCCCAAAAGTACAGAAGCTTGCGCATAAATCGATTCTATCGATAGATCAGAATCATCAGTCTCGAAAAAAATTTTATCTTTTGGACATTTTTGGAGCCATTGTTGGGCATGAGATTTCTCAAGTAGAAGATGTTTTCCAAAAGAAAAATAAACGGGATAAGTCAAAAGACTTTGTGCTAGTTCTATTTTTAAATTCCAGCCATGCCAAATGATGGGAGCGCTGTCAGGATTCCGTTTTAGGTAAGCTTGCAAAAGATGAAATCCTTTCACACAGTGGAGGATGATTAGTAGCTTGTGGTACTTGGCTAAGTCTGCTTGGGTCTGAAAAGCAGCTTGCTGTATTTCAGTAGCTGGACCTTTCAACCTATCGAAGCCAATTTCTCCAAGAGCAAAAACGCGAGGGTGCTCCAGTAGGGGAGTTAGTTCGTCCAATTGCTTTGCCCATGATTCGTCTAATTTCCATGGATGGATACCCACTGAAAAAGGATAGTCCAATGGATGGGGAGTATCCAAATTATATAGACGTGTGGGATTTGGGGATTGGTGGGTATGGAAATCTAATAGCCTTTTCATTAAATCACCTCATTCAAACCAAAGTAAAATGCACGTTGATCGCCCACTGCGATGTCTAAGCGAATATTTAAACCATCTGGGGTCAAACGGTATCGAAAGCCAATTCCCGCTCCATAGCGAAACTGATTTTTTGAAAAATCTTTTAGACTAGATGCTACTTGGCCAGCATGGACAAAAGCTACCATCCCCAAATTTCGATGAATACGAAAGCGGTATTCTGCTTGCTGAACCATACCATGACGATCACGAAACCTCCCTTCAAAATAGCCTCGCATACGCTCACTTCCTCCGATCAATGAGATGTTTTGAAAAGGGGCATCGCCCTGAGTAAAACTCCACCACGATTGAACTGCCAACACCTGCTGAGGCTTAATGGTGATGTATTTCCTAGCATCCAAGGTCACTTGACTAAAGTTAACCCTACTTCCTAGACTTTGTGAAAACTGCATCCAAGATACCCGGTTAAACCAGCCTTTCTCTGGTTGAAAGATATTATCCCTCGTGTCATGGTTAAGGACTAATCCCAAGCCGGATAGCAGCTGCCCATCAAATCCTATTGGTCTTTCTGTCTCCAGAAGGCCATTATCCAGTCGGTTGGAAATACGGTCAACCCGAAATTCGTATCGAGGGCCTAAATAAATTCCCTTCAAAAGCATATGCTCATAATTGACATGGAACGAGGCATATTGAGTGGTGTAAGATTCGCCCGTTCCCGATAATGGATGATTGCCAATGCCGAAATATTTGAATGGGAAATTGGAGAGTTCTATTCGGGCATTGGTGTAGGATTTATTATCATTGGCCCACCACTCTAATTCAGTTGTCAATATTTGTTGATTATTGAGCGTATATAAAAATGTGATCGGGAGAGTTGAAGGCCGTAAGTTTGGATTTTCCTTACTCCTAAAAATTCGCAAAGCCCGGGCACCAAGCCCCAAACTGGTTTCAGGACTATATACCACGGCAGGAATGATGGTCCATTTTTCTCCTGAAATAAAATTGATCACCTGATCCCCAAAATCAAACACTTGTTCGATGACTGGCCTTTTTGTGTCAGGAATTGAATCAAGTTCTTGTGAAAAGAGCTCAGGAATGCTGAAGAAAAAAAGTCCCCAAGAAAACAACCAAATTTTCATGGGGACAAAGTTAGTTAAATAAAGGTGATAAATCCTGAGACTGTTTAAAACTCTACAATCAAACCTACAGTAGGTAAAATAGTACCTGCGGGATTGTCTACAAGTCTCATGTTATATCTTGTGGGATCGTTTGGATTAACCTGCAAACTGCCATCTGTGTTTCGTGTGGGGATAAGCAGCGGAGGTTGTTCGGCAAGGAAGTTATAAGCATTTTGAATATCAAAATACCAATTCAGGTTCCACTTGTCAAAAAAGTAACGCTTATCAATCCGAAGGTCCAACTGATGGAAAGACCTCAATCGAAGAGCATTGATTTGTGAAAAATCCAGCACTGGTAATCCTCTCAAATCCCAAACTTCAATCAATGAAGAGGTTTCCACATCAATTGGCGTGTAAGGCGTACCACCTAGGAATCTCCATCTAGCTCCAATTTCCCAGTTTTTACCAAATCGTTTGCCGGCAGTCAAACTCACAATGAAACGGTTATCCCAAGCCGATGGTATAAAACCTTCTGTATTTGGATTGGTAAATTCGCTTCGTACCAAGGTTAGAGAACCGATACCATAGAAATTGTTAAAGAATCGTTGCTGCGCCAAAAACTCCAATCCATATGCTCTGCCTTCAGCATCGGATCGGACCTCTTCGTTGCCAATCACTCCAAAGTCTGCCCCTAGATTTGCGAGTGCTATTCCATTCAATACAGAAGAAGGGTAATTGTTGTAATGCTTGTAAAAAGCCTCCATGCTGAATCTTCTACTCTTCTCTGGAATTACTTTTTCTATGCCTGTAATTAATTGTGAGGAGCGAATAAATTGGATATTATTTTCTTGATTGATTAGTACTCCCTCGTTGTTTCTAAACCCTAAAGCTGTGTATGGGGGTCTTTGATAATAAATACCAGCATTGGAGGTCCAAAAAAGATTGGGCTTTAGTTGATACGAAACACTGATACGTGGGCTGATTTGATTCAAGGGATTTTGAGCAGTTTGTCCAAAGTCAGACCCATCTATCCGAACTCCTCCCGAAATCAATAGGCGTTCATTCAAATAGTTTTTGCTAGCCGATACAAAAGCCCCATAACTATGAAAGAGTGATTTACTGCTAACATCGATCACCTGTCCAATGGGCGCAAGGGTCTGTCGGTCAAAATTACTAATGGTGAATCGAGAAAATTCATAGTTTACGCCATATTTTAAGGTTAAAGAACCTTTAAAAATGGAGTTTTCAGCGCGGAATTTATTTTCGCTTTCTTGAGACAAATAGTCAAACAATAAATTTTCCCGCATGGATTCATCATTTCCTGCGTATTTGAAAGAACGGTTATTGAGCATGTTTCTGCTCAAAACAAAAGTCCAAAATCCATTTTCACGAAATCTTTTTAAGCGTAAGCCAGTAGCATAGTTCCATTGTGTGGAAATAGGTAGATTATCTAGCAAGAATAATCTGTTTTCACGTTCTTCCACAGTTTCATTGCGTGGCTCATCAAAGTTCAATGAAAATAAATCGATCGCTCCTACACCAAGGAATGTGAGTTCGGTTTTGTCATTGATTTTGGTGACAGTTTTCACTTGGAAGTCATAAAAATCGGGAAGAAATGGGAGTCCAATTGCTCTGAATAAAAACTGCAAGTAGGACCTTCTGGCTGATATCAAATAGGTGGTTTTTTCGCCAATAGGACCCTCATTGGAGACCGTAAATTCACTAGCACCTATGGTCATCTGGGTAAACATTTTATCACTTCTTCCTTCTTTCAGCTCGAAATTGAAGAATGAACTGAGTGAATTCATCCGATCAGCGGGGAATCCACCAGTGATAACATCTACATTTTTTATGAGGTTTACATTGAGGATACCGACGGGTCCACCAGAAGAACCTTGAGTGGCAAAGTGGTTGATGACAGGTACTTCGATATCATCAATAAAGAATTTATTTTCGTTGGGCGCACCACCTCTGATGATGATATCATTCCTGAAGGCTGCTGTGCTAGCCACACCTGGGAGGGATTGGATTACACGACTAATATCTCGGTTACCACCAGGGTATCGTTCGATTTCATTGGTATTGAGTCTTCTTACTGAAATGGGGGTTTCATCCGAACGCGTAAAATCTGCATTCACAGTAACCTCAGTCAAATCCGATGCTTCTTCTCTAAGCTCAAAGTTTAATTGTACAGCTCTGGCACGTGTAACTTGGATTTCGAACTGCGTTTGCGATCGGTAGCCAACAAAGCTTGCGCGAATGTTATAGAGTCCGGGCTCAATGTTTGATAAAACATAGTTACCATCAATGTCAGTAACTGCACCGTAGTCGGTGCCTAGAATGATTACATTGGCAAAGGGAATCCCTTCATTATTGACAGGATTGAATACGCGACCTCTGATTTCTGCACCTTGTTGGGCGAAAACAGACAGTGACATCAATAAACAGATTAAAATTGTAAATGAACGTTTCATTGGTTTAGCTTTCTAACATATGCTAAATGTTTTCTACCAAATAATTGTTCAGTTAAAGAGGGATTATTTTGCGTTTTTTAGCAGTTAAGTGACTACTGGTTATTTTCTTTGATTTTCCATAGTCTCCACCAAGGAGTTCCTGGTGAATCATGATGCTCAAAATGGTAACCAAAAAAGTAACAGGAAATAAATGCCCACAGATGATTTTTTGATTGGGAACGGGAGTGATGTTTGTTATCAGACGCTCCTTTGTGCGGGATGTATGTTCCGAAATAGAATAATTGTAAGGTAGAAAGAATAGCAGGGACCATCCAAAAAACAATGAGGTTTTCTGTAGGTAAGAAGAGCTTGAGAATATTGAAGGTTATAGCCATCAATAAGACTTGCCATACAGTTACGTACTGTCTGATAAAGCTTAGGTACCAAATAAAGAAATTACCGGAAGCGTGATAATCAGGGTCTTTGTCAGTAGCAACGTAGCGATGGTGTTCATGATGTTTTGGGAAAAGTTTCCAGTAAAAGTTATAGGAAAAAAGGATTGCCGAAATCCAACCCAGCGTATGATTTAATTTTTTATGAGGAGATACTACACCGTGCATCGCATCGTGGGCAGTAATAAATAAGCCGGTGTACAAGTGCATTTGTAACAGGACTGCAACATAAACTAAGGGATTGTCCCAGGAAAACTCCCAACGCAGTAAGATGACCAGCAATATTGCCCATGAAAAAATAATGGATAGGGCTATTGCCGTTCCTTTAGAGCCAATGGAATCGGAAGTTTGAGTTGCTAAAGAGGACATATTTTGGTTGTACTGCGGTGATTTCAGAAAGTCTGCAATCTGTTTTTGACTTCTTCCATTAACCACATGGGTGTAGATGTAGCCCCACATATACCCACTGTATCATTTTCGTTAAACCAAGCTTTATCAACTTGGTCGGAGTTGGATACAAAATAAGTATTGGGGTTTTTATCTTTACATACGTTGTAAAGCACTTTTCCGTTGGAGGACTTAGTGCCACTGACAAAAACGATTTTATCAAATTTATCTGCAAAATCTCTTAATTCTTTGTCTCTATTGGAAACTTGGCGGCAAATGGTATCATTGGTATTGACTGTGATACCTTTTTCACGAAGGATTTGATTGATTTCGTAAAATTTATCCGTGCTTTTGGTGGTCTGACTGTAAAGTGTCAGATTTTTTGGTAAAGCATCCAAGTCTAATTCACTGATGTCTTGGAAAACTACAGCATTGTTGCTTGTCTGACCGAGCAGGCCAATAACTTCTGCATGTCCATGCTTGCCGTAAATATAAATCGTCTCGTCTTTATCGTAAGAGTTTTTGATTCTGTTTTGTAGTTTCAAAACCACAGGACAACTCGCATCAATCAAAGTGAGGTTATTGTGGATGGCAAGCTCATAGGTAGATGGAGGTTCACCGTGTGCGCGAATCAATACTTTTTCATCCCGCAAGTTTCGGAGCTGATCATGGTCAATGATCCTAAGACCTTTATTGGTAAGTCTATTAACTTCCTCATCATTATGGACGATATCTCCTAAGCAGTACAAGTATCCCTGTTCTTCTAGTATTTCTTCGGCCATTTCAATTGCATAAACAACGCCAAAGCAAAAGCCCGAATGTTGGTCTATATACACACGCAAATTCATCATATGCTAGAAACTTTGGATATTTGAAAATTGTTTTTCAATCTGTTAACTCAAATATAATTAATGTATCCTAAGAATTTTAACTAAAACCTAATTTCATCCCAAAATAGGTTCCGATCAATAGAGAAATCTTTTTGGTGTTTGGAATACGGATTCTTTCGTGTGTAATGGTTTCGGCAGGCAAACCCTTGATTTTGTCAAACAGTTTTTGGTAGTACAGATACGCCACTTTCACTCCCAATTTGGCTCCTTTTGGTAGTTGGTTAATGCCAATAAGAGCTTCATCAAAATCTTTCTGTATATCCTCTTCTATTAAAACCTTGGCAGATTTGTCGAATGACATAAAGTCTACTCCAGGGAAATAGACTCGGCCACGTTCTTCGTAATCACTCTTGATATCTCTTAGGAAATTGACTTTTTGAAAAGCAGCTCCCAGCTTGCAAGCGGGTTCCCGAAGGCGCAGGTATTCGCTCTGATCTCCTTCTACAAATACTTTCAGGCACATCAATCCAACTACTTCGGCAGAACCATAGATGTATTCATTGTACTTAGAGTCATTGTAGGTTTTAAAGTCCAAATCCATCTCCATACTTTTCAAAAATGCCTCGATCAAATCTAAATCAATTTGATATTGATTGACAATCAATTGAAAAGCATGAAGTACAGGATTGAGAGAGATACCTTTTGCTATGGATTCATAGGTGTCTTTTTTAAAGTCTGCCAGTAAAGACTTTTTATCCTGATCGTGAAATGTATCCACGATTTCATCAGCGTACCTGACAAAGCCATAAATGGCATAAATGGGAAGATGAAACTTTTTGTCGAGGGTTTTGATACCCAAGGTGAAGCTGGTGCTATACCGTTGTGTGATCAGTTTACTGCACTCGAAAGTTGTATCATCGTAGAGTTTTTTAGCATCCATACCCTCAATATACCAATTAGTTTATAATTTGTTTTCTTTCATCACTTCTTTTGAGACAACATGTCCGCTGATCAGTGAAGGAGGAACTCCTGGGCCTGGTACAGTTAACTGACCGGTGTAATATAGATTTCTGATTTTCTTATTCTTCAAAGAAGGTTTTAATATGGCCGTTTGGAAAAGCGTATTGGCAAGTCCATAGGCATTTCCTTTGAATGCATGGTAGTCACTTTTAAAGTCCTTGTGGGCATAGGATCGCTTGTATATGACATGATCTCGTACATTTTGGCCAGTCAATTTCTCTAGCCTGTCCATGATAATATCATAGTATTTTTCACGCATTTCTTCTGAATCATCCAAATCAGGAGCAAGAGGTACCAATAAAAATAGGTTTTCCATACCTTCCGGAGCTACTGTTGCATCTGATATAGATGGAACGGAAGCATAAAACAAAGGTTTTTCTGGCCATCTTGGATTTGTATAAATGGCATCTGCATGTGGCCCTAAAGGCTCATCAAAGAAAAGGTTGTGATGTCTTAAGTTCTTTAGCTTTTTGTTGACACCGAGGTAAAACAATAAACTCCCAGGGGCCATAACTCTTTTATCCCAGTATTTGGCATCGTAGTTTCTGTATTCAGGAGCCAATACGTGTTGATCTATGTGGTGGTAGTCTGCACCAGCTACCACTACATCTGCTGCATATTTTTTTCCATTCTTGGTTAGTACTCCAGTTGTCACACCATTAGTTACTTCCAAGGAAACAACCTCTGCATCGTATTGGAATACAACCCCTTTTTCTTCTGCCAAAGCCACCATCCCTTCAATGATTTTATGCATGCCTCCATCAGGATACCACGTTCCTAAAGCAATATCAGCATAGTTCATCAAGGAATAGAGCGCTGGGATATTATCGGCTGTTTCTCCCAAAAACAGAACAGGAAACTCCATCAGACGGATAATTTTATCCTCTTTAAAGAATTTTCTTACGTGCTTGGACATGGACTGAAAAATGTCCATTCGAAGCATATCCGCTAATAATGCGGGACTGGCAAATTCCAAAAGACTTCTGCTTGGTCTATAGACCAAGTCCTTAATACCAACCTCATATTTATATGCGGCTTGTTTTAAAAACTCATCCAGCTTAGGGCCGACGCCAGGCTCGATGCGTTCGAGCATAGTTCTGAATTCGTTAAGATCCGCAGGGATATCCAAAAAGTCATTTTCGCCAAATACTACAGTATAGGATGGGTCTAGTCTTTTGAGCGTATAATAATCTGAGGGCTTTTTGCCGAAATTTGCAAAGTAACTTTCAAATACATCTGGCATCCAATACCAACTTGGCCCCATATCAAAGACAAAACCCTCGGATTCGAACTTGCGAGCTCTACCACCGGGGGTTGTATTTTTTTCTAATAAGGTAACTTGGTATCCGTTGTGTGCCAAATGAGTTGCTGCTGATAGTCCTGCAAATCCTGAACCTATCACAACTACATTTTTTTTAGACATAAAATCAATTTTTGTGTTGATACACGTGTAAATCTTCTTTCAACAGTTTTCTAGCAATATGTATTCTATTTTTAACAGTTCCTATTGGAATGTTTAATTTTTCGGCAATTTCATGATATTTAAAACCCTTGTAATGCATCATGAATGGAACTTTGTAAACATCATCTAGTTTTTCAATGGCGCTGTAAATGTCATCCATAGTGAAGTCACCATATGCATTATTCTCTACCAAGGTATCACCTGAATTCAAGTAATGAAGGTTATCAGTAGTATCTACAAAAGTACCTCTTCTTACCATTCGTTGATAGTTGGTAATAAAAGTATTTTTCATAATGGTGTACAACCATGCCTTAAGATTTGTCCCTTCCGTAAACTTATCTTTATTAGTAAATGCCTTTACCATTGTGTCCTGAAGCAAATCGTTTGCATCATCTGTATCTCTGGTAAGTTTGAGAGCGAAAGGCTTCAAAGAACTTGATAATTTGTTTAACGAGTAACTGAATTCTAGAGTTGTCATGGCTTCTATCATTTTGTTTAATCAAATGTAGTGAAACTTAAACAACTTCCAAACATTTTGTCTAATAAAATTTAAAAAAACTTAAACAAAAGTAAGATTTTTGAAGTGGTAATCGCTTATTATGTCCATTTATACACGTTTAAAGACGGTTTAGATCAAAAAAAAACGGATTTAAAAAAATCCGTCTTGTTTAATCTTTTGTTTAATTATTTCAACTATTTCTCTTGAAGTACCTGATTGATTTCTTGCAAATATTCCTTTAGACTGCGTAGATAGTATAGCGGTGTTACATTTTTAGGGAATTTAAAATCTTGACCCACTACCTGATAACCTGATACAATGATAGTGGACTGCGGGAAGTTTTCTGCAAGATTGTCCACGTAGTTTTGGACAAATTCTGTAGAAGGTGATGTAGTAATCACTGTCATCAAAAACTCTGGCTTGTGTAATTTGTAAACAGAGAACAGATCTTCACTTGGCGTGCTTTGACCCAAGTAGAGTACTTTGTGTCCACTTAATTTGATTAAATAACAAGCAAATAGGATGGAAATTTCATGTAACTCCCCCTCAGGTAAAAATAAGAGGAATTTTTTACCTCCGCCTTTGTACACTTGCCCGTCAATAGCTACGATTAGTTTTTGTCGGACCAAGTTGCTTATGAAATGTTCTTGAGCAGGGTTAATAGCGCCTGTTTGCCAAAGAACTCCAATTTTGGACATAAACGGATAAATGATATTCATCATAGTCTGTTCAAATCCTAACTTGAGAATATTGGTTGATAGTATTTTGTCAAATCGCTCCTCATCCATTTCAATCATGCTTAATGTCATGGCATGTATCTGATCATCATGAGTCAACGTTCTGTCCGTCAATTTAACGACTTCCTCTCTCATCTCATGATCTGTCATATTGGCTATCTTACTAATTTTGTAACCGTTATCATTTAGTAAGGCTACATTTAGTATAAGCTTCAAGTCATCATCATCGTAATACCTGATATTGGTATCCGTCCGTTTGGGCATCAACAAATTGTATCGTTGTTCCCACACACGAAGTGTATGTGCTTTTATACCAGATAGCTGCTCGAGGTCTTTGATTGAATAGGTACTCACGTTACTTACTTTTAAAGTATTTTTTTGGAACTATAAATAAACCGAAGGAAACCGCATCATTTTTTTTATTAGTGGCATGATGTGCTTGATGTGCTTTGAATATACCTAAAAGCCATTTGCTTCGAGGTCTCTCAAACCACTTAAACCTTCTGTGCACCAATACATCGTGGATGAAGAAATAACTCATCCCATAAATACTGATTCCAGCGCCCATCCAAAATCTGTAATCCAATTCTCCGACACCTAACAAGATCAATACAATGGCAATGGAGCCAAATAGTAATGAGAATACATCGTTAAGTTCAAAAAAGGATTTGGAAGGCTCATGATGGGTTTTGTGTATGGACCAAAGAGGGCCATGCATAAGATATTTATGAATGAACCAACCCGCCAATTCCATGGACAAAAAACCCAAAATTGTAAATATTACTGCATACATTACAAACATAACTTTGATTCGATTAGATTGTTCAAGGGCCCTACAAGATAAAATTGAGGGCAGCGAAGAAGATTACCAAATGAATTAAAAGATAGGTTGAGAGCGAGTTATCTTTTTGGAATGACCCAAAATGGTAGATCAATTGAATTAAAAAGGAGACACCTATCCAACCTAAGTAGTTGGACAAAGGAATAATCCCTCCATCCCATGTCCAAAAATCAAGCGCTACAGCTACGGGTTCAATCAAATAATCTATTCCTGTCATCACTAATGCCCCAATAAAGGAAGCTACAACCTTATTTGAAATATACTTTTTGACTAATTGTCCGCTAGTGTAAATCAATAAAAACCAGTTTACTCCAATCATCAAAGGTACTTCCCATAGTTTGACTCCTAATACGGGACCATAGATGTAATTACCAAAAGGAAACCCTGTATGAACACCCGAAACTTCAGAAAGAAAGCCTATGGAAAAGGCTGCTAATGCAAATACTATAAAGGATGTATTCCAGTCTCGATGAAATAGTAATAATATCCCTAAACTAAATAATAGATGAATGGGCGTTAATGCTTGGAAAATAGTTCGCACACTGGGAATAGCCATCCCTACGATTCCAACTATATAAACAACTGTCAGTACAAATTTGACGGTGTTTTGTTTTTGCCTCAGTTTATTGATCATAGTAGGGGTTTCTTTTTCCGCAATTCGAGTCATGTCTCCGTCGTTTTTTTCCTGTCATTTAACAACACTCCCGTATATTTGTTGAGTAATCTGGTAGATAAACTCATTCAACGCGTAAAAATATGTATTTATACAATGTGACTGTCAATGTTGAGAAAGAAATGGAAAAAGAGTGGTTGGATTGGATGAAATCTGAACACATTCCGCATGTGCTCGCCACAGGTATGTTTGTGGAAAACAAACTTTTCAAAATCATGCACGATTCCGAGGATGGCAGCTTAAATTATTCTGTACAGTATTTTGCTGATAGCATGGAAAATATCATGAACTATCAGCAAAACTTTGCGCCAAAACTTCAGGCAGATACTCAAAATCGGTACGGAGACCGTTTGGTAATTTTTAGAACGTTGTTAAAGTTGGTTTGAAAAGAAGACTGTTTGATGGATTGTAACCATCAAACAGTCTTTGTATGTTTACTTTGAAGGTGTGTAGGCATCCCGGTATTTACTCCAGATCTCGTAAATGGGATTTCCCGTGGAGCTTAAGCCTGAATGATGCCACTCATTGTCAATTACTTCAAAATCAAAACTTAACGATGCTCCTACTCGGCTATCATCCCTGGAGAAAAAAGTAATGCTTTCAATGTATTTTCCATTTTCAGCAGCATAGGTTCCACCTCCTGTACCCATAAATTCCTTTGTTGCTGAATTAAATGCGATCCATTGAAATCTTCCTCCTGTCAAAATTTTGACGGTTCTTCTGTCTCCAGGTGTACTTCTTCTGATTTCACCCTCAGACTTTCTTCCGGTAAAAACCCAGTTGGCTGTCAAGGCATCATTTCTAGTTCCTATTTTTCGCCAAACTTCCTGTACAGGCTGACCATCAATCGTTTTGGAAAGCAATAGTTGATCATCCTTTAACTCAAATCCATAGGATACCGTGGTGCCTACCGATTCGGGATCTAGTGTATAAAAATCGAGTGTTTCAATGTATTGATTCCCTTCAATTTTTATATCTCCGCCTCCGGCACCTAAAAATTTATCACCATCCATTAATTTAGCCCCAAACGCAAAATATCCATCTTGTATCAGTTTTATATATTCTGCATTGGTAATCTCTTGCCCATTTTGGTGCGTGAGTTTCCAAGCGCCTTCTATGCTTTGTGCGAATAGGATGGACCCCAAAAACAACATTGGAATGATCAATAGCTTTTTCATACAGTAGTTTGATAAATGTTTATATGCTAAATTACAGTTTAATAAATGCTTATGAAAACATATTTCCTTGGACGGAACAAATCAGAAGTTCAGAGTTTTCTTCCCAACTTACGCATACAAAAAATTAAGGTTGGCCAATATCAACTGGGTATTGTGCGAATAGAGGAGCAAATCTTTGCCTTTGAGATCCAATGTCCCCATAGAAAAGCAGATCTTACTCAGGGTCGAATCACCCAGTATGAGGAAGTGGTTTGTCCTTTACATGAATACAGGTTTGATCTTCAAACTGGGCAGGTAAAAGCAGGAACTTGCCCAGATTTGAAAGTATATGCCTGTAGGTTGTTGGATAGTGGATTAGAGGTCGACGTTCCTCAAATGTGAGTTTTGTGTTCCAGTGTCTCACGTTCCGGACGCTGCTATTAAGTATCACGACCCCCTCATAAGACTTTGTACATACTTTTAAGTCTAAATCCTGTCTGAAGGAATTCAAGTCTACCCTCTAAAATCTAAAAATCTTAGTTAGCCCCTCCTTTGTTAAGTCACGACACTCGTCTCTCGCATCTCGCCTCATCCTTCCTTCTTCACACGTTTAATAAAGCTTACTTCCATCCGGTACTTTTTGATCAACGGTCATCAATACCACATGACCTTCATTATTGTTCACTCCTGTGACAAGAACCTCTGACATAAAGTCTGCGATTTGTTTGGGAGGAAAATTACACACACACAAAACCTGCTTTCCGATTAGCTCTTCTGGCTGGTAGACTTGAGTGATTTGTGCAGAAGATTTTTTAATTCCCAGTTCACCTAGGTTGATCCATAATTTATAGGATGGTTTTTTGGCTTTTTCAAAGATTTCACAACGTTCGATTGTGCCAATTCGGAGCTCAATTCTTTGAAAATCACTAAAGTCAATCGTTTGCATTCGAGAATTAATTTTTATACTTTTGGAAACCTTACACGAAAATAAGTGTTAAATAGTATATAACTCACCAAATCTATGAACTCTCTTAATAAAATCGAACTTAAATATTTCTTTGCTCTTTCGAGTTTTATATTTTTCGGTTTTTTGATGAGCGGCAATACATTGGCCCAAAGCGATAAAGATAGGAATATGCCAGATGTTCCTAAAAGTGCAGATGTGGTTAATTTTGAAACAGTAGATGCTTCTTATGTTGAAGGAAAAGATGGTATCGGTTCCAAGCCTGCTCCAGCAAAAATTCCTGCAGCTACTCCTTCAGCTCCAGTAGTGAAAAAAGAAAACCCATTGTTTAAGCAAGGAAGCGACAAAGAGCAAGTCAAAAAGGAAAGTATGTCTACGTTATCATTTAATCTTTTCCTTTACATTGTTGATAAATTTAGAGAAGATTAAAAATATTAAACCTAAAATACTCATTGCGAAGGAGGCCGAAATGGCCTCTTTTTTTATGCTAATTTCTTTAGTTTGGAAATCAAATCCCAAACAACAATTCCTAAGCTGACTGAAATATTTAAGGAGTGCTTGGTTCCAAGTTGGGGAATTTCAATGACCCGATCGGCAGCAGAGATGATAGATTCTTCTACTCCAAAAACTTCATTGCCGAATACTAAAGCATATTTCTCATTTTTGGTCACCTCAAATTGATCCAATGGTACAGATACATCTACTTGTTCGATGGCACAAACCATGTATCCATCATTTTTTAATCGTTGAACTGCTTCAAGTGTATTTGCTGCATACTCCCAATTTACAGACTCTGTAGCTCCCAGTGCTGTTTTTTGGATTTCCCGATGTGGAGGGGTTCCTGTAATACCACACAAAATAATCTTTTCTACCAAAAAAGCATCTGAGGTCCGGAAAGCAGAGCCTACATTATTTAAGCTTCGCACATTATCCAAAACGATGACGATGGGTGTTTTTTCAACTTTTTTGAATTCCTCTACACTGAGTCTGTTCAATTCGTCCATACTTAATTTTTTCATGTGTTTTTGTTTAGGCTGATGATATGCTGTAATTTCAGGCTTTATTCCATGTCAAAATTAGCAGAAAGATTTTAAATAGGTTGAAATGGCCAAAGCAAAGGAAGTAAAAGAAACCCCCTTGATGAAGCAATACAATGCGATCAAAGCAAAACATCCGGGAGCCTTGTTGCTTTTTCGAGTAGGGGATTTCTATGAAACATTCGGGGAAGATGCAGTTACTGCAAGTAAGGTATTGGACATTGTTTTGACGAAGAGAGCCAATGGAGCGGCTTCCCATATTGAATTGGCAGGCTTTCCTCATCACTCGTTGGATACCTACCTGCCAAAATTAGTCAGAGCAGGCAACCGTGTGGCTATTTGTGATCAACTAGAAGATCCCAAAGAAGTCAAAGGAATTGTGAAAAGGGGAGTCACTGAGTTGGTGACACCTGGCCTTTCTTTCAATGATAATGTGTTGGACAAGCGAAAAAACAATTATTTGGCTTCCATTGCATTTTCAAAGGACTTGTTTGGTATTGCCTTTTTAGACTTATCCACTGGCGAATTTATGGTGGCAGAGGGTAGTGAGTCCTACGTAGAAAAGCTGATTCAATCCTTTGCTCCCGCAGAAATTATCTATTCCAAGGCTTTCAAGCAACAGGCGCAGGAGATGTTAAAAGAAAACTTTTCCACCTTTCATTGCGAAGATTGGGTGTATCAGTATGACTATACCTACGAAAAACTAACCAATCACTTTGCAACTTCTACGTTGAAGGGCTTTGGCATTGAAAACCTTTCCCAAGGGATCATTGCTGCTGGTGCGGTGTTATTTTACCTGGAAGAAACCGAACATAAGGAAGTCAAACATATTGCTTCCATTGCTAGGATTGCAGAGGAAAAGTATGTTTGGCTGGATAAATTTACGGTCCGTAATTTGGAGTTGGTGTATTCTCCCCAAGATGGAGGCATTCCATTGATTACGATTTTGGATCAGAGCATTACTCCGATGGGTTCCCGTATGATGCGTAAATGGCTTGTACTCCCGCTAAAAGAAAAAGACCCCATTGATGAGCGACTAAAAGTCGTAGAATATTTTTATCAGCAAGAAGAGTTGGTGGAGGATATTATGCAACATTTAAAGCAAATAGGAGATTTGGAGCGATTGATCTCTAAGGTAGCGGTAGCCCGCATCAATCCTAGAGAAATGAATCAGCTGAAGAAGGCTTTAAAAAATACCTTGCCCATCAAAGATGCTTTGAAGAATACAGCCAATGACTCGCTCAAAAAATTGGCAGATCAAATTCATAGTTGTGAGTTTTTGTTGGAAAAAATCGAACGGGAATTGATGGAGGATGCGCCCATGCTTGTGCATCAGGGCAATATCATCAAGAGTGGAGTGGATGAAGAATTGGATGAGTACCGGGGGTTAGCCAATCAAGGGAAAGATTACTTAGTCGCCTTGCAGCAACGGGAAACACAGCGCACCGGAATAAGCTCACTTAAGGTGGCATTCAATAAGGTTTTTGGGTACTATTTGGAAGTCACGAATGCGCATAAGGACAAAGTTCCGCAGGAATGGATTCGAAAGCAAACGCTTGTGAATGCCGAACGCTACATCACACCGGAGTTGAAGGAGTACGAAGAGAAAATCTTGAATGCAGAAGACCGAATGATTGCGATTGAGCAAAGGTATTTTAATGAATTGGTTCAGGATGCTTCCGAATATGTTGTGAATATTCAGCAAAATGCCAGAGTTTTAGCGACAGTGGATTGCCTCATTTCTTTTGCTCGTGTGGCCAAATCAAATAATTATGTGATACCGAAAATTTCGGATACGGATACCTTGGAAATCAAGGATGGGAGACATCCAGTGATCGAGCGTCAACTTCCTGTAGGAGAGCCCTATATTCCCAACGATATTTATCTAGATAACGACAGTCAACAAATCATCATCATCACTGGCCCCAATATGGCAGGTAAATCAGCGCTACTTCGTCAGACTGCTTTGATTGTGTTGATGGCACAGATGGGAAGCTTTGTGCCAGCAAGTTATGCACGAATTGGCATCATTGATAAAGTCTTTACCAGGGTGGGTGCTTCTGATAATTTATCTAAGGGGGAGTCCACATTTATGGTGGAAATGACTGAGACGGCTAGCATTTTAAATAACCTTTCGGATAGAAGTTTAGTTTTAATGGATGAGATCGGAAGAGGTACCTCCACTTACGATGGGATCAGTATAGCTTGGTCTATTGTGGAGTATTTACACAATCATCCGAAATACCGTGCAAAAACATTGTTTGCCACGCATTACCATGAACTCAATCAGCTAGCCACTGATTTTAAGAAGATCAAAAACTTCAATGTTTCGGTCAAGGAGGTAGGTAATAAAGTGATATTTATGAGAAAACTCAAAGAGGGTGGTAGCGAACATAGTTTTGGTATTCATGTGGCACAAATGGCTGGTATGCCCAATCCTGTTGTCCTCAGGGCATCCGAAATTATGACTCATTTAGAAAAAGATAAGGCTATGTATCAATCTTCTGATCGACTGAAAGATATTCCAAAAAATAATTATCAACTCAGTTTGTTTGAGATAGATCCTAAATTTAAAGAAGCACAGGAAATAATTAAAGCGATAGATATCAATACTATTTCACCTATTGAGGCCTTATTAAAGTTAAATGAAATCAAGAAAAAACTCGATTAATTTGCTATCTTTATTTAGATTTTCCTTAGTTTTAATTTTTAATAAGCTATGAAAGAGTCATTGATACAAGACTTGCAAAGGCAAGATAAATATGCCGTATATTTTAGGGAATGGCAGGAAAGAGAATTTGTTCCAAATTCGGATGAACAACAACGTTTGGCTAATCTTGAATTAACAGCACAACATATTGGTCTAAAAGAGGGGTTGGTCATTGCTTGCTTTGATTATCGGGAACTCAAACTTGCATTTTATACAGATAATGTGGAGGAAATCACCGGATATCCAGCGTCTTTTCTTAAAAATAAAGGAATGGAAGCCGGTCTTGGTATGATCCATCCAGATGATTTGCCTGAGTTGTTTCGATTTCAAAAAATTGTTTTTGACACCTGGCATACATTGACTTCCAAGGAAAAGGAAAGCTTTGAGTGGACGTATACTGTCCGATGGGTGCATAAGGATACAAAGGTGGTCAAGTGGTTTTTTGCAAGGGTACGCCCTTATCTCGTCGACCAAAATGGAAATATAGTGATAGATCTGCATCTGATCGTAGAGCTTACCACTCCCCCACAAACTACAAGTTATGATTGGAGTTTTTCCTACACATCCAAAGACGGAACGAAGGTTTTAAGTACACGTACGGAGCCAAAAATCAATGTGAACCTGACTAAAAAAGAAAAAATGGTGGCCAAGCTGCTGATGGAAGGCTTTAACTCAGAGGAGATTGCTCAAAAACTTTATATTGCCATAAATACAGTGTATACGCACAGAAAAAATATCCTTAAAAAGCTGGGTGCAAAAAATACTCCCGAAATGCTGAAAATTCTTTTTGCGAATAGCCTGCAGTAAGATCTTGAAAATCAATTTCAAGGCTGTTTTACTTAAAAAAAGATAAAAAAAAATTATTGGCACGTTTTGCAAATATAGAAAAGAGGTATACATTTGCACTCACAATTGACAAAGACACAAGGTTGAAGTCAGAAAAGCGAGAGTAGCTCAGTTGGTAGAGCACGACCTTGCCAAGGTCGGGGTCGCGAGTTCGAATCTCGTCTCTCGCTCCAAATAAGGCCCTTGAGAAGAGGGCTTTGTTATTTCAAAGCACACGCTCTAGCAGTAGAGTAAGCCGGGATGGTGGAACTGGTAGACACGCAAGACTTAAAATCTTGTGACCATTAGGTCGTGCGGGTTCGATTCCCGCTCCTGGTACAAAAGCTTCGTAGAAATGCGAGGCTTTTTTGTTTGATGGCATTCCAATCGTTTTTTTTAGCTTTGTATTCTAACTACCTCTAGCCTATATGCCCTACCGCTATTTCGTCATCTACAAACCCTTTGGAATTCTTAGTCAGTTTAGTGGGGATCAGGAAACCTTAAAAGACGTATTCAATTTTCCTCCCGAGGTGTATCCAGTTGGCCGCTTGGATAAGGATAGTGAGGGATTACTTTTAATTACCGATGATAAGGCCTTGAACAATTTTCTGTTACATCCTGTATTTGGGCACAAAAGAAGTTACCTGGTGCAAGTAGAAGGCGTTCCTACCCAAGAGGAAGTGCAGGCATTGGAAAATGGGGTAGAAATCACCGTAGATGGCAAGCAATACAAGACTAAGAAGGCATTTGCCAAGATATTGGAAGCTATACCGGTTTTGCCAGAAAGAAATCCCCCCATTCGTTTCCGTAAGTCAGTACCTGATAGTTGGATCTCTTTAAGCTTATTGGAAGGTAAAAATCGGCAGGTACGGAAAATGACAGCAGCGATAGGCTTTCCAACCCTACGCTTGGTCAGGTGGTCGATGGAAAACCTGACGATCGAGGGATATGAAGTAGGGGAAGTAAGGGAATTTACACAAGAAGAAATTTATAAATTGCTGAATACTTCGGAGAAGAAGATTCAAAATACTAAAAAAGGTTCTGAAAAAAAGCTTTCATACAATCCTTCGGTCAAACGAAGACGTTGAAATGTTAATTATTCTTACCTTTTATCAAGAACCGCATCGCTAAATTGTCAGAAAAAGCAAATTATTCTAATTTAGGCGGGTAATTTGCATATAGGTTTAATACAGCGCATTTGCATCAGAGAATTTCATAGAAGAAAATAAATAATTCATGCATCAGGAGAAAATCCAACAAGCGATTGAAGAAGTAAAAAAAGTAGTGGTAGGTCAGGACAGAATGATCAATCGACTGCTGATAGGTTTATTTACCAATGGACACATTTTGCTAGAGGGTGTACCTGGATTGGCAAAAACGCTTACCGTTAATACATTAGCAAAAGTCTTGCACTTAGATTTTAAGCGGATTCAATTCACCCCAGATTTGTTGCCAGCAGATTTGGTCGGTACCATGATTTATAATCAGCAAGAGGCTAACTTTGAGGTCAAAAAAGGGCCTATTTTTTCCAATATCATCTTGGCGGATGAGGTCAACCGATCTCCTGCCAAGGTTCAATCCGCACTTCTGGAAGCCATGCAAGAAAAGCAGGTGACGATTGGTGAGACTACTTTTCAATTGGATAGACCCTTTTTGGTACTTGCTACGCAAAACCCAGTTGATCAGGAAGGTACGTATCCATTGCCCGAAGCACAGGTGGATAGATTTATGATGAAGGTTCATATTGACTATCCCTCCAAAGCGGATGAAATGGAAGTCATGAGACGCATGGCAAATATGTCGTATACATCTGATGTACAAGCTATACTTTCCAAAGAAGATATTTTTGCTATCCGCAATCAAATCAATGAAGTGAAAATTGCAGAGCCTTTGGAGAATTATATCATCGAATTGGTTTTTGCTACCCGTTTTCCTGAACAATACGGCATGAAGGAAGAAGCAAAATATATTCAATTTGGTGTTTCCCCAAGAGCCAGTATCAACTTAAATTTGGCTGCACGGGCAGTTGCGTACATGGACAAGCGGGACTATGTTTTGCCCGAGGATATCAAAGCTATTGCCGAAGATGTTTTGAGTCATCGAATTATTCTCAATTATGAGGCAGAAGCTGATAACGTAAGTACCCGAGATTTGGTCAAACGCTTCTTGGATAAAATTCCCATTAACAAATCCGTAACAATCAAATAAGAAGTCTTTTTGTATAAAAAGCACGCTTTTTGAGTTTGATTAATTTTATAGCCATTACAATGTTAAAAAATTGTAATGGCTATATTTTTTTGATAGGTACTAATTAATGAATTGATAATTTTTCATACCCACTCAAGTAACATTTGCTGATGACCTTTGTGGCGTTCGTAAAAAACACGCTGTACAAAGAGAACATCCAATGAAAAAGAATTTACTCATAACATTTCTACTCGTTCTAGTTGGGTCTACTGCAATGGCCCAATCTGGATCACTGAGAGGAGTAGTAAAAGATGCCCGAACGGGAGAAACCATTATCGGCGCCAACGTCCGCCTAGAAGGCACCTCTTATGGAGTTGCAACAGGTTTAGATGGGGATTTTGAAATTTCACGAGTAGAGCCTGGAAAATACACGGTTCTCATTTCCTTTATCTCCTTCAAATCCCTCAAGTTTGAGGATATCCAAATTTACTCTGAAAAAGTGACAGTTTTGGATGTAGAATTAGAAGAAGATTTAGGTGACTTAGGAGAGGTTGTTGTATTAGCCTCTCGAGAAACTGGATCCAATGTGGCGGTTGTTTCTGAAATCAGGAAATCTCTTCAAGTAGTATCTGGTATTTCTGCCGATCAAATTAAACTTTCGCAGGATGGAAACGCTGCTCAAGTAATGAAGCGCGTTTCTGGAGTAAGTATTGTAGACAACAAATTTGTAAGAGTAAGAGGGGTAGACGATCGATACAATGTGGTCATGATCAATAATTCTGTTGCTCCAACTACTCAAATTGACAAGAGAACATTCTCTTTTGATTTGATTCCTAGTGACAACTTGGATAGAATGTTGATTTACAAATCAGCGTCACCTGAGGTCCCGGGAGATTTTGCTGGTGGAATGATTAAGGTATTTACCAAAAATGCCCCAGATGAAGATTTTTTCAATATCAGCATAGGAACCGGATTTAGACAAAACACTACATTTAGACAGCATGCACAGACAGGTGGCTCGCGTACAGACTGGTTAGGTTTTGATAGCAGTAGGGGATTGCCAGAGACTTTTCCTACCACAGATCAGTTGCTTTCTGTAGGTGCTGGAAATCCATTAAGAGCACAGGCAGGTCAGCAGTTGGATAACAACTACCGAATGGACACCACGAATGCATCTCCTAATGCAAGTTTTGGGTTTGCTTTTGGAAAGAATTGGAGTGTATTTGGAAAACGACTTTCTACGATAACAAGTGCATCTATTTCTCAGGAATATCAATATTTCTTAGCTGACAGAAGCAGATATTTTTTTCCTGAGCCAGGTCGTCCTACCGAAAAAAGAGATGAGTATTTTGATAACACCTATCAAAAAACCAATGAAGTTGGCTTAATGTCCAATTGGATGCTTCGATTAAATGCTTCCAATAAAATTGAGTTTAGAAACTTGTTCAATATCAACGGTCAAAGTGAAACGATTGTCAGAACAGGTGCTGACTTTGTGCAAAGACCTGATGGAGCACAGGATTATTCTTTCCGATACGAGTCTAAGCGATTGTTTTCCAGTCAACTAGAAGGGACACATCTTTTTAGTGATGAGTCTGCAAAATTAAACTGGGTATTGGGATATAACCAACTGTACCACGAGGAGCCTGATTTCAGAAGGTTAAGAACACGTATTGTTCAATCGGGTGCTGAAAAAGAATTTGTAATCATTGCGCCTCCAAGTTCTAGCCCTCAGGATTTGGGTAGATACTATGGGTATGTAAATGAGTTTGGGTATGTCAATGGAGTGAATTTTGAAAAGAAATTTGCTGGTGTTGAAAAAGACCGGCCAAGAATCCTCAGAGCTGGTTATTTGATAGATTACAAGGAGCGAGATTTTTCTGCTCGATACATCACTACTTTTTTCCCAGGATTCCATAATCAAGAAGTGGGAGAGCAGTTGCTTAGACAACCAATCTATCAAGCATTTGCACCTGAAAATTACAGACAGGGTGACGGATGGTTGGTACAAGAGGGTACACGTCCTTCTGATGCATATGATGCAAGCACCCTCGTAACTGCAGGTTATCTTGGAGCTGTTTACCCAATTGCTGATTTCAATTTATCAGGCGGTCTTCGAACAGAATACTCTGTTCAGACAGTAGCCTCGGGAAATGATGTAGGCCCTATCAATGTTGAAAACATAGAATTAGCTTATTTACCCTCTCTTAATATTGACTATAACATCAATAAAAAATCATTGGTAAGAGCTGGCTACGGCAAGACAGTGAATAGACCTGAGTTTCGTGAGTATGCCCCTTTCTTATATTATTCATTTGAGATGATTGCTGGGATGTTTGGAAATGCAAATCTTCAAATGGCACGGATTGATAATATTGATTTACGCTATGAGTTTTATCCAAATGAAGGAGAGACGATCTCTATTGGAGGCTTTTACAAGTATTTTAAAAATCCTATCGAAATGGTACAGGGGAATGTAACGGAAACCCTGCTTTTTACTTATGATAATGCCGTTGATGCTACTACCTATGGCGCTGAGGTAGAGGTTAGAAAATCTCTAGGAACTGTCACTTCTGCTCCTATTCTTAAAAACCTTTCTTTCAATATGAATGCTTCCTTGGTATGGTCGGAAGTCTTTTTGGGAGAAGATGTAATATTTGAATCTAATAGGCGTGCATTGCAGGGGCAATCTCCATACATGGTCAATGCAGCTGTGTATTACATCGATCCTGTCACTGATTTTTCTGCAAGTTTAGCATACAACGTCCAAGGACCAAGAATTTTTGTAGCGGGTAATACAAACTTCCCCTCGATTTACGAGCTAGAAAGACATGTGGTAGACCTAACCGTAAGCAAAACATTCAAGGATAGGACTACGCTGAAGTTTGGCATTCAAGATCTCTTCAACTATCAATATAGATTTTATCAGGATTCCAATTTTGATACTAAAATTGATCGCTCAATCGATGATCCAATGTTTCTCTGGAGAAAAGGATCTCTGTATAGTATTTCTCTTAGCTACAGAATCAAGTAAATAACAAACTAAACTTTATACTTAATTTAAAACTAATGAAAAATTTCAACACCTTGATGAGGACGTTTCTTGCCTTAGCAGTCGCTTTGGTAATGTTCTCTTGTGGCGAGGATGAAACTCCCTCAACCACATTTACGCTTAGCGTACTTTCCCTTCCTTCACAAGGAGGTACCGTAGAGCCAGGCACAAGTCAGCAAACTGAAAATGCAAATGTAACCCTTACTGCTACTCCTGCTGCTGGTTGGAAGTTTGTTCGTTGGGAAGGGGATGCTTCTGGCACTAATGCGAGCACTTCTATCACGATGAACTCAAATAAAGCCGTAGTAGCAGTATTTGAAGAGGAAAGTAATATCGTAGTTCTTACAGGTAACCTTACAACCAGAACGTTAACAAATGATCGTCAGTATTTGATCTCAGGTCAGGTATTTGTTCCAGACGGTGTGACCGTGACTATTCAGCCTGGCACTATCATTTTTGGAGAGAAGAGAACCAGAGGAACTCTTGTAGTAGATAGAGGAGGTAAGTTGATAGCCAAAGGAACTAGAGAAAACCCAATTGTCATGACATCTGCTCAGGAACCTGGTGAAAGAGATAGAGGTGATTGGGGTGGATTGGTAATCTTAGGTAAAGCAAGAACTAATCAAGCTAATCCCGCAATTGAAGGTATCGAACCATTGAGAAACTTTGGTGGTGATGATGACAACGATTCATCTGGTGAATATGAGTTTCTTCGTGTTGAATATGCAGGTATCGAATTGACTCCAAACAACGAAACAAACTCTATCACGATGGGTGGTGTTGGAAGAGGCACCAAAATGGAGCACTTGGTTGTTTCTTATGGTGGTGATGACGGTTTTGAGTGGTTTGGTGGAAACGTTGATGGGAAATATTTGGTATCCATCTCTACCTGGGATGATGACTTTGATGTGGATTTCGGCTATTCTGGTAACGTTCAGTTCGGTCTTGCTGTAAGAAATCCATTCTTCGCAGATCAGTCCCAATCCAATGCGTTTGAGTGCGATAACGGGCCTAATGATAATGATGTTCAGCCATACACGACTGGTACTTTCTCAAATATCACTGTATATGGTCCAAGAGATCGAGTAAACAGATCTATTTCTGCTAACAATGTTCAGATGATCGACTTAAGAAGAAGAACAGCAGTTTCTATTTTCAACTCTGTATTTACTGGTTTCCCAGTGGGATTGAGATTTAATACAGCATCCGTTACAGAGCAGTATAGAGCTGGAAGAGGAGTATTGGAAAATAATATCATGTTATATCCAAACGTGGCTTTTGCTGCTGGTGGTGGTGCAGCTGTTGCTGATGTAGAAGATATCTGGACGGCTAAAAACCAAACTGTAGCAGTACCAGGTGTGGATGCAGATTGGGAAGGCTTCTACAGAGGATATGGTTTAAATCCAGAAAACTTCTTTGCAAGATTTACGCTTCAAACGTATCCTAGTAATCCAAACTTTGCTCTACTACCAAATGGTACTTTAGCGGCAGGTGCAGATTTTACTAATCCTAAGCTAGGGAATTTCTTTGACAAAACAGTTCCTTATATCGGTGGATTCGGAGCCAGTGACTGGACAGACGGATGGGTTGATTTCAATCCATTGAATAGAAATTATGCTCAGTAAATATTGATACACATAAACTTTAAAGCTTGCCGGATTGCTCAAGGTCAATCTGGCAGGCTTTTTTAGTAGATTCCAACATTTATGAAGCTTTACGTATCCATAATTCTGATACTTGTATTGGCAGGATGTCAATCCAAAGATCCTTATAGCCCTTCGACACACCTTTCTAATCAAGAACAGCAGCAGTTACTTCTTTCAACTGTCCGCTATTTTGGTCATCTACCTAAAAAAGGTACTCACGAGAATAAGTTTGACGATGTTTTTGATGAATATTATTCTAAGCTGGTAGCAGATTATACCCTTGAAGCTTACAGCCCACAGGAATTGTATGAATATTACATGGTTTCAAGAATTGCTCCCTCCATCAAACAGAAAAAAGTGGCCCTTGCTATTCGGGTACGGCGAGACGCCGATGGTACAATTGATTATTATGAGGAACTATTCCGAACATGGAAATTTGAAATTCCTGAAATGTTGGAAAAGAGTATGATGCTTTTTGATCTATTGATTAAAGGCGAAGATTTAAGCCCTTATTATCCTCAAAATTCTGGAGAAGAAGAATACATCGAGTTTCCTGATGATCGAACCTATTTCGATATTGAACAGCGACAATGGAGGCTTTATGCTGTTGAGGAAAATTCAGAAATCATAGATTTAATCCAAGAATAGGTCTGAATTAACCAAAAAATACCTAATTCTAGGTATTTTTTTACTTGTCTTCCATCGCTAAGTTTGCAACGGGTGAACAAACAATTTTTTAATCAATAAAAAAAGGGCCAATATTTTTTGGCTCTTTTTTTATAGCCTTAAAATTCGCACAGCGCCTTGCATCACTAGCAAAAACACAATTCCCCCAACAATTAGATCTGGGACAGCAGATCCCGACCATAGTACGGCCAAACCTGCGATGATAACCCCGGTATTGATGATGATATCATTGGAGGTGAAAATCATACTTGCCTGCATATGGGCTTCAGTACTTTTACTTTTTTGTAAAAGATATAAGCAGTAGGCATTGGCAACTAATGCAAAAAATGACACGACTATCATCCAAAGGAAATCCGGTGTATTCTCCATACCACTAAACCTCCTGATTACTTCAGAAAAGCCAATGATAGCCAATAAGATTTGAAATATACCAGCTATTTTTGCGACGTTTTGCTTGGTTTTAAGCGCTTTTCCTACCGCCATCAAAGCCAATCCATACACAATGGCATCGGCCAACATATCCAAGCTATCAGCAATCAAACCCATGGATTTTGCCAATACCCCAGCGACGCTTTCAATCACAAAAAAGCCAAAATTGATTCCTAGGACTATCCAAAGAAGTTTGCGTTCCTGTGGTACTTGAGGGATGGAGGTAGCCGATACTTCAATTGTTTCAACCCAAGTGCTCCCGAGATTTAAAGTTTGTAACTGTTTTTCAATCAGTTCAAAATCAGCTATATAATAAACCTCCAATTTCCGGTTGGGGATATCGAAAATCAGCTGCTGTATAGAGGAGATAGAGGAAAGCTTCATCCGAATCATTGTTTCTTCAGAGGGGCAGTCCATTTGGGATATCAGAAAGGTAGCCTTATACATTTTAGGGCATTTTTACGCAATATAAACAAGATTTTGAAGCTATCTTTGGCTTTATTATTCCAATGCTATGTTTGATAGTCCCGATTATCCTTTGTCGCTGCAAGAGTCCGTATTTGAATCATGGTTGGAAAAAGGCCGCTCTTCCGTTATGCCTTATACCTACTTGCTGATTGTATGGGATGAACTCGAAAACAACTATTTCCCAGTATATGTAGAAACCCGCGCAGAAATCAACTCCTACAGTAAGTATGGGACTAGTCCGGAGCGACAAACCATGATTGCTGCTTACGACTTGTTTTCTGAATCGAGAGTAGCTTAGATGAAATTTCGATTACCAAATTTTTTGATTGTATTAGCTCAAGAATATAGGTTGTGCCTTCACTGATTGCTCCATTCTGAGCGCTGCAAATAACCTTGGTGTCCTAGGTGATTCTATCAATACCGAAGCCCAACTTTGATTCCTCCATAAAAATTTCTCCCAGGCGCTGGCTGATAAAATCTGTTTGCAAATGCATTCAGATCATTTCCTAAGCTGTACGTTTCATCTAAAATATTATCCACACCTCCATAGAGATCCAGATCCCAACGGCTGCCCAACGATTCTCTCCACCCTATCCTTGAACCCACAAGATGGTAAGCATCTTGAAAAACCGTATTGGCATCATTCAAAGGGATTTGATCCACATATTGGTGGGTGATGTTGATGTAAAAGCCTGATCTGCTGCGTACATCTAATAAATTTACCAAGGTATGCGGCGCAACGCCTGTCAGTTGATTTCCTGAGAAATCAGTGCCTCGACTTTCATAACGTGCGAAAGTAAAATAATGACCCGTATAGGCATGATTCAAGCGGACTTCCCGAATCCAAGTGGCCTGATTTCGGTAGGGTGCATAATCCAAACTTGCTTCTATACCCCTCTGATCGGTAGCGCCTGCATTTCGGAATAAAACCACTCCTTGTTCATTCGTAAAGGTGGTAATGGTTTGATCAAGTTGAAAATAAAATGCCGTAACATCTAGATTGAATATCCCATACTGGGATCTATAGCCTATTTCATAATTTATCCCCCTCTCTGCTTCCAAGTCCAAATTGATACTTCCCTCATTGGTGCGTACCTCAGCGATAGTTGGCGGAGAGAATCCAGAGCTGATACTTCCATGAACGCCTGAAAGTTCATTGATCCTATAAACCATCGCCAACCGAGGTATGATCAGAGGATCAAATCTCCTGGAATTGGACGATGGCGCATTGGGGCCCGCATCAATGCTTCTAAGAATATCGTATCTGCTAAAATTTTCAGAAAGCCCTACTGTCATACGGAGTTTAGAGGTCCAATCAAGTTCTAACTGTTGAAATAAAAATGCCTGTGTAGTAATCAAATCGTCGCTGAATCGCACAGTGTCCGCTACTCCGTTTCGATTACCAAAGTTTTGGGCCGCCGTATTTCCATATTGATATTCTCCACCGACTACTAAGCGCACAGGAAACCTGCCCCAAGTTCCCTCATTGGTAAATGCTGTTCTCCCTCCATAACTAAAGGCAGTTTCCCGCTTGTAATCTAAAATGAATGGGTTTTCAAACTCTTTTGTATTG
The DNA here is from genome assembly GCF_021596945.1 of Mongoliitalea daihaiensis. NCBI lineage: Bacteria > Pseudomonadati > Bacteroidota > Cytophagia > Cytophagales > Cyclobacteriaceae > Mongoliitalea > Mongoliitalea daihaiensis. Next base: position 829,273 of record NZ_CP063779.1, on the reverse strand, counting down.
ACGTAGAGGGAGCTGATGTTTTTCCAGCGCTCATTGAATCTGACTTCGTATCGAAGGGTTCCAAAAAGTGTCTGTTGGGCAATGGAACTATTTTGTTCCACAGACCCCGGCCTAGCCTGTCTTCGGTTTTCTTCTACTTGTGACGGGTTCAACGCCCCTGGTATTTGATAGTGTAGATCTGAATATAAAATTTGGGTGGCAATGGATTGTTTTTCAGAAACTGCCGACTGATAGGCTATTTGTACAACTTTCCTATCCATAGCACTATGTTCCCTGTATCCATCCGATTGCTGATGTACATAGGAAGCACTGATACTTCCTTTTTCCAATTGCTGATCAATACCGATGCGGTAACGAAGCAATCCAAAATCACCCACCCCAAGATCAGAAGAAAGATAATTTTCTTGGACTTGCTGCTTGCTTTCAAAGCGAATGACGCCACCATTTCCGGCACCAAAAATACTTCCAGAGGGACCTTTGATGATTTCCGATTGTTGGATATTAGTTAAATCCAGAATGTTCAGATCCGTCGTGCCATCTGCAAAAGTGAAGGGAATGTCATTCCAGTAAACTTTGACATTGCGAACTCCAAAAGGGGAGCGAAGAGAACTACCTCGAATTGAAATCCTATAACTTGCCGGAGCGCGCTGTTCTACCCGTACGCCAGCTTTGGTGTTGAAGGCGCTGAGGATAGAATTTTCGTTGAAGCGATAGAGTTCGTGTTCCTTTACTTGTACAATGGCCCCTGCTTGCTCTAGGAGTGGTCTTTCTGATTCAAATCCACGTACTACAACTTCGGAAAGTCCGGCAGTGAAAGGAACTAAAAGGATGCGATTCAGGTCTTTTTGAAACTTTGTAGTCAGATTTTCATATCCCAAATGATTGAGGAACAGCCAATCACCTTCCTGAAAGTTGTATTGAATTACTCCTTGATCATCGGAAATCAACACTTGTTTTCCTACTTTCACAAATACCCCTGGAATAGGTTCTTGGCTTTGTTTGTCTAAGATTTGGATGGGTTGCTGAGCTATACTTTGAAAACTAAGGAAGAATACGAACAGCAGGAAGTATTTCATAAGTAGGTGAATGCGTGGCTATGTTTTGATTGATCAATATATGCTCTTGAATAACCTGTTTTATCAAACACTGGTTCAGCAAATGAGTTTTTGAAAATTAAATTATACTGGATTTCTTAATTTTTTTGATAAATTTAGTGAAAGCTAAGTACTATGTTTAAACTCAAACATCTGGAAAAAGTCCAAACCCGAAAAGAATTGATCGCTTTGGCAAAGGCGGAAGGGATTAATTTGAAGTCTACTTTAAGGAAATTAGCCTATGAGGAAGAGTTGAAAGAATTACAGGCGGAGTTGGCTTTGTTGTTGCAACACATCATTAAGAATCAGATGCGTGTGGCGGTAATTTTTGAAGGACGGGATGCTGCTGGAAAAGGCGGGTCAATTAAGCGTTTTGTTCAGCACTTGAATCCTCATGCATCAGGAGTAGTGGCATTGACTAAGCCCACCGAAATTGAACGGGGACAATGGTACTTTCAGCGCTATATAGAAGTGTTACCCAATAGGGGAGAAATCAAATTTTTTGATCGAAGCTGGTACAATAGGGCTGTGGTGGAGCCGGTGATGGGCTTTTGTACACCCGAGCAGTATCCGATATTCATGGCAGAGGTTCCAAGTTTTGAATACATGTTGCACGAGGATGGGATCAAACTGATTAAGTTTTGGTTTGATATCAGTAAGGAAGAGCAGCAAAAGAGATTTGATGACCGCCTAGGCAACCCCTTGAAGCAGTGGAAGTTTAGTCCTGTGGATTTAAAAGGGCAGGAGTTGTGGGATACAAATACACATTACAAAGAACTGATGTTTACAGATACACATACTGTATACAGTCCTTGGGTAATTGTGGATACCAATGATAAGGAGTTGGCTAGACTTGAGAGTTTACGCTACGTGCTATCCCAATTTGATTACGATGGAAAAGGAAGCACACAAGCGACCCTTCATCATGATCCAAATGTGGTGTATAAGTATTTCAGGAAAGCTAAAAAACTGGACGTATGAGCAAAGTGGAACTGAGTGAAGAAGATTTAGAGGTCTTAAACACCAAAGTAGGATTGAAGCATTTATTGGCTTCCAAAAAAGTAGATCTTGGGAAAGCACTGCAAGCGGCCAAAGCAGAGATTAGGCTAAGAGAAATCAAAGCAGAGCTGGTTAAGCTGCAATTATGGCTGATCAAGCATGAAAAAAAGTTGATCTTATTATTTCATGGAGGCGTTTCCATCGAAAAGAGTGGGATCATCCGAAATATTTTATCTCATAATAATCCCCGACATTATCGCATAGAGGTCAATCTTCCCCATCTTAGCAATCCTGAAACAGGAGAGTGGTATTTCAAAAAATTTGTAGAAAAGCTCCCTCAGCCGGGAGAGATGGTCTTTTGGGATCGCAGCTGGTACAACCGGGCTTTAATTGAGCCTATTCATGGCTTGTGCTCGGCTGAGGAGTATGATTTGTTTATGAAACAAGTGAATGGATTTGAGCAAATGTTGGTAGATTCCGGGTATCATTTGGTGAAATTTTATTTTACTGTTGGTAAGAAAGAACAACAAAAAAGGATGGCCGAAATCCAACATGACCCGTTGGCTAAATGGAAGTTACTGCCCTTGGATTATGAGTCATACGATTTATGGGAAAAATATCAGGAATATAAATCCGCTATGTTTGAACACACCGATACACCGTATGCTCCATGGATGGAAATTGCAGTAGAAAAGCGTCAAGACGAAATTGCCTTAGCTGCGCAGCATCTCCTCTCCTTGTTTCCTTATCGGGAAGGGTGATTTTTAATTAGCAGCTTTGCTTAATTATAACGGCTTTGTTGAGCGTCTAATTGCTGATATAATTGATGTAAACCTTCATTTCTTTGCGCCTCCGCGCCTTTGCGAGCTGTTATACTTCCCCCAAAAATACCCAGGAAAAATCAGTGCTTTGAGTTTCCAGTCATTCTTTTCTTGAAGGGATAAGGTGTTGTCTTCATGCACTGTTCGGTACATTTTGCCAGCTAATAGCGTATGGCCGATCAGAGCCAAAAATAAGATCCCATAAATGATCAGTTCGCTCATAGTTTTTGAAGCTTTAAGGCAGTCCAATTATCTTTTACCTTTTTCCCGAGCAGCTGTAAACCATGTTTAGCGGCACTTGCTTCGATGTCTACAATATCATGTTCGTAAAAACCACTTAGCAAAAGGTATCCAGCTGGTTTTACCAGTGTACCATAGACTTCCATTTCGTCGAGCAGCACATTTTTATTGATGTTGGCCAAGACAATGTCATAGTTTCCTTGAGGTTTTACTTCACGCACAGTCCCCTTCCCCATCTTCACATGAGACATGCTATTGAGGGAGAAGTTTTCATCTCCGTTCTCTACACACCACTCATCGATATCAAAAGCTTCCACCTCAGATGCCCCTAGTAGATGTGCCATAATTGCCAAAATCCCTGTACCTGCTCCGATATCCAATACCCGTTTGCCTTGGTGGTCTGTTTCCAGCTGATGGGCAATCATGGAATAAGTGGTCGCATGATGTCCTGTACCAAAAGACATTTTAGGGTTGATCAGGATTTGATAAGGGAATTCGGGTTTTTCCTCATGGAAGGAAGCACGTACATATACCTGATTTTCCACCATAATCGGATCGTAGTGCTTTTCCCACTCCTCATTCCAATTGACTTTCGCCATTTTTCCTTCGACTACCTGAATGTCAGCGACGGAAGCATAGCGAGCAATCACCTCATCATAGGTACTGCGGTCCAATTGATCTTCTGGAATATAAGCGTCAAAGCCAGTATCAGTCTCCAAAAAAGAATCAAAGCCAACTTCAGACAGTTCCGCAATTAATATTTCACGAAAATCTTCGGCACAGGAAATTTTAAATTCAAGGTATTGCATGGGGAGTATTAACTATCGTAATGAAATCTACATGAAATGATTGTTATCTCAAGGCCATCTACATGATAGACAATTCTATGTTCTTGATCAATTCTTCTAGACCAAAAACCTGCTAAATCATGTTTTAAAGGTTCAGGTTTCCCTATTCCTTCAAAGGGCGTTCGAAGAATAACTTTGATTAACTCATTTATTTTCTTCACCATTTTGGGATTTATTTTTTGCCAATAATTATAATCTTCCCAAGCGTGTAAGGTGAAGGCTAGTTTCATCAGCTTTCTAAGGTAGGATGTAAGATTTTGCCTGATTTCATTTGTTCGATAGATTCATATAATCTATCGGCGTTTTTCTTAGAGCTTAATAAATGAAGAGTTTCCATGATAGCATTATACTCTTCAAGAGAGATCACAACAGCCCCTTTACCTGATTTTCGTTTGATAATCAAAATCTCATTTTCCTGTTCTACTTGATCAAGAAAATTTTTTAAACCTGTTCTGAATTCGGAATAGTTTGCTGCTATCATGGAAGTTTATTTTGGACAAAATTACGTACTTTTTTCCGTACTTAAAAGGACTTAATAATATCCACAAAATCTCTTGATTTCAAAGATGCGCCTCCGATCAAACCTCCGTCCACATCAGGCTTGGAGAAGATCTCTTTGGCATTGCCCGGATTACAGCTGCCGCCATAAAGAATAGATAGATTATCGGCAACTTCCTGTCCATACTTCGAAGCAAAATGACCTCTTAAGGCAGCATGCATTTCCTGTGCTTGATTAGAAGAGGCAGTTTTACCAGTTCCGATGGCCCAGATAGGTTCGTATGCGATGACTAGTTTGGAGATTTCTTCTGCAGAAAAATCAAATAAACTTTCTGTCAACTGATTTTTCACATACTCCTCATGCGTGCCTGCTTCACGGATATCCAAAGGCTCTCCACAACAAAAAATAGGAGTTAGGCCATTGGCTAACGCCTGTTTAGTTTTTTCTGTGAGCAATTGATTGGACTCTTTAAAATATTCTCTGCGCTCGCTGTGTCCCAAGATCACATAGGAGGCTCCAAATGACGCAAGCATGGAAGCTGCAATTTCTCCAGTATAAGCTCCTGAGGCTTTATCTGAACAGTTTTGTCCTCCCAAAAATAAGTTTGGTGTATCTCCGATGAGTTTCTTAACTGGGTACAAATGAACAAATGGAGGGTTTAAGATGGCAGTCACACCGCTGTGTTCCTCATCTTTCAGCATGTTAACAATCTCGGAAGTTAGTTTTTGTCCCTCGTCAAAGCCAAGGTTCATTTTCCAGTTTCCAGCTACAATTTTCTTACGCATGGTTTGTAATGGTTTAATGAAAGATTTGAAAAAAGTGGCGCAAGGCCTTACTTTTGGAAGGCTAAATTACACAAAATGTCCTACTCAAGAAAAGATTACGGTTCAGTGCCCAGGAAAAAGTATTGGACACCTGCGGAGGCAAAGGTGAAGATTGCGGCTTTTTGTGCCTATCAAGAGCGCTGTCAGCAGGATGTACGGATGAGATTGACAGAGCGGGGTATTCATGGAGAAGAGGCGGAAGAACTGATTGCTGTCATGATAGAAGAGGGTTTTCTGAATGAAGAGCGCTATGCGCAAGCGTTTGCTAGAGGCAAATTTTCTCTGAAAAAATGGGGTAGGATCAAAATTAGACAAGCGTTGAAGTTTAAGAAGATTTCAGATCGATGCATCCAAACAGGGATGAGAGAAATTGATCCAGAGGAATACTACCATGTGCTTAAGGGAGAAAGTGAGAAAAAATGGAACAGTCTGGAAAAGTTTGACAGCTTTCAACGAAAAATGAAAGTGCAGCAGTATTTGTTGGGAAGAGGCTTTGAACAAGACTTGATTCAGGGAGTATTATCAGAAATTGAAAAGTTAAAATAAGTCAGATGCTTTATTTTTTGCATGAATTCTCCTAATTTGCAAAATATTTGACGGTAACATGATTCAAAAGCTCTTTCCATTAGACAAAAATTATATCCTAAGGCAAGCACAATCTCAACTAGAAGATGAAATGCTTGACTTAATGGTATATGAGTTGAGGAAGTCCTATACGCAGCTATACAATCCGTTGATGCTGATGGACAAGACTTTTGAGAAAATTTTGGACACGTATGAGTATCCGCTAGATCGTTTACGCATGATTTACTGGCAGCTCTGCGGAATCTACCGCTACAAGAATAGAGACAATCAACTAGAGATACTTTTTGATGGTCGTACGCATTTGGAGAAATTTAAGGATGACTGGACAGCTCAGATGCAACTTTGGTGTAGGGAGTTAGGACAGCATGAGCCTTATGTAAAGACGATGCTTCGGATGACCTTGTTGTATGATGGCGAAGGTCGTGCAGAATGGTCTGAAAACCACTGCAAGGCATTTATCAATCAACATTTCGAGCTTAAAATCGTCAAAAGAAAAGGCGAATTAAAACTCAAACTCGCATAAGACAACTTCGGTTTTTTTAAACAGGTAGATATTGCCGTCCAATGCTGTCAGTCAGGTACATGAATGAACACCCATGACTCATTACACGAATGCTGACTTGCTTTCATTGGGTGGTTGTGATAAATTTTAACTTTCTAAAAATAACGCTATCATTCTTTGGAAGGGAAATCAGTATCTAATTCCGACCTCTGAGACCTTGGCTTTAGACTTTGAGAACTTTGCGGTAACCATACTACTTACCATAGGAACAAACTATCCCTTGTTTTCCAAATTCTCCTCCTGCTGTTGCTTCAGTGCATGCTTCTTTTGGTATCGGTAAAAAAAGAAATAATTAAATACCTGCATAAATACCATCCACAAAATGCTTTGAAACAGTTTATCGGTTTGAATTAAATTATCAAAATCAAATCCGATAAGAAATAAATAGTACAGAATTGCGGCCCCTGCCCATATCCATAGAGACCAGCTGACTAACCAAGAAAAGTAGGTAGGGTACTTTTTTAAAAACTTATTTTCCATGACTCAAATTTAAACCCTTTTATAAAAAGATGGCTGAAAACTATCAATATCTTCAGCCATCTTATAATAGTCAATCAAAATCCGTGGTAATCCACCAAATCTCTTTGATCTGCGAGAACCTCGATCTGTGAGAGATTAATCCGCTGTTCCGCTTTGGATAATCTGCCCAAGGAATACTGCATTTAAAAATAGTTTGTTGGTTCCAAACCATATCCCTCGGAAATTAGGATTATCAACAAACCCTACAACTCTACCACTGCCTACCTTTTTAACTTGTGTAGAAACGGTATTTTTGACTTTCTCTAAATTCTCAGGATGCACATATCCGGAAGCCAATCCTTCAGCGGTGTAGCTGACAGGGTTTGCGTATGGATTCGTAGCTGCTTCCAAAAATAAATTATTGTTTCGGAATAAATAGATTTTTTCTTGATCAAATCCGTAGCCCAAAGGATGGGTAGTATCTACTTTTCCGTGGAAAATGGTTCCACTAGTCAGTCGAGCGCCTGTGTTTTTTTCATAGTCTGCATAAGGCTTTAGTCCTTCCTCTTTCTTTTCGTCTTCCTCTTTAAATTTGAAGGTAGCGATTTCCTGCTCATTCAACCATTTTAAAGCATTTCCTCGGGCGATTAAAGTATTTCCCTGAGTTGTCCAAGATTTGATTTTTTCCGCTTGTGCCTTGTTTAGTGCATTGTAATTCCCATTGGGCATGACAAGCACGTTGTATCGGCTCAAGTCGGCACTGGAAATACGCTCAATTGGTAAAAGCGTGATATCCATATCCATTCGTTTGTCTAGGAGGTGCCATACTTCTCCTGCTTCCAAGGAATTGACTCCCGTACCGACAATCAATGCAACCGTAGGTTTTTTCAATACGGGCATGGTTGGGGATCCGATATTGTATCCCGCAGTATATCCTGTACTGACCTTATGGATGTTTAGGCCAGAGGATTCCGCAAGTTCTGTAAGATCTTTTTCCAATTTTTCCCAATCACTTGCCGGAGCATCCTTTTTTAACCCTACCAAAATACTGCCTCGCTCCAATCTTTTTCCTGTAGGAATGATAATGGCTTCGGTGGCTGTCCGCACTAAATAACCTTTGGAAAGTAGTTCAAATGTTACTTTAGGTGCATAGTAACTCTCCCAACCGAAAGCATATGCGACCGCTTCCTCTTCACCGATCAATTTTCCAGGAGTCAAAGCAAAATCATCCTGAATAGGGCTCACATTGGCTAAGTTATATACTCTGCTATTGAGAGCAGCATAATCCAAATTGAAAGACATGGGAAGAGTCCAAGCTGATACGTCGTAGAAAAGACTGTCCTTAAATTCATTTCTTACCTCAAACATAGCTTTAATCAGACGATACTGTGCTTGGTCTGTAGGGACGATGTAGGCATTACCACCTTTGTAGGCAACACCATTGACTGTAATATCTTCGTTTAGCTCGAATACTTTTATCTGGTGTTGGCGCAATATATCTGCTAAATGATATCCCCTAGCTGCATCTACAGCAGAACCAAAAATATATGCTTTTTCAGGGTCTGAAGCCGCTAAACTGACTGCATCTTTATAAAATTCATGTGTCAGCTTATTAAAATCTCCTTTGATTTCTGCAGCAGCGGCAAAGGAGCTCAAGGCGGCTTTGAACTGATTTTTGATGGTGTGGGCAAAGGTCAGTAATCCAAAGTCGCTCTCTTGTAAGTGTCCACGGGAAGATGCTTGCTCAAACAGAATGCCTACCGACCCTTGGATATCAGGGTATGTAGATCCGTACCCAAAGTAGTATTCATCAAAGCGTTCCTTGGCAAAGTACATGCCTTTGCTCTGATCAAATTCTTTTACATGGTAATCGGCCATGCGCTTGGTCATGTCGATGATATTTTTGGGTATCAGAGGATGGTCTCGGGAAGGAATGGCCGGTTGAAAGAAAAAGGTGGTGTTGGTACCCATTTCATGATAATCCAAGTAGATATTGGGGAGCCATTCCTGAAATTTAGCCACTCGATTTTGAGATTCTGGATGCTGTACAAGCAACCAATCCCTGTTCAAATCAAACCAATAGTGATTGCCTCTGCCCCCAGGCCAAGCCTCTCCGAGTTCACGATTATTGGGATCACCGTTGAGATTCATGGATCGATGGGAGTTGACCCAAGTGGAATACCGGGCATATCCATCTGGATTTAAAAGGGGATCGATTAATACGATGATATTTTCTAAGTCTTCTCTGACCTCATTGGCTGCAGCAAAATGGTAAGCAGCCAACACTGCTGAGTTGATGGCGCTTGCTTCATTGCCATGGACACTGTAACCCATTTGCAATACTACTGGCATGGCGGCATAGTCTATGCTTGCGCTCGCATCCCGTAGGGCTTGCCTGTCTTCTTTGATTTCAGCGAGTTTGGAAAAATTGTCTGGTGCTGTAATGGTAAGCAAAAGTTGGGGTCGCTTGGCGTGACTTTTTCCAAATTCCTCTAATTGAACTCTTGGAGAACTGGCAGCCAAAGCTTCAAAGTATCGGATCAATTGACCATAATCGATGGTCCATTCGCCGATTTCATAGCCCAAAAAGGATTTGGGGGTGGGTACCTCTGAGTTATAGGTGTATCCTTCGGGTAGGTAATAGCTGAGTGGGATATCAGCTGTGCCTTTGGGAGATTGTTGCGCAAAAGCGTTGCTCAATACGAAGCAGGCTAGAGAGATTACAAAAAAGATTTTTTTCATAGTGGGCATTAATTGTATGACATGACAATATGATACCAAGATTTCAGAGAATCAACACATTAATTGGAAATAATTAATTTTTCACGGATTTTCCGATTTAAATTTCACTTGAATCTAAATAAAAAAGCCTTACTGCTTTCACAGTAAGGCTTCTATGAGTATATTTCATCAAGGCTTTCCCAATGTATCCCTTCTCCCTTTCCGATTAACCTGTATTCATTCAATTCATGAAAGGTTGCTACTCTTAGTTTTTGGAAACAGTCTAAAGGGATACCTAATTCCCTTTCATCATCTAAAAGAATATAAAATCGTTGTTCATCAAACCTTACCTTTCTTGCTAATGGAGATTTATTTATAACCGAAGTACTCATACCAAGCGGTAACTAATAATTCATGATTTTCATGAATTAAATTAGTGGTTTCTTTTATATTTTTTGGCCCAAAGCTATGGTTTTTACGAGCCCAATAGATAAAACGAAGAATTTAGAAGGTTTGTCTCCCTATTCAATATGAATAGGTTTGTTATCGTTTGATTAAAAGAAGAATCTGTAGCCATTTTTTCGAAGAACGATTGGCAAAATTACTTTACACTTACTTCAGCCATCTCTCTGACAGCTTCCGCGATACCTTCCGGATCAAATCCACATTCTCTGTGGAGTTCAATTTGTTCTCCATGCTCTATAATACGATCAGGAATCCCCAATCGCTTCACTTGGGATTGATAGCCATTATCTAGCATCCACTCAATCACAGCAGAACCAAAACCGCCCATCAAGCTGCCATCTTCTACAGTGATCACTTTTTTGAATTTTCCGAATACCTCGTGTAACAAGGACTCATCCAAAGGCTTAACAAAACGCATGTCATAATGAGCAGGATTTAGCCCCTCTTTTGTCAACATCTTACAAGCTTCTACAGCATAGTTACCGATATGACCAATGGTTAAGATTGCCACATCCTCTCCCTCTTTGACTATCCTACCTTGCCCGATTGGGATTTCACGCATAGGCGTTCTCCATTCAGGCATTACGCCTTGTCCTCTAGGATAGCGGATGGAGAATGGTCCTTCGTACTTAGTAGCGGTAAACATCAAATTTCTCAACTCTTCTTCATTCATCGGTGCCGTAACCACCATGTTGGGAATACATCGGAAATAAGCAATATCGTAAGCACCGTGATGCGTAGGCCCATCTGCACCAGCGAATCCTGCTCTGTCAAGACAGAATACCACTTGCAAGTTTTGTAAGGCTACATCATGTACCACCTGATCATAGGCACGCTGCATGAATGAACTGTAAATATTACAGAAAGGAATCAATCCTTGAGTTGCCAAACCTGCGGAGAATGTTACCGCATGTTGCTCTGCAATCCCCACGTCAAATGCGCGGTCAGGCATTTCTTTCATCATGATATTCAACGATGAACCTGATGGCATGGCAGGGGTTATCCCCATGATTTTATCGTTTTCTTTCGCCAACTCCACCAAGGTGTGACCAAAAACATCTTGATATTTTGGTGCTTGTGGTTTCGTCGGAGTTTTCTTATAAATCTCTCCTGTTACCTTATCAAACAAGCCTGGTGCATGCCAAGTAGTTTTATTCCCATTTTCTGCGGGAGCATATCCTTTTCCTTTTACGGTGACGCAATGAAGGATTTTTGGACCTGGGATATCACGTAAATCAGATAAGATTTCTACCAAGTGGTGTACATCGTGTCCATCTACTGGGCCGAAGTATCGGAGATTCAATGATTCGAATAAGTTGCTTTGCTTAAGAACCGTGGATTTTATGGCACCTTCTACCTTAGAAATCACTTCCTGAGCAGAGGAACCAAACTTGCTGAATTTACCTAGGAGATTCCAAACTTCATCTTTTACCTTGTTGTAGGTATGCGAAGTGGTGATATCTGTCAAATAATCTTTTAAAGCACCCACATTTGGGTCAATCGACATGCAATTATCATTCAAGATGATGATCATATTGGTATCGGAGACTCCTGCATGATTCATCGCTTCAAAAGCCATACCCCCTGTCATTGAACCATCTCCAATCACTGCTACGTGTTGTTTGCGAGATAATCCTTTGTATTTGGACGCCATGGCCATACCCAAGGCGGCAGAAATAGAAGTACTTGAGTGGCCCACACCAAAGGTGTCGTACTCACTTTCTTTACGTTTTGGGAATCCTGATAAACCTCCGTATATCCTGTTGGTATGAAATTGTTCTTTTCTCCCAGTTAATATTTTATGACCATAGGCTTGATGGCCCACATCCCACACCAATTGGTCATCAGGTGTATTGAGCACATAATGCAATGCTACAGTGAGTTCGACAACTCCTAAGCTAGCCCCAAAATGTCCTCCATATACTGAGACATTGTCTACAATGAATTGTCTTAATTCATCGCAAATCTGAATAAGTTGATCTTTGGAAAACTTTTTGAGATCATCTGGCGTGTTGATCTGAGCAAGCAATTTACCTGGTTGGATTATCATCAGCGGTCTGTTTCTTTATAAAAGAAAATAACAAGTTGGGGAGTATATTGTTTTTCACTTATCCCCTTAGCTTCGTAAATTAATTAAAACCATTTGTATTCTGGCCCATCAATTTACTATTAATTGAATATCTTTGAATTCAAGTTTGCGCAAAATTAACACAAAATAAATTCAATCCTTGAGTTTCGAAATCAAATTACCACTTTTCGAGGGTCCTTTCGATCTGATGCTCTTTTTCATCGAAAGAGATGAACTGGATATCTATGATATTCCCATCTCCAAGATTGCACGGGATTTTTTGGATTACATTCATCAATTGGAAAAATTGGAGATTGAAGTAGCGAGTGAATTCATCTTATTTGCAGCTACCTTGATGAAAATCAAGTCAAAAATGTTAATCCCACGTCCTGAACTCAATGAGGAAGGTGAAGAAATTGATCCCCGAGAAGAGCTAGTTAGACATCTGCTAGAATATAAAAAATATAAATCCGTCATTGGAGAGTTAGCTTCAATGGAGGAACTTAGAATGTCCAAAGAAAAGCGCGGTAATATTGCGGCTGAGTTAAAGGAACTTTCGAAGGTGGAAGATGTAGAAGCAGAGATTCAAGATATAGATTTATATAAACTGCTAAAGGTCTTTCAGCGTGTGATGTCTAAGTATGCCTCCCGTACGGATGAAACCAAACATACCGTCATTCAGTATCCATATACCATTGAGCAGCAAAAAGAGTTTGTTTTGGAAAAAATAAGTTTTAAAAACAAAATCCCCTTTTCAGACTTTATCAGCTATAAGCCTGATAAAATATTCGTCATTTATACCTTTTTAGCGATTCTGGAGCTTTTACAACTTTCCTTGGTCACCATAGTCATCGGAGAGGGCTTTAATAATTTCTGGGTAGAAAAAATAGAAACAGTGCCTGTCGCCTGATATGAAGTTGGATAACAAAAAGATTTTCGAAACCCTGAATCCCAATAAGGTTTGGGTGCCTGTACTGATAGGAATTGCGATTGTATTTGGATTGTTTTACGCGGATCCAAATGTGAATGCCAAGACTCTAAAAAGTGTATTTGATGCGGCTCCCTTGGGTATATTTTTAGCAATTCTGGTGATTTTAGGGAGAGATGTAGGTTACATTTATCGAATTCGAGAAATTACCGATAAGCAGCTGACATGGACGCGCGCTTTGTATGTGATAATTTTATGGGAGTTTGCATCTGCTGTTACCCCTTCTATTGTTGGGGGTACTGCTGTTGCTGTTTTTATCCTCAATAAAGAAGGGATTAAACTAGGTAAAGCCATAGCCTACGTGATGGTGACGGCTATTTTGGATAATCTTTTCTTTGTGATTGGTGCTCCCATCATTCTATATTTTGCTCAAGGGAATATTTTTCCTGCCAGTCGATTGATGGAAATGCGTTTGGGTAAAAGTTTGGAAATTCTTTTTTGGTCCAGTTATGCTTTGTATGCGATCTACTCCTTAGTAATGGCACTTGCGCTCTTTTTTAGGCCAAGGGTTTTCAAATGGGTCTTGGTTAAGTTATTTTCGATCAAGTGGCTCCGGAAGTGGAAGTACGATGCACATGAATACGGCAATCAAATTATCGAAGCTTCTAAGGAACTCAAAGGGAAAAAGATTAAATATTGGATACCGATTGTTGGGGCGACTATATTTATCTGGTCATCCAGATACTTGATGCTGAATGCTTTAATTACAGCATACGATTCACTTAGTTTTTCAGAACATGTAATTGTATTTGCTAGACAGGTGATCATGTGGATTGTGATGATGATTTCTCCAACTCCGGGAAGTAGCGGTACCGCAGAGTTTTTCTTTACCCAATTCTTCACCGAGTTTTTGGGTGGATATACTTTTGTGACCAGTATATTATGGAGGTTGCTATCCTACTATCCATACCTATTGTTAGGGGCGATCTTTTTGCCTCGTTGGATCAAACAGGTATTCTTTGTTAAAAAAGAATCATAAAAACTATGCTACGGGAATTAAGTGTTCAGGAGATCGTAAAAATCACTGCCGCAAGACTGGAGCAGGGCTATGCGCAACAGTCCTTTGCTCAGGTTAGCATTGATTCCCGTACTGTCAGTCAGCCGTACAATACCTTATTTGTAGCACTTAAGGGGGCAAAATTCGATGGGCATCAATTTATTCCTGAGTTAATAGCACAGGGAGTGAAGGGTTTTTTGGTAAAAAAGGGCATTCAATTACCGCAGCTCAGCCGGGAGTCTTTGGTTATTTTAGAGGTGGCTGATACGCATGAGGCCTTACAGGCACTAGCAGCCTATCAAAGGAGCCTTTTTGAAAAGCCATTGGTTGCGATTACCGGGAGCAACGGCAAAACCATCATTAAAGAATGGCTAGGTCAATTGCTTGGTACAGCATATGCACTTGCCAAAAGTCCGAAAAGTTACAACTCCCAAGTGGGTGTTCCCCTTTCTGTATTTGGAATCAAACCTTATCATCAGGTGGCGGTCATGGAGGCTGGCATTTCGAAAGTGGGAGAGATGAGGCGACTAGAGTCAATTTTAAAACCGGATATAGGAATTTTTAGCAATATCGGAACAGCTCATGAAGAGGGATTTGATTCTCAGCTTCAAAAACTTATCGAAAAAGCACAACTCTTTGTAGCATCCAAGTTTATAATTTACCGAAAGGAGCATGTATCCATAGCCTCGTATTTAGAGAAAACTTTTGCAGCAGATCGGTTGATAGCATGGTCTGATCAAGCCGGTGCTGATTACACCCTATCAGTAAAAAAAGAAGGTAGTTTTTCTAAAATTATTTTGCTCAAACCTGATTTGAGCATGTTTACATTTACTGTTCCATTTACGGATGAAGCTTCCTTGGAAAACATTCGCCATGCCATAGTAGCCTCTATGGTATTAGGCTTACAGGCGGGGCAGATTCAGCAAGTGTTACGGCATTTGCGTCCCGTCGAGATGCGTCTGACACTCAAAGCGGGTATTCATGACTGTTTGCTGATTGATGACACGTATAACAATGACTTGGCAGGATTGCGGTTGGCATTGGATTTTATGGCAGCTCAGCGGCAAAAAAACCGACGGATTTTAATATTATCAGATTTGTTGCAAGTTGGTGAGCCAACTCAGGTGTATCGGGAGGTGGCTAGCCTATTGGAATTCTATCAAATTGATCAGTTAATTGGAATAGGAACACAGATTCAGCAATTGAAAACGTTTTGGAAAGGGTCCTTTATAGGCTATCAAGAGACGGCTCAATTTCTGCAGTCTATAAAGAACTTGAATTTTCACCAGGATTTGATTTTGGTGACAGGTGCAAGGGCTTTTGCATTGGAGTCCATAGTTGCACGTTTACAGCAACAGGTGCATGGAACTGTTTTAGAAATCAACTTGAATGCATTGACCCATAACTACAATTTTTACAAAACGCAGCTGAAACCATCTACAAAGGTGATGGTCATGGTCAAGGCTTTTGCGTATGGGGGAGGAGCTTCCGAAATAGCCAATCATGTGGAGCAATTGAAAGCGGATTACTTAGCAGTGGCATACAGCGACGAGGGAGTTTCACTTCGAGAGGCAGGAATCAGGTTGCCTATGATGGTTCTCAATCCTTTGCAGGAATCTTTTGGGCAATTGCTTCAGCATACATTAGAGCCAGTGGTTTATAGTCCCCAATTTTTTAAGGAATTGGGATATTTTTGCCGAAATCAATCGGCTGAACTATCGATCCACTTAGACCTTGATACAGGCATGAACCGCCTAGGTTTTAAGGAAAGTGATTTGCCTGAGTTGATTGGCCTGCTTAAAAAATTCCCTGAACTACGTGTAGCGAGCATGTATACGCATTTGGTGGGCACAGATGAAGACATGCATGATGACTTTTCAATGCATCAGTTACATTTATTTCAAAAAATGGCTACTGAACTGGAGCATCAGTTGGGCTATCAACCCCTCAAACATGCACTCAATTCAGGAGGAATCGTTCGTTTTCCTGAGTTTCAATTTGACATGGTCCGCTTAGGCATTGGTTTGTATGGAGTGGAGGTCAATGGAAGACATGATACCCAGTTAAAACCTGTTTCGGTCTTAAAGACGACCATCTCTCAGATTAAGGAAATTGAGCCTGGAGAGAGTATAGGCTACTCAAGGAAAGGCTATTTGCCAAAAGGTGGTCGTATTGCTACGATAGCAATAGGTTATGCAGATGGATTTGATCGTAGATTTAGCAATGGTGTGGGATTTGTGCTGATTCATGGCCAAAAAGCACCGGTTGTCGGCAATGTGTGTATGGATATGTGCATGGTGGATATCAGTGGGATTGATGCCCAAGAAGGGGATCAAGTCATCATCTATGGACCGGGTATATCCCTCAAGGAATTGGCGACAACCATCGCAACCATTCCCTACGAGTTATTGACCAACATCAGCAGCAGGGTCAAACGCGTTTATTTTTTAGATTGATTTGGAAATAACTTCTTCTAAGTACCAAGAGGGGATGTCTTGAGTTTGGCCCCCTCTGACAATGGTATCGATATACTCCTTGCTGGGTGTAAGTCCTTCTCTTCTAATCTTTGATTGAAAAGTGTAGGCAGTAATTAAGGCTCCACCCACTAGGATTTCTTTGGGTATAAAATCGTATCCAGGCTCAGAATTTAAAAAGTAATCTACTGCGCTTGCAGAGATTTGAAATACCAATCCGAATACCTTTCCTCCCTCTTTTGCATGAATGTTTGCCCGAGCACTACCATCTGGATTGGGAAAGCTAAATTGAAATTCATGGTTTTCCAACAAGCCAATACCCATCAAGTTTGGTTCTGCTGGAAGTCTTCCCTTCAAGGTTTCTATGTCCAAATTGCTGGCATAGCCGAAGTAGTAGATGTGGTTGTTGTTCATCATATCGCAAATTGAAGGAATTTTTAAGAAAAAGCATGAATTTTTATTGTACCGGTTTTTGGTAAGGTCAAATGTCAATGAATCAAGAGACGAGAAGCGAGAGACGAGAAGCGAGAAATGAGAGTTTAGTTCGCAGAATACACGGAAAACGTAGAAAAATTCGCGTGGAAAAATTTGTACGCAAAGAGAAAAATTAAGAATCAACTACTTAGCTCCATCAATTGCTCCGGATTTTAACCCGGGAAAACATGAGTATCTCCTGATTCATATACGTGGGTTTTAACCCACTACCATGGAACGTGAGAAAACACACCCAATCACAGGAGTATATCTTTGAAAACTGGAAGGATTGGGATTTATCCATCTAAAAAGAAGCAAAAGCATTGAAAACAAAAGAAAAAAGTGTCAAGAAATTTCAGGACCTGACAAAGAAACAAGAATCAATAGGCAAGAAACAAGACCAATGGATGCTTACTAAAAGGAGGATTGTTTATAGTACCATGGGCCCCCCATGGACTCAAGCAATAAAACCGAGCAATCTCATCTTCGCCCCAATCAACTAATCACTAATCAACCAATCAATAATCACTAATCAACTAATCACTACTAAACTAACGACCAATCAACCAATCTCCAGTTAACCTTTCTTAACATTTTAAACAAGGCAGGCTATTAAACCTACCTTGGTTTTGTGAGTCTAATGAGTATAAATCGCATATAAAAAGGCAAATCCCGGGTACAGCTTTCTTGCGAATATGTTTCACGATTAACAAACTATGAAAGCCATGAACAAGCTAGTATTGATTGCCGCAATGTTACTATTTTCTTTTGCAGGATATGCACAAAGAGGTCAGGGAGCAGCTCAAACCCCAGAAGAAAGAGCCAAACGAATGACTGAACGCTTGGCGACATCGCTGGAGCTTTCAGCTGAACAAAAGGAAGCCATTTATGCCATTAATTTGAAGCATGCTGGCGAGCGACAAGGTCAAGTTGAGAAAAGACAGCAAGAGCGGGAGCAGCAAAGAAAAGGTATGATGGAACAACGATCTACCCAACAAGAAGAAATCGAGCAACTTTTAACTCCTGATCAGCAGAAAAAATGGGAAGAAATGAGAGCCCAAAATCAAGGAAATAGAGGAGAAGGTCCTCGCATGCAAAACCGCAGAGGAGGAACCGAGGATGGTCAATATATGAGAAACCGAAGAGGTGGGCCTAAAGAAGGTGATGGTAAGCAAAGAAGAGGAGGCAAGCAAGGAGAGAATAAAAAAGACAAGCCTACCCGAGAGTTGAATCCAATCATGAATTAGTTTTAACAGTTGGTTGACGATGATTGAAAAAAAGTGAGGTCATTGACCTCACTTTTTGATTTTGGGTACTTGTCAACTAAACTAATTTTTGTTCGCTTATAAATTGCTCTTCTACCTCATAATAACCCTCATCTTTTTTAGGTAGGGAAGAGGTGCCCATCAAAAATTCATCAACAGCTACAGCAGCTTCCCGTCCTTCGGAAATCGCCCAAACAACCAGAGACTGGCCTCTGCGCATATCTCCTGCTAAGAATACTTTTGGATTGCTGCTTTGGTAATTTTTGGATTTTGGTAAAGTGTTTTCTAATTGCTGTACGCCAAATGCCCCTAAGAGTCCATTGGCAGCAGGGCCAGTATACCCAATAGCAATAAAAGCTAAATCGCATGGGATGGTACGTTCTGTTCCTGGAACTTCCACAAATTGCATGCGTCCATGTTGCTCTTTCCATTCGATATCTACCAGTACTAAGCCCGTGACTTCTCCCTCTTGGTTACCCACAAATTCCTTTGTTAGTACAGAAAAGACCCGATCGGCTCCTTCTTCATGCGAACTAGAGGTTCGAAGGGTCATCGGCCACTCAGGCCATGGATTCAGAATAGTCCGTTGTTGTGGAGGTTTTGGCAGTAATTCTAGTTGGGTTATGCTTTTGGCCCCATGTCTATTGGAAGTTCCTATACAATCCGAACCTGTATCCCCTCCGCCAATAACCAGTACCTGTTTATCTTTTGCATTGATTGGATTTTCAGATAGCTCACCTGCAATGACTTGGTTTTGCTTGCCTAGGAAATCCATGGCAAAGTGTACGCCTTTAAAGTCTGAACCTTTGATATTCAATGATCTTGGCTGTTGTGCTCCTGTAGAAATTACGACTGCATCAAAGTTTCTCAGAATATTTTCAGCCTTAATATTGAAGCCTACCTCCGTTCCATTACTGAATATTACGCCCTCCGCTTCCATCAATTGGATCCGTCGGTCGATCACCCATTTCTCCAATTTGAAATCAGGAATCCCGTATCGCAACAGTCCACCTGCTTTTTGATCTTTTTCAAACACAGTTACCTCATGTCCTGCTTGGTTCAACTGATCTGCTGCGGCTAGTCCAGCTGGTCCAGAACCAATAACTGCCACCGATTTTCCTGTGCGGCTTTTGGGTGGATTTGCTTTGACCAAATCCATCTCATAAGCCTTCTCCACGATTGATTTTTCTATCAATTCAATGGCTACAGGGTCCTTGTTGATTCCTAAGACACAAGAGGACTCGCAAGGTGCTGGACATATCCTACCTGTGAACTCTGGGAAATTATTTGTGCTTTTCAAAATAAAATAGGCTTCTTCCCATTCATTCCTATACACGGCATCGTTAAACTCTGGAATAATATTTCCGAGAGGACAACCCTGATGACAAAAGGGCACCCCACAGTCCATGCACCTTGCGGCCTGCTTTGTTAACTTATCTTTTTCAAAATCTTCGTATATCTCCTTGTAATCGTTTACGCGCTCTTGTGGGGGTCGCGTTTGCGGCAACTCCCTTCCAAACTTCATAAATCCGTCTTTTGCTCCCATCTTATACCAATGTTGAAGTGTTTTCAATTGCTTTTTTTCTCAATACCTCTTTGTAATCTCTTGGGATTACTTTGATGAATTTCTCTTTGTAAGTAGACCAATTTTCTAAATACTCCCCTGCCAAGGTAGACCCTGTTAGTTCCAGCTGGGCTTGAAGTTTTGTTTTGATGGTTACAAAGTCATCTTCATTGAGAGGATCAAGGTCTACCATTTCGGTATTAATCAGGTAATCATATTCCTTAAGAATATAGGCTATACCCCCGCTCATACCAGCAGCAAAGTTTCTCCCGATTTCACCGAGATTGATCACCAGTCCTCCCGTCATGTATTCGCATCCATGATCTCCGATACCTTCGACCACAGTTTGAACACCTGAATTTCGTACACAGAAGCGCTCTCCTCCTTTGCCATTGATGTAAGCTTCGCCCGAAGTAGCGCCGTAGAAGGCCACATTTCCGATGATGATATTTTCATGCGGAACGAAAGAAGCATTTCGGCTTGGATAAATGATGAGTTTGCCTCCAGATAAACCCTTCCCAAAGTAATCATTAGACTCTCCTTCCAGTTCAAAGGTGACTCCTTTGGTCAGGAACCCGCCAAACGTCTGTCCAGCTGAGCCTGTAAACTGAAAGTGAATGGTGTCTTCGGGTAGGCCAGGACTGCCATAGATTTTAGAAATCTCGTTAGAGAGCATGGCCCCAACGGTACGATCTGTGTTTTTGATTTTAAAATTCCCTTGGACTGCATTGGCTTGTTCCAAAGCAGGTATTGCAGCTTCCAACAGCTTCCTATCTAAGATTTCTTTCAACTCAAACTCTTGGTCAATTTGCTTATGGATTCCCACATGATCGGGAACTTCCACTTTATGGAATATTGGAGATAAGTCTAATTTATCCCATTTCCAATGATCCATATGCCCCGTTTTCAAAACATCCGATTGGCCCACCATTTCATCAATGGTGCGGAACCCAAGGGAAGCCATAATTTCACGGAGGTCTTGAACCAAGAATTTGAAGTAGTTGACCACATGATCTGGATCACCCGTAAATAGTTTGCGTAATTCAGGGTCTTGGGTGGCAATTCCTACAGGGCAGGTATTCATATGGCATTTTCTCATCATAATGCATCCTTCTACTACAAGTGCACCAGTGGAAATTCCCCACTCCTCTGCCCCTAGCAATGTGGCGATGGCAATATCTTTACCAGTGCGTAGTTGTCCATCTGTCTGTAAAACAACTCTACTGCGAAGATTATTTTTGACCAATGTTTGATGTGCTTCTGACAAGCCAAGTTCCCAAGGCAAGCCTGCATGTCGGATGGAGCTTAAGGGCGATGCACCTGTACCTCCATCAGCTCCTGAAATTAGGATGACGTCGGCTTGTGCTTTAGCAACCCCGGCAGCCACAGTACCCACTCCAGCTTGAGATACCAATTTTACATTGATACGTGCTCTGCGGTTGGCATTTTTTAAATCATAAATCAATTGAGCCAAATCCTCAATCGAGTAAATATCATGGTGAGGTGGTGGAGAAATCAATCCAACCCCAGGCGTCGAATGCCGCACTCGTCCAATCCAATCATCTACTTTGTGGCCGGGTAGCTGTCCACCTTCTCCAGGTTTTGCTCCTTGAGCCATTTTGATTTGCAATTCCTCGGCGTTGGTCAGATAATTGGAGGTTACTCCAAATCTCCCCGATGCCACTTGTTTGATTGCAGATCGTTCCCAATCTCCATTTTCTTTTCGTTTGAACCGGATTTCATCTTCGCCTCCTTCTCCACTATTGGATTTTGCGCCGATTCTATTCATGGCAATGGCTAAGGTAGCATGTGCCTCATGGGAAATTGAGCCGAATGACATAGCGCCCGTAGCAAACCTTCTCAGGATTTGTTCTTCCGGTTCAACTTCCTCGATTGGAATCGAAATTCTCTTTTTGAATTCAAACAGTCCTCGTAAGGTTAAGGCGTCTTTTGTCTGCTCATTGATTTTTTGAGCAAACTTTTTATACAAATCGTAATCTCCCAAGCGGGTTGACTTTTGGAGCAGATGTATGGTCTCTGGGTTGAATAAGTGTTTTTCACCCCTTCGTTTCCACTGATAAATCCCCCCTGTTTCCAGGACTGGGCTTTGTGTTTCATAGGCCGCATGGTGACGAATCAGAACCTCTTCTGCCAGTTCATCAAAGGAAATCCCAGATATTCTGCTGATGGTACCTTTGAAGCATCGATCGATGACTTCGGGCCCTAAACCAATAGCCTCGAATATCTGAGCGCCTTGGTAGGATTGTAAGGTGCTGATGCCCATTTTGGATAAGACCTTCAGTAATCCTTTGCCTAAAGCGTCCTGATAGTTTTTAAAGAGCTGTCTTTGATCCAAAGATTTAGAAAGCAATCCCCGTTCATTAAGATCGGCTAATGTTTCTAAGGCTAGATAGGGATTGATTGCTGAAGCGCCATACCCTATTGCAGTGGCAAAATGGTGTGTTTCCCGAATATCTGCTGACTCCAATACTAAACCTGCACGCGTTCGAAGTTTCTTTTTTACCAAGTGATGGTGTACTGCACCGATGGCGAGTAAAGATGGAATGGGGGCTTTTTCTGGGGTAGAGTTTCGATCAGAAATAATGATGATATTTTTACCTGCATAGATTGCCCCTTCAGCTTCTTTGCATAATTGGTTTAACGCGGCAAGTAAACTCCCAGGTTGATGATCCGCTTCAAAATGCGCGGTGAGTGTCACTGCTCTGTACCCATGCTCTTCCAAGTGCTTGAGTTTCTCGAGGTCTTCGTTGAGTAATACTGGCTGAGAAATGTGAATCTGACGGGTATGACGTGGGCTTTCAGCCAAAATATTATGACTCTCTCCAATTCTGGTGAATAAAGACATCACCAGACGCTCCCGAATTGGATCAATGGGTGGATTACTTACCTGTGCAAACAATTGCTTGAAGTAATTGGAAATATGCTGACTTTGCTTGGATAAGACAGCCAAAGGAGTGTCAGCTCCCATGGAGCCAATGGCCTCGTAGGCAGTATCGCCCATGGGCGACAAGACCACCTTGATTTCCTCCGATGTATATCCAAATATGGTCTGTCGCTGTTTGATTGCCTCTGTAGAGTATGGGTGTTCCAGTTTTTTTGGATCCGGCATCAAACGCAACTTTAAGCGCTCTTCATTTACCCATTTTTCGTAAGGCTTATCTTCGCAAATGCTTTTCTTGATTTCATCATCAAACAGGATTTTCCCATTAACCAAATCGGCTAAGAGCATTTTCCCTGGACTGATTCTTCCTTTCTGCACAATACTAGCTTCTCGTATAGGTAAAGCTCCTGCTTCAGAAGAAAGTATCAATCGGTCATCTTTTGTGATAAAGTACCGCAATGGTCGCAAGCCATTTCTATCCAATGTTGCCCCGAGGGATTTCCCATCTGTAAAAAGTAATGCCGCTGGACCATCCCAAGGCTCCACCAAAGCTGCATGAAATTTATAAAAAGCTTTTCTTTCTTTATCCATGAGCTGATTATCCTGCCAAGCCTCTGGGACTAACATCATCATCACGTGAGGGAGCGGTCGACCACTCAGTGTCAACAATTCCACCATGGCATCTAGATTGGCTGAATCGGAATTATGCTTATTGGTAATAGGCATTAATTTGGAAAGTTCCTCGTCAGAGAAGTGTACAGAGCGCATGAGCGTTTCTTTAGACTTCATTTTATTGAGGTTTCCCCGAATGGTATTAATCTCCCCATTGTGGGAGAGGTAGCGGAAAGGCTGTGCCAGTCTCCAATTAGGAAATGTGTTGGTAGAAAATCTAGAGTGAACTACCGCTAAAGCTGAACTGATATTTTTATTTTGAAGGTCTTTATAAAACGGAAGAACTTGGTCTGTTCGCAGTTGTCCCTTATATATAAGTGTTTCAGCACTGAAACTTGCAAAATAAAAAGATGAGTTTACACCAGGGATACTTGAATTGATGGTTTTCGTAGCATAATTCCTCAGTACGTAGAGTTTTCTTTCCAAGTCTATGTCTTGGATTCCCGTCTTATGGGTCACAAATACCATCTCAATGTTGGGCATTACATCCAATGCGCCTGAGCCCGGTACTGTTTCATCTACTGGCACGGCACGGTATCCCAATAGCCTAAATCCCAATTCTTCAATAATTTCATTGAGTTGTGCCTTAGACTTTTTGTAGAGCTGCTTGTTTTTTGGGAAAAAAGTCATTCCAACGCCATAACTCCCTTTTTGAGGAAGCTCAATACCTCCTCTGATACAGATTTCTTTTAGGAAGTTATGTGGGATTTGTATAAGAATGCCCGCTCCATCTCCCGTCTTGGGGTCGCTGCCACGACCACCTCGGTGTTCCATGTTGCTGAGCATAAATAATGCATCGCTGATTGTCTCGTGTGATGCTTCCCCCTTCACGTTGACAACTGCACCTATGCCGCAGGCGTCATGCTCAAATGCTTCATCGTATAATCCTTTATTCATCACAGAATATTTAATAGGTTTTATTAATTTGGTTGCAAAAAATACAAAAAAAATTGCTTTTTTTAAAATCTATGTAACCAAACATTCGGTTTTGTGCCGCTTTTCTATAATTAATGGCTTGTTGTTAAAAAATAGAAAAAAATAAATCTACTTTTAAAATAATGTATAAAATTTCAAAAAGCATCAATTTTTGAAATAGTCAGTTTTAAATTGATCCTAATTTTAAAAAAAATATGTGATTATTGGTAAAAATGGTTTTTTATTTTTTTTTCTAAAAGGATGTAATTTTTTAATTCTGAGATGTTGACATGAAATGATTGGCTTCATTATAAAAAATCATTAATCAAAATAAAATTTTGAAAAATAGCAAAAACACGAAATTGTGACAAAATCATCAATCTTCGTAATCCCCAAGCTTATCCGGGTAATTATCCAATATAGAGACTTTTACTTTTTTGATGCGCTTGGCATCCACGGCGATGATGGTAAATTCAAAATGTGCAAACTGAATTTTAGAACCGTTTTTGGGGAGATTGGCGTTTAACTCTAGCAATAAGCCTCCCAAGGATTCGCTTTCTCCTTTCACTTCATCGAACATGCTTTGATCCAAATCTAGTTTTTTGCAAAAATCATTGAGGGAAACTTTTCCTTCAAAAATATACGTGTTGCTATCGATTTCTTTAAAGTAAAAATCTTCAGGGTCATCAAATTCATCGTTTATTTCCCCGATGATTTCTTCGATTAAGTCTTCTAAGGTGACTAATCCGGAAGTGCCCCCGTATTCGTCCACTACAATAGCCATATGCACGCGCTTCTTTTGAAAATCCTTGAGCAATGAGTCAACTTTTTTGTTTTCTGGTACAAAGAAAATTTTGCGTGCTAATTTTTGCCATTCAAAAAATTCGTCCTTTTCAATAAACGGCAATAAGTCTTTAATGTAAAGAATACCTTCTATATTATCTATCGTTTCTCTGTATACAGGAATCCTTGAGTAGCCCGACTTATTAATCTTATCCATGAGTTCGTGGAAATCTGTATCAACTTCTACTGCTGTGATTTCCATCCGTGAATGCATCACTTGCTTGACAGTTAGGGTCCCAAAATTCACGATTCCTTTTAGAATATCTTTCTCTTTTTCGCTGCTATCTTCACTAGTAAGTTCCAATGCTTGATTCAACTCATCCACAGACAATGCATAGCCTTTTTTCTCGATTCTCCGCTCAATGATTTTGCTGAAGGACATCAAAATAAATGAAAGTGGTTTCAATACTTTGTTAGCAACACTTAAATAAGGGGCCATTAACAAGGAGAATTCAATTTTTGCTTTGGTCGCATAGACTTTTGGTACAATTTCCCCAAAGAATACGATAGAGAAGGTGACACCGATGGTCTGGATCAGGAGAATCATTATTCCTTTGGCATCTGTACCAAAGATATCCCATACCACAAATGTGGTTAAAGTTACCAATGCAATATTGATGAGATTATTCAATATTAAAATAGTGCTTAACAAGCGCTTGGGAGACTCTACTAGTTGCTTGACCAAGATAGATTGTGGCTTTTGCTGCTTGTTGATCTCTTCCAAGTCATCGGTATCCAACGAAAAATAAGCGACCTCAGAACCTGATACCAAGCCAGAAGCTATTAATAACAGGACAAAAATAACTATATTAACTAACAAGTAGTTGGTCGAAACCTGAGAGGTTTCAACCAACAACAAAAGACTCGGGTATGGGTCGTCCATCAAGTTTCTAAATTGGTATTTGCAAAATTAAGCAAATAATACTCAAAAGTTCAAGTCTTCAATATTAGAAAGGTAAATCATCGTCTTCTTGCAAAGGTTCTGGAGCCGTTGGGGCAGGCTGCATAGGCCTTGCTTGAGAAGGCTGGTTTTGCTGGTAGCCGCCTGATTGGGCAGGGGTTCCTCCGCCATCTTGCCTAGAATCCAGCATGGTCATATTGAGTACACGGATGCGAACCTTTTTTCGATTATTCCCTTGCTCATCTTGCCATGAATCTGTTTTGATTTTACCTTCAACGTAGATTTTACTTCCTTTTTTTAAATATGATTCAGCGATTTTTGCCAAACCATCCCAAAGTTCCAAATCATGCCACTCCGTATTATCAACTCTATTGCCACTGCGATCTTTGTAACTTTCGGTAGTGGCCAAGCTAACATTAGCGACGACTTTGTCACCTTCTAAATGTTTTACTTCAGGATCAGAACCTAAATTTCCGACTAAAATAACTTTATTTACTCCTGCCATCGTTTTGATTGTTTAAATGTTTAACAAAAAGAACCTCATTAAGATAAGGATTATTCTTCATCGTTCAAATACCTCAAAATCAACCGTGATTTTCCTAGTTTTTCGAAAGCCTCGCTTGATACCAGTTGCCAATCGTGTACGTGTGCCCAAGCTTGCAATTCAGGAGCATGTACTTCATCAAATTCGAACCGCACAAAGTTGGCAAAAATTCTTTGATGTGACAGAATATGTTTGAATACTTGCGAAGATTGATGGACAATTTGTGTCGGGATAACTTCTAATCCATTGAAAATTTGCTGATTGATATCTTTTAATGCGTTTACTGAGTCCATCTCTATCAAGGGAAATTCGAATAGCCCTTCCCAAATGTCCTTGGCTCCTCGCTGTCGGATAAGCACCTGATCTCCGCACGTCATATGGAAATATTGAAAAAACCGTTCCTTAACCTTTACTTTATTGATTTTCACTGGAAGTTCTTGAACTAGCCCATTGGTAAAGGCGACACAGGAGCTTTTTAAAGGACACTCTTCGCAATTGGGCTTTTGTGGACTGCAATGCAATGCGCCAAATTCCATGATTGCTTGATTGTAGTCTGCCGCCTCTTGTGGAGGTAACACAGTATTGGCGAGTGTTTCAAATTCTTTCTTTCCAGCATGGCTTGCGATATCTGTAGCTATCCCAAAGTACCGGGAGAGAACTCTAAATACATTTCCGTCCACCACAGCCACTGCTTCGTCGAAGGCGAAGGAAGCTATGGCTGCAGCTGTATAGCTTCCAATGCCTTTGAGCTTTAAGAGTTCTTGATAGGTAGAAGGGAAATTTCCCGCGTAGTCGTTCACTACTTGTTGCGCACAAAAATGAAGGTTTCGTGCCCGCGAATAGTAACCGAGTCCTTGCCATAGGCGCATAACATCCTCGCTGGGTGCAGCTGCCAAATTTTGTACAGTAGGATAATTTTCTAAAAATTTTTTAAAATATGGCAAGCCTTGGGCGACGCGGGTTTGCTGTAAAATTATCTCTGATAACCAAATGATGTACGGATTTTTGGTGTTTCTCCATGGTAAATCCCGCTTATTGGCTTCAAACCATTGGAGAATATTATGTGCAAAGGCATTATTATTCAAGGTATTATGAACGTTAAGTGTGAAGTTATTGTTAAACAATTCAATCTAATTTTAGGGTTTTTGTTTTTATATTGAATTGCTTCCTTTAAATTTGCAGTCCCAAAAATAGTTGGTTAATAGCTGGTTAAGCTTATTCGATAATAATTTAAATTCAACAACAGTGACTAAAGCAGAAGTAATCACCAAGATTTCGGAGAAGACTGGAATCCAGAAAGACGATGTAACTCAGACAGTTGAGGCGTTCTTTAAAGTGGTAAAAGATTCCATGGCAGAAGGAGAAAATATTTACGTGAGAGGATTCGGTAGCTTCATTAATAAGAAGAGAGCGAAGAAGATTGCACGTAATATTTCTAAGAACACTGCGATTGTAATCGATGAGCACTATGTGCCAGCATTCAAGCCATCCAAAGTGTTTATTGAGAAAATCAAGAACAGTAAAAAAATTAAAGAATTAGCTCCGCAGGACTAATTGTTGCTTAAATTCCCCGCTGATGAAAAAGTCACAACTCATTGCCATTGTTATTGGAGTAGTAGCTATAGGTTTGTTGTTTTCCTTACCTAGGGTAATTGTCAATAATGATGAGGGTGAGTCGGCTATTTCAGAAGCAGGGAATACAGTTCCTTCCGCTGCTGAAGATTTACACAGTGCACCTATTGCCCCTGAGGCCCAAGAAGCACTGCAACGAATTTCTGAACAGCTAAGTAGGGAAGAAAATTTAGAGAAGTTTGCAGCTTTTACTGACACACTAGCCTCTTTGTATACGCAAGCTGGAAAGTTTGATTCTGCTGCCTATTTCTTGGACATTGCTGCCGAAAGAATTCAGACATTAGAGCGTTTTGAAAAAGCTGGTGTAGCGTATTACGAAGCGTATACTTTTGCTTTGAATGAGGAAAAAGTGGCGATGTTGGCAGAGAAAACCCGCTTTTACCTGAACAAGGTATTGGAGGCAAATCCTGCTCGATCTGATTTGAAGACCCGCGTGGCTATGACGTATGTTTCTTCCTCCAATCCAATGCAGGGTATTACCATGCTTCGGGAAATTTTGGATGCAGATCCTACCAATGAAGATGCCCTATTTAATATGGGGATTTTATCTATGCAGTCAGGTCAGTACAGAAGAGCTGCCGAACGATTTGAAGAATTGGTGAAACACCACCCTGCGAATATTCAAGGTCAGTTTTACTTAGGTGTAAGCTATTTTGAATCCAAGCAAACAAATAAAGCAAAAAAGCAATTTCAAGATGTGAAAAACATGAGCTCAGATCCGATGATTTTAGCAAGTGTTGAAAGCTACTTGGAAAGACTATAAACTAATTGTTCCACGTTAAATCTTTAAAACTATGCCTTGCGGTAAGAAAAGAAAAAGACATAAAATCGCTACGCACAAGCGTAAGAAAAGACTTAGAAAAAACAGACATAAGAAGAAGTAATCACTTCTTCTTGTTTGATTTCTAATCAATCGTATTAACACATACAAACAAGACAAATTTGAGCACAGAATTGTTAATTGATTCTGCTCAAAATGGAAGTCGGATCGCTCTATTAAAAGACAAAAACTTGGTTGAACTCCACTCAGAAGGTGGAGAAAACCAGTTTAAAGTTGGAGACATCTACCTTGGTACAGTCCGCAAAATCGTGAATGGGCTCAATGCAGCATTCATCGACGTAGGGTATGAAAAAGATGCATTTTTGCATTATCAAGACCTAGGGCCACAGATCAATAGTTTGAACAAGTTCACTAAATTGATCAAAAACAATGGGTATGCTAATTTCAACTTTAAAAACTTTGACTTAGAGCCTGATATCGAAAAGCTTGGAAAGATTTCCAATGTCCTTTCTAAAAATAATCAGATACTGGTGCAGGTGGTAAAAGAACCCATCTCCACTAAAGGTCCAAGACTTTCCTGTGAGCTCTCCTTGGCAGGGCGATACATTGTACTCGTACCTTTTTCGGATTCCGTCAGTGTTTCCAAGAAGATTCGAAGTGCAGAGGAACGCAAGCGACTTGTTCGCTTGATTACTTCTATCAAGCCGGCCAATTTTGGCGTTATCATTCGTACAGTGGCCGAAGGGCAATCCGTAACCGAGTTAGACAAGGATTTAAGAAATCTGTTAACTTCTTGGGAGGATGGCATCAAAAAGCTTCATAAAGCGAAAAGTTGCGACAAGATAATTGGAGAAATGAGTATGGCTTCCTCGATTATTCGAGACCTACTCAATGAATCATTCGATGCAATCACCGTCGAAGACGAATTGATCTACGATCAAATCAGGTCTTACATCAGGTCTATAGCCCCTGAAAAAGAAAAAATTGTTAAGCTTTACAACGGAAAAGCGAAGCTCTTTGAAAGTTTTGGAATAGAAAAGCAAATCAAAAGCTTGTTTGGACAGACGATTAGCCTTCCCCAGGGAGGTTATGTCATTATTGAACACACAGAGGCATTACATGTCATCGATGTCAATAGTGGTAATAAATCCAATCAGGAAAGTGACCAAGAAAATACAGCATTAAAAACAAACTTGGTTGCTGCTAAAGAAATTGCCAGACAATTACGCCTCCGCGATATGGGAGGTATCATCGTCATAGATTTTATAGACATGAAAAAAGCCGATAATAAAAAGGCTATTTACGATGCTATGAGGGAAGAAATGAGTGATGACCGGTCTAAACATACTGTCCTGCCGTTAACCAAATTTGGTTTGATGCAAATCACGAGGCAGCGCGTAAGACCCGAAGTAAATATTGTCACTAAAGAAACCTGTCCATCTTGTAATGGTACAGGCAAAATTCAAGCATCCATCTTGGTCGCAGATCAATTGGAAAAAGACTTGGAACATATTGCCACTATCCAAAACGTGTCAAACATCCACATTGGACTTCACCCATACCTTTTCGCTTATTTTACAAACGGGGTGGTTTCTAGAAGGGTCAAGTGGTTTTTCAAATATTTTAAGTGGGTTAAACTGATTAAAGATTCCTCACTTCCGGTGACGGAGTACAAATTCCTGGATGAATCAGGAGAAGAAATAGAACTACAAGTAAAAAGCGAGGTTGAATAACCTCGCTTTTTTTATGATTCCTTTTTTTTAAGTAATTGTGTTATGAGTAAGCCAGCACCTCCACCAAATGCTGCTCCACTTAAAAACCCTAGTAAGTCAGTTTCGTGTGGTATGATTATAGGGATAATGAACCCAGTGATTATCAACAAAAGGGCAAGGACGATGATCCGCGATTTTTTCATGATATTACAAAGGTAAGTTTGATCAACTGATATAAAGTTAAGATATAAATGTTATTTTAATTGGGTAATTTCTTACGAGCGGCTCTTTCAAAAAGTTTCTCGACATCTGATCTTTACAAGGTATCTAGTGTGTTTGGCTTGGTTTACGGAATATGGTACTCATTTCTTGCTTTCTGAACTTAAAAGCTGGACCATTTTCCTTTTTTCTATGACTGAAGGATTAGTTGTTTTGTAACTAAGCAATGAGTATATTTAAAAGACAAAATTTTGGCTCCATGAAGCATCTTGTTCGATTACTTGTATTTCAAGTGCTCTTAATTTCTTGTAGCCAATCAAGAAAAGAGTCTGAATTATCTAATCAAGTCGACAATATTCAAGTTAGATTGGAAAAAATTGACAGTGTTCAGATCGCATTCTTAGGTAATCCCATTGTTCAAGACATCGACCCAAATTCGAGAGTGATTTTATTCACTGAGCAAGGAAATAATTTTGAGGATATTTATGTGGCGGGATTTGATGGAAATATTCTTTACTCCTATTCTAAACTAGGTAATTTGCCAGATACTTATGGCGTTTTATTTGCCCCTTTAAAGATCGTCGGTGAGAATGAGTTCTTGGCCTATGGAATCAATGGACTATTGACATATGATTTTTCGGGACTACTCCTTTCCCGTACAAAGATCCAAGATATACAGCCATATAATTTTGCGAAAAAATCTATGGGTTTCGGTTTGGGAATTCTGGAGGAAGGGTTTCTCTACTTTGATCAGGGCTCGCGAAACATTGATTATAGTGATCGCCGACTGTATGAAGAAGTAAATGCCATGATTTTACTAGATAAAATCACCGGTAAAAGGGAGGAGTTGATGAAAATCCCGGAATCAAGCCTTTATCGTAACGGGAAGTATTTCTACCGAGATGCCTGGGCTCCTATTTTTGAGCTTATGGAGGATGAATTACTAGTGGTTTATGGTGCAGAACCTAAGATTTATGTGTACGAGAAAACACGACCGTTCAGGCTAATCAAAGAAATCCCGCTGGACATTCCCGATTACAATTTTTATAAGGGTGAGGATGTCTACAATCCAGATTCTTTCTTGAATTTCTTTTCATACGGCAGAATCGAAACAATTACCCAGATAAATGGCTACTTCATTTTAGGTTATTTTCCAGGCTATGATCCGCAAGACTTAGCGACTTCAAACGAGAACAAATCTCCAGAAGAATGGCAAGAATTTCGTCAACATATGCTGAAAAAATATCCTCATAGAGTTGCGATTTTTGACTCTAATGGTAGTTTGATAAATGATTTTGTGCCTTCCAATGCAGATCCAAGAAACATCGTCCAAAGAGACGGACAACTATGGGCCATGGGGAAGGTGGATATGGAGATTGAAAGGGATTATTTTATGGTGTACAAGCTTGAATTAAAATTTGATGATTAGGACAAAACAACAAAACGTTTAATTTGGACGGTATTTCACTTGCAAGCCTTTTAAAAAATTCCTAAGCACCTGATCTTTACACGGTCTATACTGATCTTGAGTAGGTTTACGGAATAGAGCACTGAGTTCGTGCTTCCCAAACTTAAAATCCACTGAAGCCAAAGCGTCCAAGATATCCTCGTCCTTCATGTTTAGCGCAATTTTTAGTTTCCGAAGAATGGCATTGTTGCTCAGGGATTTTTCAGGTTTAGGTTCTTCTCCATCTTTCTTGCCCCGCTTTTTGATGATAAATCCATTCAGAAAAGCAGCTAAATCGATATCGTAAATGGCTTTAAAATCAGGGTCATCTTCCTTTTTTAGCCAATCACTTACTTCTGTCCTGCTTGCTTCCAAACCGCCAAGTTTGAAAAGTTGCATCATTTGGTCATCTGAAAAATCAAAGGTGTAGCGTAAGCTTCGAAGGATATCGTTATTGGACATATCAAGTGTATTTTTTTCAATAGGGCTTAACTTTCGAGAAAAGGTACTCTACAGCCCATTTTTTGTAAAAATAAAGAATTTCCTTGGTTGGAGGGTTCTTTCTTTCTCTATTTGCTGAGTGGATATATGTGTAAACTGACCTTTTTACGATAATGAAACTCTTCCAAAAAGAAATCCAGCTCAAGCCTTTTGCCAGAGGTTACCATTT
Organism: Mongoliitalea daihaiensis; assembly: GCF_021596945.1. Lineage (NCBI taxonomy): Bacteria > Pseudomonadati > Bacteroidota > Cytophagia > Cytophagales > Cyclobacteriaceae > Mongoliitalea > Mongoliitalea daihaiensis. The sequence goes on along the minus strand of NZ_CP063779.1, from coordinate 796,088 downwards.
GATCACTGCTTTGATTGAGCAGCAATTTCCGGAAATTCGGCAGATTCAGGCAGGGATGCTGCAGGTTTTCATCAAACATACTTCCGCTGGCCTGACCATCAACGAGAATGCAGATCCTACCGTGAGAAAGGATTTCGAATCATTTATTAATGATTTGGTACCTGAAAATTATCACAAATTTATCCATACCTATGAGGGTGCAGACGATATGCCGGCTCATCTAAAGAGCAGTTTGCTAGGCAACAGTGTGCAAATTCCAATTACCAATGGCAAGCTAAACCTCGGAACTTGGCAAGGAATCTATTTGTGTGAATTCAGAGATATGGGTGGATCGAGGAAGTTGGTGCTGACGGCATTTGGGAATTGATTTTCTTTATGGAGAATTCGGTTTTTTAGAATGGTTTAAACAGATATACCAACTATTTTTGTGTTACTGATGTATGACTATGGATTTTAATTTAGACTGGCTTCTAGGAGTTGATTATACAGAGCCTTCCAATTTTATGTTGATTGTTGGGATTCTCTTTTTAGGAGTTTTTTCACGATACCTTTTGTTGGCTTGGGGCTATCATGAATTGGTCTATAAAAATTATGGGGATAAAATGCCCCATAGGAGACTCCATCAGCAAATCAAGCTGCCTCAGGTCAAGACGGAAATCTGGTATTCTTTTTTGGGAGCAATCATCTTTGCGGTTTCAGGTACCATCATGCTTATTTGTTGGCAGCGGGATTGGACCTTGTTGTACACCCAATTGGGAGTATGGGATATCCTTTGGATGCCTGTCAGTTTTGCTCTTGCATTATTTTTCCATGAGACCTATTATTATTGGTTGCATCGATGGATGCATCAACCGGGGGTATTGAAGTATTTTCATCATATTCACCACAATAGTTTGTATACGAGTTCCTTCACTTCTTTTTCATTTCATCCCTATGAAGCTTTGTTGCAGGCAATTTTTCTACCGCTTTTGGTGTTGGTATTGCCCATGCATTTTTTTGTATTGCTTGCGCTCTTACTGACCATGTCTATCACTGCCGTTATCAATCATGCAGGTGTGGAAGTGTATGGCTCCAAGACATTGCAATCTTCTTGGGCCAAGTGGATGGTGGGAGCAACCCATCACGACTTGCATCACTTACGCTACAAGTGTAATTATGGCTTATACTTTACCTTTTGGGATGTTTGGATGAAGACAGAGGACCAAAGTTTTTCCAAACGGTTTGAGAAACACACGGTTGCACAACAGCTTGTGGAAAAAAATAAGCTAAGTTCTTAAGTAGATACGAAATTATTTTACGTACTTTACGTAACGTAATTTACGTCACGCAAAGTACGTTATAATTATTAAAAATGTATGAGAGCTCCCAAAAATCCTTTTTTACTAATCGGTTATCATAGTCCCAAATACTTTTGTGACAGAAAAGTAGAGTTCTCATGGATGGAAGAACAGGTTTTAAATGAGCGGAATATGGTCTTTTATGCCCACAGAAGAATGGGGAAGACAGTTCTGATTCGGCATTTTTTTTATCACTTGGAAAAAAAGAAGCAAGCCTCTACGTTATTCATTGATTTATTTGGAACAGCAACGATTGAAGAAGCCAATAAGAAGATCGCATCAGCAATTATTCAAAAATTTGGTGAATTTAAAGGTGGAATAGGGCAACGCATGCTCAATTTATTAAGTGCATTGGGAGCTACTATTGGACTGGATCCATTGTCGGGTACTCCTCAGGTAAGTTTGTCGCTAAATCCGCCTATTGCAACAGAAAAATCATTGGAAGTGCTCGGGGAGTTTTTAATGCAGGAGAAAAAGCCAATTATTATTGCGATTGATGAGTTTCAGCAAATCCTACATTATCCAGAGAAGAACGTTGAAGCGGTTTTTCGGTCATGGGTTCAAGCCTTACCCATGATTCGATTTATCTTTAGTGGGAGTCATCGTAGGATGATGCAGTCTATGTTTACTGATCAAAGTCGTCCATTTTACAACAGTGCGCAGCTGTATGACTTGCAGGCGATTGATAGGGATGAATATGAGGCTTTTATTCAGGGGTTTTTTGCCACATCTTCCAGTAAAATGGATAAGGTGATTATTCAGGATATTTTTGAATGGACTCGAATGCAGACCTACTATGTGCAGCTATTGTGTAACAAGTTGTATGCAAAACAACAGATGGTAGATCCCGAACTGCTGGCAGAAGTGAAGCATGAAATGGTACAGCAAGAAGCACCTGTATTTAGCAGTTACTTGGAGTTGTTTACCGATACCCAATGGAAGGTTTTGAAAGCTATCGCATTGGAAGAAAAAGTACAGTCGCCCCAAAGTCAAGAATTCGTACAAATCCACAACTTAGGGGCAGCAAGTTCTGTGGCAACTGCCTTGAAGGTGCTTCTCACCAAGGGATTTGTTGTCTACGAGCAGCAACAGTACCAATTGCATGATACCTTGTTGATGCGATGGATTCAGTCCTTGCAGTTATAGGCTCCTATTCATAAAAAAGGCTTCCTTTCTAATCCGTTAAACCTATATGAACCTTCAATCCCAAATCACCGAACTATTCCAACATCACTTCGGAACACCTCAAGTGACAGCCCATGCTCCTGGGAGAATCAACCTCATCGGAGATCATACAGATTATAATCAGGGGTTTGTATTACCTGCTGCTATTGACCTTGGAATTACGATGGCCGTATCAAAAAATGGCTTGCGTACATGCCAATTGATTGCTGTAGATTTGAATGATAGCATATACATTTCTTTAGATGAACCTTTAAAACCTGTAAAAAAAAGCTGGGCGAATTATATCATTGGGGTGATGTATGGCCTACAGGCCAAAGGGGTCGCACTAGAAGGGTTCAATGCGGTTGTTGGTGGCAATATTCCGGTTGGTTCAGGGTTATCTTCTTCGGCAGCTTTGGAGTGCTCCACTACTTATGCACTTGCCAAACTTTTTTCATGTGAACTCAATAAAGATGAAGTCATTCGGATTGCAAGAGAGGCAGAACATAACTTCGCTGGAGTCAAATGTGGAGTGATGGATCAGTTTGCTTCTGTGATGGGAAAGGAAGGGCATGCTATCCAATTGGATTGTCGGAGTCTAAACTATCAATACCTGCCCTTGTCATTAGGTAAGGCTGGCTTAGTCTTAATCAATACCAAAGTCAGCCACAGTCTTGGTGATTCTCAGTACAATCAGCGAAGAATGGAATGCGAACAAGGAGTCGCTATCATCCAGCAAGCTTATCCTGAGGTAACGTTTTTGCGGGATGTCAGCCTTGACATGTTGGAAGCAGTGGATCTCCCTTCTGTGATTGGTCAGCGTTGCCGCTATGTGGTGGAGGAAAATTTGCGTGTTGAAAAAGCTGCTGAACTCCTGCAAGCTGGACAAGTGAAAGCCTTAGGGAAATTAATGTATCAATCCCATGAGGGTCTCAGCAAGTTATATCAAGTCAGTTGTGAAGAATTGGATCATTTGGTTTCTCAAGCAAGTCAACTAGAATCCGTTTGGGGAAGCCGGATGATGGGTGGCGGCTTTGGTGGGTGTACCATTAACTTAATAGATCAAGAGCACATGGAGGACACGCTTTCCAAACTGCGGGATTCTTATATGGGTGCTTTCGGTATAGAACCAGAAATTTACCCCGTCAAAACAGCAGACGGGGCGGGAGTTCTGAAATAAGCAAATATTCGGCTACTAAGGATATCAGGTTCCGCAGAACGTCTGATAGTTTTCATCAAAGGATTCCGGCACTTCTTGATAGCTTTCCAAGGAAGGTCTGAAAAGGTATGGTTGTTGGATGACCTCTAATAATTGGTGAAATGGTTCCATATCTCCTTTCTCCGCAGCACTCAGCGCCGCCTCCACTCGATGATTTCTTGGGATAAATGCAGGATTGACGTTGCGCATTGTTGTCTGAGCATCTGCTTTTGACCTGTTTTCTTTTGCAATCCGTTGTTCCCAATCGGAAATCCATTCTTCCAGAATAGAAGATTGATAGGTTGCTGTATCAGGAAATATCCCCTCTTGTAGATAGAAAAATGTATTGGTAAAATCAGCTTTTTGTCCCTGCATCCATCCAAGCAGTCGATCAATGAGTTGCTTGTCCTTGACATCTACTTGTGTAAGTCCTAGTTTGCTACGCATCATATCCAACCATTGAGCTTCATAAAAAGCTGGGAATTTTTGTAAACTTGCTTCCGCTAATTTGACTGCCTCCTCTTTGTTGGATGAGATGGCTGGCAATAAGGCGGATATCAGACAGGATAGATTCCAGTGGGCAATGTAAGGCTGATTCCCATAGGCATACCTACCTTGAGTATCGATGGAGCTAAATACTGTTTTAGGTTCATAAGCATTCATAAATGCACAGGGGCCATAATCAATTGTTTCTCCTGCGATACACATATTATCCGTATTCATTACTCCGTGAATAAATCCTACCCGCATCCAATCTACAATCAATGCTGCCTGTAACTCCATGACCTGTTCAAAAAAGGCAATGGCTTTATTTTCTGATTCATCCAAATCTGGGAAATGTCTTGCGATGGCATAGTTTAATAGATCTTGAAGATAAGCTCCTCCCTGAAAATTTTTAGCGTATTCAAACGTACCCACGCGTAGGTGGCTTTTGGCTACTCTTGTCAATACAGCGCCGGGTCTTGTTCGCTCTCTGTACACAGGTTCACCTGTCCATACGACCGCTAAAGATCGGGAAGTTGGAATTCGTAAGTAATGCAAAGCCTCCGACATCAGGTACTCCCGCAGCATGGCCGCAAAGTGGGCGCGTCCATCTCCTCCCCGTGAATAGGGAGTTCTGCCAGCTCCTTTCAATTGGATGTCATAGCGCTCGCCTTGAGGGCTTATTTGCTCTCCAAGGAGGATAGCCCTACCATCTCCTAACATGGTGAAGTTCCCAAACTGATGTCCTGCATAGGCTTGAGCAAGGGGGGTAGTCTCTGGTATGAGGGTATTTCCAGAAAGGATCTTTCCAATTTCTGAAATTCTATTCTCATCAAAAGGAATTCCCAGCCTTTGAGCAAGTCCTTGGTTCAATAAAACCAATTGGGGATTTGCAACAGCTGTTGGAACTACCTCACTGAAAAAAAATGAAGGAAGGTTGGTGTAGGTTGTATCGAAATTGAATTGAATTGCAGCGGACATGAGAATGCTTTTTTCTTGCAACACCAAACCGCTCTAAAAAATTTCAAGTAATGGGATGAAGAGTATATGATTGGAGTTTCAAATGCTATTTTATAACCTAAACCCACTTACAACTCAATCACCCAATCCGCCAAACGAACTATAAATCCAAAAAAAAACACACCCACTTTCGGCAGGTGTGTCTTTGGAATGTATCTCAAAAAGATAGCAAACAATTAGTTGGATGCTTCTGCTTGCATTCTTTGTTTATAAGCAGCTTTGATAACTTGATCTCTTCTCTTGACAGAAGGCTTTACAAAGTGTTGTCTGGCTCTCAGTTCTCTGACAGCTCCAGTTTTATCAAACTTCTTTTTAAAACGCTTAAGCGCTTTTTCGATTGATTCGTTTTCTTTTACGTTGACTATGATCATATGTATACACCTCCTTTCAGGGTTGCAAAGGTAGGATTTTATTTTTTGTATCCCAATTAATTTTCAGAAATTCAAGACTTTCAATAAAAAAGAGGCTGATTTCCTCAAACCAGCCTCTTTAAATTAGTTAATGATTGGTTACCCGATGACTTTTTCAGCCAACAGGACAATCTTGTTATCTTTTACCTCTACAACGCCCCCATCTACGACGAGTGAAAGTTTTCCTTCTTTGGTCGTGTAGGAAACATTGCCCTTGTCCAATGCCGATACAAGAGGAGCGTGGTTTTTCAATACTTGAAAAGAACCAGAAGCTCCAGGGAAAGTAGCTTCGCTTACTTCACCTTCGAATACCTTTTGGTCAGGGGTAATTATCGTCAATTGCATCATGATTGATTGCTTTGCTAATTAGTTGTTTAATTCAGCCAACATTTTTTCACCTTTGGCAATGGCATCTTCAATCGTACCTACCAAGTTGAATGCTGATTCTGGAAGATGATCTAATTCACCGTCCATGATCATGTTAAAGCCTCTGATCGTATCTTTGATATCAACCAATACACCTTTCAAACCTGTAAACTGCTCTGCAACGTGGAATGGCTGTGACAAGAAACGCTGAACTCTTCTTGCTCTATGAACGACCATCTTATCTTCTTCAGACAATTCTTCCATACCCAAGATAGCAATGATATCCTGCAATTCTTTGTAGCGTTGAAGAATTTCTTTCACTCGCTGAGTACATCCGTAATGTTCTTCACCCAAAATATCTGGAGAAAGAATTCTGGAAGTAGAATCCAATGGATCCACTGCAGGGTAGATACCCAATTCAGCGATCTTTCTGGAAAGTACTGTTGTTGCATCCAAGTGAGCAAAGGTTGTCGCAGGAGCAGGGTCAGTCAAGTCATCAGCAGGTACGTATACAGCCTGTACAGATGTAATGGAACCATGCTTTGTAGAAGTGATTCGTTCCTGCATGGCACCCATCTCAGTTGCCAAAGTAGGCTGATAACCTACGGCAGATGGCATACGGCCAAGTAGAGCAGATACTTCTGAACCCGCTTGTGTAAATCGGAAAATGTTGTCGATAAAGAATAGGATATCTTTTCCAGCTCCGTCACCTTCTCCATCTCTGTAGTATTCAGCCAAGGTCAAACCTGTCAAGGCTACTCGTGCACGGGCCCCAGGAGGCTCGTTCATCTGACCAAACACGAAGGTTGCTTTGGACTCTTCTAATTTCTTTAAATCTACTTTGGAAAGATCCCAGCCGCCTTCTGTTTCTAGAGAATGCAAGAATTCTTCACCGTAAGTTACAATGCCGGACTCGATCATTTCTCTCAAAAGGTCATTACCTTCACGAGTTCGCTCACCTACACCGGCAAATACAGATAATCCAGAGTATGCTTTTGCAATGTTATTGATCAATTCCTGAATCAATACCGTCTTACCTACTCCGGCACCACCAAACAAACCGATCTTACCACCTTTTGCATAAGGCTCGATCAAGTCAATCACTTTAATACCGGTAAATAATACTTCCGTAGAAGTGGAAAGATCTTCGAATCTTGGTGCAGAACGGTGAATTGGCAAGCGCTTGGTAGATACAACCTCCGGAAGGCCGTCAATTGCTGAACCTACTACGTTAAACAAACGTCCTTTGATAGCATCTCCGGTAGGTACTGAAATAGGTGCCTCGTTGTCAACGCAGTCAGTACCTCTTACAAGGCCCTCAGTAGCGTCCATCGCGATAGTTCTTACTCTATCTTCACCTAAGTGTTGTTGTACTTCCAAGATGATTTGGTGACCATCTTCTCTGGTCACTGTCAATGCATCGAGGATGTTTGGTAATTTTCCGCCCTCGAAGGACACGTCCACTACGGGACCGATTACCTGTGTTATCTTACCAATGTTTGCCATTTGATTTATTGTATAAAAAGAAATGATGCTTTTTTATTTCGAGTGCAAAATTAATTATAAAAGCTTAATACCAAAGGATGTTTGGGGATTTTAATCGTGTGATTATTTCTTTTTTGCTAAGCCTATAGCTGAAGGGCTTGAGTCGGATGTTTTGTTTCCCTAATTAAAGCCTGAAGTTGCCTGAATAAATTGAAAAACTGACTAAGGGTTTTAGCTTCATCTTAAAATTTTTTATTCAGTTTGGAAAACCACCTTACTAATTTTCCGTTCCTAGGACCTTGTGGATTCTTTCATATTCAGGTAATTAAATCATTGAAATGATAGAAAAAATCAATTAGTATTTATTTGGATTTAATCCAAATAATATGACCTTTGTCATGTTGTTTAAAATTGATCTTAATAATGATAGCGCGGTTTGTAGTAGGATTCGTAGTGAGTGCACTCTTTGCATGTAGTTCAAAACAAGTTTCTGAGGAAGTTGATAAACAGGAGTGGAAATTGATTACTGCTGGGGGTACAGTTTCTGAAGTGGTGGTTAGTTTAGGGTATTTGGAGCGAATCATTGCGACGGATATTACTTCCACTTTTCCTGCTTCATTGCAGCAACTCCCATCCATAGGATACAGAAATCAAATCAAAGGAGAAGGACTGATGGCTTTGGGGGCTGATATGATTTTGGCTGAGTCAGGGTATCTTTCTGAGGACGTGTTGGATCAATTGAAATTGGCAGGTATTCAAGTTAAATTATTTGAAAAACCAACATCGATTGATGGTACTTACAGACTTATTCAAGAGGTGGCAGCCTTTCTCGAAGAGCCGGAAAAGGGCGAAACATTACTTGCGCAAGTAAAATCTGAGCAAACACTCCTAGAAGAATATGTTAAGAATAACCCTTTGATCAATCCTCCAGCAGTTGCCTTCATTATGGCTAGAGGATTGGAAACGGTTTTCTTGGCAGGTGAAGAAACATTTGCTAGTGAAATCATTCAAATGGCAGGAGGAAAGCCAGCAGGTACGGGTTTCAAAGATTTTATTCCACTAACCCCGGAAGCGATTGTAGGTATTAATCCTGATTACCTATTGTTTTTTGATTCTGGCTTGGGTACGATTGGAGGAAAAGACGGTGTACAGCAAATCAAAGGAGCGAATCAAACAAAAGCTCTTCAAAACGGAAATATTTTGAGTTTCGACGGTCAATACTTATCTGGGTTTGGTCCTCGTGTTGCTCAAGCTGCTTTAGAATTAGCCAAAGCTATCCGTGCCAATTAATGCCAAGTTTGCTGTCCATATCGTCCCGCACACAAAAGCGATCTGTGATATTGGTAGGTCTTGCCGGCATCTTGTTGCTGATAGTTGCGGCATCGCTTACCATGGGTGCTTTTCCCATCAGTCTTCCCAAGGTTTTTCAATTTCTAGTAGGAATACAGTGGGGTGATGCATCCCTGACCTTACAGGAACGAAATGTTTTACTACAAATCAGATTGCCAAGAATTGTGATGGCAATGTTGGTTGGTGGCTCACTAGCCATGGCGGGTGCTGCTTTGCAAGGCTTATTCCGTAATCCTTTGGTCGAACCTGGTTTGATAGGTGTGAGCAGTGGGAGTGCGTTGTTTGCAGTGGTCTATATTGTATTTGGTTCTTCTGTTGCTTGGCTTGCATGGATGGGCAAAGTTGGATTAGCACTCTTCGCTTTTGTAGGCGGTCTGATGAATACTGCATTGGTGTATAAGCTTTCCAGCAAGGCTGGCAAAACTGACATATCCCTTTTAATTCTCGCGGGTGTAGCACTGAATGCTCTTGCAGGGGCTTTGATTGGTTTAGCCATATTCTATGCCGATGATGCAGCCCTTCGGAATTTCACCTTTTGGAGTTTAGGGGATGTGGGAGGAGCCAATTGGGAAAAGGTATTGATTATGAGTTTGGTTTCAGTCATACCTGTAGGATTAATACTGGGACAATTTCAAGCATTAAATGCCTTAGCTATTGGAGAAAGTGAGGCCTTTCACATGGGGATCAATGTACAGCAAACGAAGTTGATTGTATTAATTGGGTCAGCTCTTATAGTAGGTACGGCCGTGGCATTTACTGGTACGATAGGTTTTGTGGGTCTTGTGGTCCCCCACCTGCTTCGGATTTTGATTGGTGCAGATCATCGCTTGGTGTTACCTGCTGCATGGTTAGCTGGAGCGATTCTATTGACCGTCGCAGATACTCTTGCACGAACAATGGTAGCTCCATCAGAAATGCCAATAGGAATCATCACAGCTATCATTGGAGCTCCTTTCTTTATTTGGTTACTCTCATCTATTAAACAAATTCGTTACTGATATGCTTCAAGCTTCCAATATTCATTTTTGCATTCAGCACAGGCCAATTGTAGATACGGCTGAATTACATATTTCACCGGGCAAGTTGACGACCATCATCGGTCCCAATGGTGCAGGCAAATCCACGCTTCTAAAAATCCTAGCTGGTGATATTGTTTGTCAACACGGGACTATCTTATATAATGGTCAGAATTTAAAAAAATTAAAAGCAAAAGATCTTGCTAAAATTCGGGCAGTGATGCCCCAACATTCCCAATTATCCTTTCCATTTCACGCTAAGGAAGTCGTCGAGTTGGGTATGATTGCTTTAGGTGATCGTGCTGATGAGGCAATTGTAAGAGAAGTCATGGAGGAAACGCAAACCTGGCATTTTAAAGATAAGCTGTATAGCCAATTATCTGGTGGTGAAAAGCAACGGGTACAGTTGTCCCGAGTGTTAGCGCAGATTTGGGGTGAGTCCTCCAACCCCCGGTATCTTTTGTTGGATGAACCAACCTCGAGCTTAGACATTGCGCATCAACATCATGTTTTGCACATCGCGTCACGCCTCAAAAGTAAAAATATTGGGGTATTGGCTGTCTTACATGATCTGAATATGGCTGCTGCCTATTCCGACCAAGTAATCATGCTAAAGAATGGAAGGATTTATCAAGCGGGTTCTGTAGCAGAGACCTTGACTTCCGAAAAATTACACCATGTATATGATTATCCGATTCAGGTATACGATAATCAAGCCTATCATGGCATACATATTCAATCATTACCTATTCATACAACATCAGCAATTGTCAAAACAGCATAATCATGGAAACACTTGTTCAACAAACATCAAAAGAGTCATTAACTAGAGCATGGGAGGAGTTGAAATCATCAGAACCTCAGCTTCGTATTCGAGACGCTGCCAAAAAATTGGGTGTAACTGAATTAGAATTGTTACATACTACTGTAGGGACACATACGATAAGATTAGAGGGAGATTGGGCTTCTTTGCTAATTGAACTCAAAAAACTAGGTAAAGTAATGGCCCTTACTAGGAATGATGGTTGTGTTTTGGAACACAAAGGGACATTTCAAAAAATTGATATTCAGGGTCAGGCCCCTCATCAAGTTGCGACAGTAATAGGACCCATCGAGCAGCGCGTGTTTTTTAGCGGTTGGAAATTTGGTTATGCGGTGATCAACCAAACGCCAAGAGGTACTATGAGGAGTTTTCAGTTTTTTGATAAAGCTGGAGAAGCTGTAATGAAAGTATATCTGCAGGAAAAAAGTAATTTAGCTGCTTTTGATGATATCATCCAAATTTACCAAGCCGCTGATCAAGATATTGAATTGGCATTGGAGTCTTTCCCTGTTCCTGAATATGCTGATAGCATAGACATGGAAGCGTTTACTCAGGATTGGGAACAAATGAAAGATACCCATGAGTTTTTTGGGATGCTTCGGAGGTACAAGGTGCATAGACTCAATGCTGTCAAATGGATCAATGATAAATGGGCATATGAGGTCGATAGACTTTCTGCAAGAAAGATCCTTGAAGTTGCTTCAGCTGAAAAAATGCCGATTATGATTTTTGCTGGGAATAAGGGTAACATTCAAATCCATCAGGGAAAAGTTAGAACAATTCGTCAGATGGGCTCTTGGTTGAATGTGATGGATCCTGATTTCAATATGCATCTCAATGAAGATCAGATTGATTGTGCTTTTGTGGTGCATAAAAATACGGACGATGGCCTTGTTTCTTCTTTAGAGCTCTTTGATAAAGAAGGGGAAATGATTGCGCAATTTTTCGGACTAAGAAAACCAGGAATAGCTCAATTACCTGTTTGGAAAAATTTAATTGACAGTTTGTAATCTTTTTAGGCGGGTTCGCCCGCCAAAAAAATTTGAATACATGTATAGAATTAATCTAAATAAAATTAAAGGAACACTTCTTCTAGTGATTTGCCTTGTTGGGGTGGTTATTGCAGATGCTGGCCAACGGATACAAATAGTAGACGAACGAGGCAAAAGTGTTCCTTTTGCAGCGATCATATGGGATGAAGGAAAAGGAGTTGTAGCGGATACTGAGGGCTATTTTTCTTTAGATAAAATTCCATCTGCAAGTAAAATTAAGATAGCTGCTATGGGATACACCCAAGTCGAGCTCCACATAGATGAATTGAAGTCTATGAAAAAAGTGGTGCTTCAGTCATCCCTCAGTGAACTAGGTGAGGTTGTGGTGACGGGAAACTTTGGTCCACAAAGTGCCAAGCAATCTACGTACATGGTGCGTACCATTGATCAGCAGGTTATTCAAAGCAGGGCTGCAATGAATTTGCAAGAAGTGCTCAATACAGAATTGGGAATTCGTTTTAGTCAAGATAATGCCTTAGGAAGCTCCAATCTCGAAATGAATGGGTTATCGGGACAAAATGTAAAGATCCTGATTGATGGAGTACCTATGGTGGGCCGTCAGGGAGTCAACAATGAAATCAATTTGAACCAGATTGATGTCAATATGATTGAACGTATTGAGATTGTAGAGGGCCCCATGTCAGTTATCTATGGAGCAGATGCTCTTGCTGGCGTCATCAATATCATCACCAAAAATGGTCAAGGAGTCAATTCATATTCGATCACTGCACGAATACAGGAAGAAACGGCAGGAAATGAGTATAGCCCCTTCGCTGGTCTAGGAACACACATTCGATCGATTGGAGCTTCTTGGAGGCAAAGCGAGCACCTATCCTTTCGTGGTGGCTTTACTCAAAATAACTTTGGAGGATGGAAAGGTGGTGATGAAGGTAGGCAGCATCGATGGCTTCCCAAAAGTCAAAACCTTGCAAATGCATCTGTAGCTTTTAATAAAGGTGATTTCGAGTTGGATTACAGTGTAGATTTTTTGGATGAAACGATCAATTCACTAGGTCCTGAAAATCGGTTGGAAGTAATTGATACCGATTTTATTACCACCCGTTGGATGCATCGTATCAATGGACGCTGGGAACTAAAACCCACCTTTCAGCTATCTATGCAGGCTGCATATACCGATTTTCGGCGAGAAACTCAGACTTGGGTTACCAATGTCCGGACGAATGAACGCAGTCTTTCCAGGCAACAAGGTGCTCAGGCTATGCTAAACTATGAAGGAATAACATTCCGTCTGTTAGCAAACTGGATGCTTTCACCAACGTTGACACTGATACCTGGTGTCGATATAAATACTGAAAATGGGGTAGGAGATAGAATCAGTGAAAATCGAGGCATACAAGATTATGCAGCATTTCTTACAGGTGAGTGGAAGCCGACAAAGTTTCTTCAAATCAGACCTGGTTTAAGAAAGGCATATAATTCCGCTTACGAAGCTCCTCCGCTGATTCCATCGCTTAATGCAAAAGTAGCTTTAAGTGCCTCTTGGGACTTTAGACTTTCGTATGCCAATGGTTTTCGAGCTCCTTCTATTCGCGAACTTTATTTCAACTTCTTTGATGCGAGTCATAGCATTAGAGGAAATCCGGATTTGGTTGCTGAGACGTCGGATAGTTATAACTTTTCATTCACACATGAAAAGACTTTGCAGCGAAACACTTTCAAATTTGCTTTGAATGGTTTTTATAACGATGTACGAAATAGGATTGGATTCACCATTGACCCGGAAGATCCGCGAATTACTACCATGTTTAACATAGACAGATTTCGGTCTCAAGGCTTGATGGCTAATGCTACTTTGATGGGTGCTCAATGGTCTGTAGATATTGGGACATCCTACATAGGTCGATTTAATCAACTTACGGTTGAACAAGCCTCTTTGCCAAGCATGCTTTATTCTCCTGAAATCAATACCAATCTGACCTATAGACTTCCCGGTCCAAAAACACAATTCAATTTATTTTATAAATGGACTGGACCTTTGCCAGCATTTCAAATGCAACTAGACGGACAGGGCGAATTAAGGCCTATGGAAGTAGAGTTGGCAGGGTTTCATTGGATGGATTTCACTATCAATCAGCCACTCAAAAATGGTTTACGGATCAATGTCGGTGTCAGAAATGCTCTGAATGTTGTGGACATAGAGAGTACTGCTATGGCTGGTTCGGCCCATGGTGGTGGACCTATGAGACCTATGGGTGTGGGTCGCTCTTATTTTCTTGGATTAACTTATCAACTATCAAAATAATTTCTATTATGAAACTTAATCAATTACTAATTGGACTTTTAGTCCTCTCGATGGGGGTTTTTGCTTGTGATTCAGCAGAATCTCCTATTATGGAACCTGATCCTGCCATGGAAGGCTTCATTGAAATCAATGGAGGAGGTGCTAGTTTTCCAAATATGGCATTTATCAATTTGCGAACTGGTGAGCAAACTATTGTACAGCGGCAGCGTTGGGATTTGGCATTTTCAACTGGGTCAGACTTTAGAGTCTTGATCAACGGCAATACAGGGGCGATGGCTTTCCAGACTTCAGCCAATGATTTGAATCAAGTTGGTGATGCACAAGCAGCAGATCTCAGGTCATCTGGAGGTTTGGACATGACCTTTTCCAATATGGAGGCTCTTTTACGGGTAGATAATCCATCGAATCCATTGAATCAACCCATCATTTCTCCGGTAAGTACGATTCAGGCAGACAATAAAGTTTACATTCTTAACAGGGGAAGTATGGGTGCTGAAGAGAGGCCTTGGAAAAAGATTCGTATCCTGCAGCAAAATGGGAGGTATGTCTTGCAGCATGCAGATGTAGATGCGGCTACGTTCAATACGTTGGAAATTCAAAAAAATCCTGATTTTAATTTTGTTTATGTCTCGTTTGAGCAAGGCAAAGTAGACGTGGAGCCAAAGAAGGAGGATTGGGATTTTGTATGGAATGCAGGTACTGCTACCACTCCGTTTCCTCAAGCTGTCAATGGGACTTTAGCATATTTCTTTCAAGATTTGGTCTTCCATAATATTTACGGTGGAGTGACGGCAGTGCAGGTGCTGGAATCTGAAATTGGTTACGACAACTTCAATGAAACCCATTTGCCAGGATTGACTTTAAATGCCGATAATCGGCTGACTATAGGGTCTAATTGGCGAGGTGGGGGAGGCCCAAATATGGCTCCAACCATTAGAAACGATCGTTTTTACATCGTGAAAGATACTCGAGGTAATTTTTATAAGGTCCGGTTTGTATCCCTTACCAGAGATGGAGAGAGAGGTCGCCCGTCCTTTGAATATGCCTTAGTGAAAGCAAGATAATCATTGGGATTTTTTTATTTATGGTGTGTAAGCCCTGTACGTTCCAAATTGGGATGTATGGGGTTTATTTTTTTTCATCCAATACCCGCCTGCCAAATAAAAAGGCTTTGGACCAATACCTATTTTCAAGGTTATCTTCTGTTACCCCCAAACTTGTGGAGGAGTGGATGAATAGGACTCTTCCTCGTTGATTTTCTGTAACGATTCCTGCATGTGTTACTTTATTTTTTCTCCTTCCCGTGGCAAAAAACACTAAATCCCCTTTCTGAAGATTACGGTCATTGACCTTTTTTCCAATTTTGCTTTGGGCTTCTGAGGTTCGGGGTAATTGTACGCCGATACTTGCATAGGAATGGTAAATCAATGCTGAACAGTCTATTCCAGACCGCGTAGTTCCGCCGTAGCGATATGGAGTACCTCTGTAAGATTTGGCAGTATCTACTACTTTATTGACATTTTGTGTATATAATTTTTTGGAAGAGCCACAGGATGTGATCAAAAAAGTAAGTAAAATCGCTGATAACCAATAGAAATTTTTGTTTTTGCGATTTTGTTTGCCAATTAAATTCATTTTCAACTAGAATATTTTTACCTTCAATAATACAGAGGAGTGTTCGCTTCTCAAAGTTTTCTAACGCTAAATCTATAAACTATGATTTCCCGTTTTTTATTGTTGGCCATCCTGTTAATTGCATGTCAGCCTGAATCCAAAAAAGTCAATATGCAATTGGACCATGTATCTATTCCTGATGTGAAAATTTTCCAAGGAATGAGCTTTTTAGGAGACTCGTTAGTTACTCAAGTAGATTCTACTTCTCAAAAATCTCAACTAGAAAAATTGCAACTGGCCGAGCAGGCTTATGAGGACGAACAATCTCTTGGAAATCTTATTTGGATTGGTAGGAGAGAAGCGTATTTAGGCAGGTATGATTTGGCAATTAAGACATTTTCGAAGGCTATCAAAGACTTTCCGGAAGCATATGAACCACTGAGGCATCGTGGGCATCGATACATCAGTATCCGTAAATTGGATGAAGCTATTGTAGATTTTGAAAAGGCAGCGCGATTGATGGAAGGAATACCTATTCAATTAGAGGAAGATGGGCTTCCCAATGCTTTGAATATACCCTTGTCTTCTGTTCAGTTCAATGTTTGGTATCACTTGGGGCTTGCACATTATCTGAAAGCAGATTACGAAAAAGCGTTGCTTGCTTATGAGCAATGCATGCAGGTTTCTGATAATGATGATCTGATAGTGGCAACATTAGATTGGTATTATATGACCTTGGTAAAGCTAAATCGACTGGAGGATGCAAATCAGGCTATTTCAATTGTACATTCGGATATGAATATCATTGAAAATGACGCCTATTATAAGCGCATACAAATGTATCAGGGCAAATTATCCCCAAGTGACTTGATGAGTAGGGATACAGCAGCAGATGATCAAGGCCTTCAATATGTCACACAGGGCTATGGTTTGGGTAACTATTATCTTGCATTAGGAGATACGCTGATGGCGAAAAGTATTTTCCAACAGGTATTGGATACGGGATATTGGTCCGCTTTTGGTTATATTGCGTCAGAAATGGAACTTACAAAGTTGGAATAAATGGAGCAAGAGGAGTTTAAGAAGTTACCCCTTCATATCAAAATACACAAGCTTTATACGGAAGGTACTTTTATTGTTGGAATCCGGTATTATTCCCACAAAGTGAATTTGTATTTGCTGGAAGATCGGTATGTGGAGGTGTTTTACAACCATAAGCTCGACAAAATCGACCATGTTGACTTTTTACCTGAAAAGCATAGTCGAATGAAATTTTACCTAGATCAGATCAATCTCAATTTTTAGTTTCTGATTGTCGAATGATTTTCTCATGGATTTTCAATACCTGTGGAATTAATAATTTATTGTCCGCATTTTTAATAATAAAATCTGCCAAAGCATTCTTTTGTTCATCAGGCAATTGCTTATCAATGATGGCGTGAATTTGCGCTTCGGTTCGATGAGGGTCACGTAACATGATTCTGGTAATGCGGATTATCAAGGGGCTACTGACATTGATGGTCATATCCAGTTCTTTGTAGGAGCCGGTTTCAAAAAGGAGAGCAGCTTCTTTTAAAATGTACGGGCTATGCTGTATGCTAATCCACTGCTCAAAATCCTTTTTTACAGCAGGATGTACCAAGCTATTTATGAGCGCTGTTTTGGCGGGATCATTGAACACCTGATTGGCGAGATAGCTTCGATTCAGGTGGCCTTCGCTCGTATATGATTCTTCCCCAAAGTGTGTGATGATAGCTGATTTTAAGGGTGCATGGCTACTCATCAGCCACTTGGCGCGATCATCAGCAAAATAAACGGGTATACCTAAGATAGAAAAAATCTTTGCAACAGTAGATTTGCCAGAGCCAATCCCACCTGTAATACCTACAGTCATTGGATTATTCATACTTGATCTTTAAGACTTCTGGTTTGATTACAACATTTTCTAAAAAAGATGGATTCGGAGAAATCTGAATGCGGACAGTACTATCATCCCTATTCCTATTGGCATAATTGATGACTGCTTCAAAATCCATTTCTGAAAGTTGCTTTGCTTTCCGCTCATCCACAAGATAAGACATGACTATTGTACCTGGATCTTCTTTTAATGAAGCTGTTTTTGGAAAGTTGGTAAGTTTGGTTTTTAGTCTTTTGTTACCCTCCAGTAATTGAAATACTTCAAAGCGAATGTGCACACTTTCTTCATCTAATTCCAAATACTCCTTAGTACCTGATGGGAGTTCAAGAGGTAAGATTTTGTTATAGTTACCAGAAAGTTTATTTTCATCGACTGTTACCAATAATTCTCCATTTAGTTTTTGTAAAATAGAGGTTGGTCCTTTGACAGAAACGATTGCAGGATCAATTTCGATGGCACTAGCCAATCTGAAATTTTTTGCAAGACTTAAGTTGCTGGTGTCTGCTGCAATTTTTATTTTTCTGGTAACGATTTTATCAATTTTAAATTTCACCGTGTCTGTTACCATCGATATCAGGGAAGTGGGACTGATATTTTCCGCCAAGCTTCTTCTAATATCTGAAGTAAGCAAATAATCTTTAGTAGAGGGGTTGTTGATTTCAATGAGAAAAGGAGTCTCATTAAATTTAAAGTATTTACGGAGTAGGTCCCAACCATTGCCATTGACTTCAATGGTAACCCTAGAAGGAAGTTTATCTACAGCCATGAATTCAGTTTCATCGAATATAATTTCGATGGGATAATCTACCACTGTATTGTAATTATCCTTATTGAGGGCGTTTAAAACCCAAAAGGTGGCAGCTGCTAAAAAGCAAGCAGCTGCCACCTTGAGATTTCTCACTTTTTCGGGAGTGAGTTTTGGAAAGAATCGATTGATTTTTGCCAAGGTTAACTTATTTAGTTCCCGTTAATTTTTTGGAAAAATCAGCAGAAATTGCAGTTTTTTCAACTTTCAATTTCATGCCTTTATCCAATTCGACAATTACGGTTTCTCCCTCTAAAGCATAAACTTTACCATGAATGCCTCCAATGGTGACAACAGTGTCTCCTTTTTTGATGGAGTCGATAAAGTTTTTGGTTTCTTTTTGTTTTTTCTGTTGAGGTCGGATCATGAAGAAATACATGATCAAAATGATGGAACCAAATAAAAATACTTGGCCCATAATATCACTGCCCATCCCTTGGGCAAGTATCCAGTTGAGTGTCATAGATTAATCTCTTTTTACAGGACCAGCAGCTACAGGACTTGCAGATAATTTAGGTGTAACATTTCCTCTCATGCTCAAGCGAGTCACGTTTGGAGTAGTATTGGCTTGAATAGTAACCGTTGGTGCTTGTGCACCTGTTTTGGCAGTGGAATTAAAAACCACTTTTACAAAGCCTTCTTCACCTGGTTTTACAGGAGTTTTACTCCAATCAGGGCTTGTACATCCGCAGGATGCTGTGATATTGGAGATTACCAAAGGTGCCTGACCTTCATTGGTAAATTTGAAGATTTTTTCGATCACTTTGCCTTCATCAATGGTGCCAAAGTTAAAATCTGTTTCTTCAAATTTAAATTGTCCTAAGCTAGAAGGATCTGAAGGGGTATTGCTAACCACATTGGTAGGCGTAGCTACAGGTTGTGCAGCTTCCAATCGCGCTAATCTTTGTTCCAATTCTGCGTTTTTTGCAGCTAGGTCGCTTGCATTTTCAGTTTTGCTATCACAAGCAAATACCATCAAAGCTGCTCCCAGCATCAAAGCAGGGACTTTAAAGTATTTCATAATCGTTAAGGGTTTTAATTTGTTGCTTCTTTATTGATTTGTTCGATCAGTTTATTGACATCACTCAATAAATTCTCGGCTTTATTTTTCGCATCTGTGATCACACGGTTTCCTTCAGATTTAGCTTCATTATGAGGCATATTCTTGCCCTCTTTCAAATCAGCCACGAGTCTCTCCAACTCTTCTTTGTATTTGGAAAGTTGGTAAGAAAGCTTATCTCTTGTGTTTTTTCCAGTATCAGGTGCGAATAAAACGCCTAATGCAGCGCCGATTCCAGCTCCTGCGATAAAGGCTATCCATGCATTTGAATTTTTGCTCATGTTGTCGTTGTCTATTTGTTGTCTAAGAGTCCTCTACCACTTTTACGGATTAAACCCTTATCGGTTAATTCTTTTGACATCACATCCAACAAACCGTTGACAAATTGCTTGCTTTTAGGAGTGCTGTATGTCTTCGAGATATCAATGTACTCGTTGATACTTACTTTTGTTGGGATGCTTGGGAAGTTTTGCATCTCTGTCAAGGCCATTGATAAAATGATTTTATCAGTTTGGGCTATTCGTTCAATATCCCAGTTTTCTGTCTTCTTAGCGATCAATTTTCTGTTTTGATCGTCATTTTGGATGGTTAAGTTAAAGATATTTTGGAAGAATTCCTTATCTTCCTCCCAGTTCAAGGCGATTTCAGGGAGTACTTCCCCTGTTTCATCCAAGTGAGATTTAACATTTTTAAGCACTTTAGATGCCAAACTCCTAACAATGGATTTATTTTCTGTCCAATTCATATCTTTTTCCGAAAAGAAATTGAGAATCACTTCATTTTGGAAAATGACCTTTTTTAGAATGGTGTCGGCAATTTCGAAATCCTCATCTGCTGAAGGCGTAGAAAGGGCAATGTAAGCTTGGTATTCTTCCAATGGCTTGACATAATCTCTAAACCATTCTTTAATTTCGAGCTCTAATTCTTCCAAATCCACTTGGTTTCTCGTGCAGGCAGCATCAAATTCTTTAGAATGACGGATTTTATCCAGCAATACATTCTTTGCCATGTTCATTTCCCCAAGCGTAACGGAAACCTTATCTCCGCTGAATTTCTTTTTACGGGCCGTCTCTCCAGCTACATGATCGCTAAAGGCCAAGAGTAATTTTATTGCATACAAATACAATTGGGGTAATCGCTCAGCCGAAGAAACCATGTTTTTGATCAAAAACTCGTAATCTTTGGTATTGGATTGTCTGAAAAAATTTAAAGCATCTTTGACAGCATTGATGATTTTAGGTTGGCTAAAGTCTTTGGTGTCCAAAATGTCGTTATTCAGGTTGGATACAAACAGGTCAGTGGCTATTGCAGCTTCTTTTTTTAGGAGATTTTTATCCTGCACTTCCATGCTGTTTAAGTCCGGTTGAAAAGCATCTTTGATGCGATCCTTGGCAAGGTTGAAATTGGAGGACTTGCACTGATCATAGGCATAAAGGTTTTGAAAAGCCTTTACCCGGAGAATTCTTCTGTTTAACATACCTGATTTTAAAGAACGTAAATATACTCAATTTGTAGGAAGCAAAGGATATCAGCCTTTAATTCCCCCTGTTTATCATGAAAAAAACCGCTCACAAGAGGCTTGAGTTCCCTTGCGAGCGATTTTTAATGGATTAGTAAGATAATTTAACTTTACCTACTGCTTCTATTCTGTTCCAAGCCATTTCGATAGCCGCTTGTTGCGAAGGAATGCGATCTGCTTCCGATTTGTTTAAAATAGCGAGACAGGTGTCGTAAATTTTTTCAGCTTGACCGTATGCTGTTTCACGCTTATAACCACCTTGGAATTCAGTGTATACGTTGATCAAACCACCCGCATTGATTAAGAAGTCAGGAGCAAAGATAATGCCTTTTTCTAACAGTAATTGGCCATGCTTTTCTTCGTCCAACAACTGATTGTTAGCTCCACCGGCAATTACTTGACACTTCAATCGGGAAATGGTATTGTCATTAACAGTAGCACCCAAGGCACATGGAGCATAAATGTCCATATCTATATCATAGATCATTGCAGGATCTACTACGGTAGCACCGGTATCTGCAGCAACTGCTTTTAATCTATCTTCGAAGATATCGGTGATATATACAATGGCACCTTCCTGTACCAAATGGTTGACTAAAAATTTACCTACCTGGCCAATCCCCTGTACGGCCACCTTTTTTCCCTCCAAAGAATCAGTTCCGTAGGCTTTTTTAGCTGCAGCTTT
The DNA here is from genome assembly GCF_021596945.1 of Mongoliitalea daihaiensis. Classification (NCBI taxonomy): domain Bacteria; kingdom Pseudomonadati; phylum Bacteroidota; class Cytophagia; order Cytophagales; family Cyclobacteriaceae; genus Mongoliitalea; species Mongoliitalea daihaiensis. The sequence goes on along the minus strand of NZ_CP063779.1, from coordinate 774,520 downwards.
CATTCCCAGGTAAGTTCCATAAGCAGTCACAGGAGAAGGATCTCCTCCACCACCTTTGTATTCAGGAAGTCCAGTTACATGCTTGGTCTCCATGCGGATAAATTCCATGTCACTGGTCTTGGTGTTGACATCTTCCGCAGTGATGTATTTTCCATTCAGACTTTCTACAAATCTACCGAACCTTCTCATGAAGGCTTCATTTTTTAATTTTGGATCTCCAATAATTACTGCCTTACCACCACCAAGATTCAATCCTGAAATGGCAGCCTTGAAAGTCATACCTCTGGATAATCTCAATACGTCGGTAATGGCTTCTGCCTCACTGGCATAGTTCCACATACGTGTCCCTCCCAAAGCAGGGCCAAGAACAGTGTTGTGAATACCTATAAGTGCTTTCAAGCCAGTTGGCTCATCATAGCAAATGACCAACTGCTCATGGCCTAGAGAGGTTATTTGTCCATATATGGAACCTTCTCTCACTTTTTCCTCGGTTTTAGTCTCTACCATTTGAACTAGGAATTTTTAAATGCGTTATATTTGGGATTGCTGATTGGTAAAATTGCCCGCACAAAATTATATATTTTCTACAGGCTTTACTAATGCAATTAATAGAGTATTCTAAAACTAATCAAGTGATTTTAAAGTTTTTCTTTCGTGAAACCACTCTGGCGCCTCAATAAATATTTATACAAGTATAAGGGATATCTCCTTTTGGGAATCTTATTTACTATCATTTCCAATGTTTTTGTTATTATTCCGGCGCAGTTGGTCAGGATTGCCATAGATTATGTGGTAGAGAGCTTTACCTTTTATAGGGTAATTGATGGACTAGAATTGTCAGGACCTGCAAGGTCAGCTTACTTACATTACATACTTATTTTCGGAGTTTTGATACTCGTTATGGCATTGTTGAGGGGATTTTTTCTCTTTTTGATCCGCCAAACAATTATTATCATGTCTCGATTGATCGAATATGACATGAAAAATGAAATTTTCAATCACTACCAACAATTACCACTGAGTTTTTACAGACGAAACAGCACGGGTGATTTGATGGCTCGCATCACTGAAGATGTCAGCAGGGTACGCATGTACTTGGGACCTGCAATCATGTATGGATTGAATCTCTTGATCTTATTCCCAATGGTCATTGGATACATGCTTTCCGTGAATGTTGAATTGACAATTTATTCGCTGCTTCCGTTACCGATCCTTTCTGTGAGTATTTATTTTGTCAACAACCTCATCAACGAACGCTCTGAAAAAATTCAGCGTAGTCTATCCAGCCTCAGTACTTTTGTTCAGGAAGCTTTTTCAGGAATACGAGTATTGAAAGCGTTTGTGCGGGAAGAAGACTCTTCTAATGATTTCACCAAAGCAAGTGTAGATTACAAAGATAAATCTATACGCCTAACGATCGTGCAGGCATTGTTTTATCCAGTAATCTTAGCATTGATTGGAATAAGTACTATCCTTACCGTTTACATTGGAGGCATGCAGGTGATTGAAGGGACAATTGGGTATGGAGTCATTGCGGAGTTTATTTTGTACGTCAATATGCTGACGTGGCCTGTGACCTCCTTGGGTTGGGTAACTAGCATTGTCCAACGAGCAGCAGCTTCGCAGACAAGAATTAATGAGTTTTTGGATGAAACAAATGATATTCAAAGTGTAGAAAGTCTGACAGTGCCGATTACGGGAAACATTTCTTTTGAAAATGTGTCTTTTACCTATCCCAATTCAGGCATTCAGGCACTAAAAAATGTTTCATTTACTATTAATTCAGGGCAGTCACTTGCCATCATCGGTACTACCGGGTCCGGAAAATCCACGATTGCATACTTGCTGATGCGTATGTACGATGTAAGTGAAGGTAGTATTCGTATAGATGACCGCCCAATTGAGCAATATCAATTAGCATCCTTAAGAAAACAAATAGGTTTTGTGCCACAGGATGTATTTTTATTCAGTGATTCGATTAGTAGCAACATTGCCTTTGGAATGGATGAAGTAACTTTGCCCATAGTGGAGCAAGCGGCCAAAGATGCAGATGTGTACAATAATATCATCGATTTTCCCAATGGATTTGACACCAAATTGGGAGAAAGGGGAATTACACTTTCTGGAGGTCAAAAACAGCGTGTTTCTATAGCTCGTGCCATCGCCAAAGAGCCAAGTATCTTATTGCTGGATGATTGCTTATCCGCCGTAGATACAAAAACTGAGAACTCCATCCTATCTGCAATGAAGCGGATCATGAAGCAACGTACTTCCATTATTATTTCCCATAGGGTATCTTCAGCCAAGCTGGCAGATAAGATAATCGTATTAGATGATGGCCAAATGGTGGAGCAGGGAACACACGATGCACTTCTTGAGCTCAAAGGTGTGTATGCAGATCTCTTTGAAAAGCAAACACAGCAGCCAGAGACTATAGAAGATTGATTGTGGAGTAGTAAAAGCTAGTAGGTTTAGTTCGATATAAATGCTTTACATGCAGTTGACTTGCCTAAAAACCTGCCAGGTTTTCCTGTGGTTACAAGATATTTAAGTGCTGATTTTCATTCCCTTGCTTTTGCAAAAAGGTCAAAGCCGATTTTCTTTGGACTTCCCATACTAGAAGTATGTTCAACTTTCTGGTGATAACTAATCATCATGATGTCCTGAAAAGCGGGTGTCAGCAAATCATTTTCCAAGGCTGACATCAACAGTTGCTCAATTAGGCTACGCTTTTTCTCTTCTGTGACAGGATTGTCTTTCAATTCCGGAAAATTGAATACGATCTTTCGTTCACCCTCAAAAAAGAATTTTTGTTCTTTATTTAGAAGCAATCTTCCAATTAAATACCCTGCATCATCCAATCGATTGTAGACAATCGTATCGCTCAAAAAATTATAAATCAAAATCTGGCCAAAGTATTTTAGTTCTTCATCACTTCGCAGGTACTTGGATTTGCTTAAATAAGAGTCGTCAGATAGCCTGCTGATATTGCTTTGAAGGATAAAAACAAGTGTATCTCCTCCGATTTGAAATAAAAACTCATGATCGTTGATACGTTTGACCCCGATGCGTAATTCACCCAAATCTGGAGCATTGGCTCTTAGTTCTTCGGAAATTTCTTGGGCTACCCGTTCCAAATCGAGGAACAAATTTCTCGTACTGCTATACAATTCATACTTCAATTTACTGGTAGTTTCAAGCTTACTTAGTATCTTGTTAATCATTTGGATAAGGTCAAGGAATATGGAACAAAGAAAAACAGGCTTTGAGGAAGTGGAGACACTGCTCAAAGATATTTGTACTAAAATAGAAGAATTAATTGAAAAAGGTACAGAAGTAGGCGGAGAAGCCAAAGAAGAAATAGAGAAGAAGATCTCAGAGTTGCGGGAGAAGAAAACAACCTTGGAGGCGGAGTTTGAAAAAGGTAAAGAAAAGCTGGAGAAGCTCTATCAGGAAAAAAAGACGGAATACGAACCTCAAATCAACGAGTCTTCTGAGCATTTTAAGGAAGGGATCAAACATATTTTAGAAGGAATCAAGACCCTTTTAGGAAAGTAAGGCAAAAATCTTCTACTTCCTGCCTATCTTTGTGGTATGAATTATCTATCAGTAGAAGGCCTGAGTAAATCTTTTGGCGAACGTAAACTTTTTCAAAAAATTTCCTTTGGTATTGACCAAGGTCAAAAAGTAGCCCTCGTAGGGGTTAATGGAGCTGGAAAATCCACTCTGATGCGTATCATCATGGGTATTGAAGTACCTGACGAAGGAAGCGTGGCAGTTAATCAACAAGTCAAAGTTTCTTATGTGCATCAAAATCCAGTGTTTGAAGGAAGCTTAAGCATTTACCAGACGATCTTTGATGGAAGTAGCAACGAAGTGCTGAAAGTCATTGAACGCTATCACAAAGCCATGATCGATGCTGAGGCGGGTATCGACAATGGGGACGAGCTCCAAAAGCTTTTTGAATTGATGGATAGCTATCAAGCTTGGGATTTTGAACATCAGATCAAGGAAATCTTGGGAAGATTAGGTTTACATGATACGGATTTACCCGTAGGCAATTTGAGTGGAGGGCAGCGTAAGCGTGTAGCGCTCGCTAAAGCCATTTTTGAAAAGCCCGATTTATTGTTATTGGATGAGCCGACCAATCACTTGGATTTAGAGACGATTGAGTGGTTGGAAGACTACTTGGCCAAAGCTAATCTGGCGCTGCTGATGGTGACGCACGATCGTTATTTTTTGGAAAAAGTGACCAATCAGATTTTGGAGTTGGATAATGGCGGTATCTACCGCTATCAAGGAAATTACTCCTACTTTTTGGAAAAAAAGGCCGAGCGGAGAGAAATCGAAGCTACTGAACAAGAAAAGGCCAAAAGTTTGTACAAAAAAGAATTAGACTGGATCCGAAGACAGCCCAAAGCAAGAGGTACCAAAGCTAAATACCGTGTGGATGCTTTTGAAGAGACCAAAGAGAAGGCCTTCAGAAAAAGAGAGGAACGGGAGATTGAATTAAATGTGACTACCCAGCGCTTGGGAAATAAAATCATTGAAATAGAAAAATTAAAGAAGTCATTTGATACTAAAACTGTTATCGAGGACTTTAACTATGTCTTCAAAAAAGGAGACAAAATCGGGATCATTGGTCCAAATGGTGCAGGTAAGACCACATTTTTGAATTTGATTACTGGACTTGGGCAACCGGATGCAGGCAAAGTGGCTATCGGTCAGACTACTGTCATCGGGTATTACAGACAAGAAGAAGATAGTTTTGATGAGGAAAAGCGACTCATAGATATTGTCAAAGAAGTGGCAGAAGTTGTGACAGTTGCAGGGGGCAGTACCATTACCATCGCTCAATTTTTGAATAAATTTGGTTTTCCACCGAAGCAACAACATACGCCTGTTGCCAAGTTGAGTGGGGGAGAGCGAAGAAGATTGCAGCTCTTGATGGTTTTGATCAAAAGTCCTAATTTCTTAATTTTGGATGAGCCTACCAATGATTTGGATATCATGACGCTCAATATTTTGGAAGAATTTTTGGATGATTTTCCGGGTTGCTTGGTAGTAGTTTCCCACGATCGATACTTTATGGATCGATTGGTAGACCACTTGTTTGTTTTCGAGGGAGAAGGTGTCATCAGTGACTTCCCGGGCAACTATACCGATTTTAGAGAGCGGGAAAAGGAGCAGAAATCTTCAAAAAAAGAGGTAGAAACTACCAAAGAAGTTAAAGTTGAACAAACAACAGCCCCGAAGCAAGTAACTGCCAAGGCAAGTTTTAAAGAAAAAAAGGAGTTTGAAAGCATCTCGCAGACTCTTGAGCGCATACAGGCTGAAAAGACAAGTTTGATGGATAAATTATCCGCTGTGTCAGGAAATCATGAGGAGATTTTATCGATTTCTACAAGAATCAAAGAAATAGAGGATGAGGCAGAATTGTTGGAATTGCGTTGGCTGGAATTGAGTGAATTGGAGGGGATAGGTTAGCTAAACTCTCCCTTCCAAAAAATCCTTCCGTAAGGGTTCATCAAACTTTTCAATAGCATAGCGAAGCATGGTGCGTGGCATCGTGTGATAGTGCTTGGCAAGAAAACCATAAGCAGCTCCAAAGTCCCGCTTGCCCACTTCTCTTATCATCCACCCAATGGCTTTGTGCATTAAGTCATGGGGATGATGCAGCATTTTCTCAGCTAGGTAAAAAGTATCTTCGAAATCTCCTTTTTTCAAGAAGTAAAAAGTACTTAGGATACTGATTCTGTTATCCCAAAGAGAAGGACTATCCGAAAGTGTTTGTAAGATACTGCGGTCAGTTTTTTCAAATAGCCACCTTCCCAAGACATGATGGGCCGAATTATCCACCAAATCCCAATTGTTGATGCCAGCTTTGTTGTCCAAGTAGACCTGAGCCCATCGCTCGATTTCATCTCCGGAGCTGCTCTTTTGTGTCTTTTGTACCAGTATCAGTGCACCGGTCATCCGCACTTCGTGTGCAGGATGATTGAGTAATATGGCTATGTCTTCTGCCGAGCAACCTTTCCAAAACTGTTTGACAATCTTCCGTTGCTCTGGAAGGACAATACCCCAAAATTCATCCCCTTCCGCATACTGACCTGGTCCGGTTTTGAAGAAGCGTTGGAGAAAAATGGCTTTTTCCTCGTCTCGGAGTGCTTCTAAGGCTTGGATGATTGTTTGGGAAGGTTTCATGAGGGAAACTTACCGATTTTATTTGAAAGGGAGGTGGTGCAATCGTAGAAAATAAATTGCGATGAGCGTAGAATTCGATTATACGATTTGTATAATTATTCGTATATTTAACTAATAGCAACAATTTCCATGAATGTAGAAATTTTAGATGTTTCGACCAACTCGCGGATTAAATCTAAAATTGGGCTAGTGACAAAAAACAAGTCCAAGCTACCTTCTTTAACCGAAGGTTGGAGATTCAATTTCAGTAAACATTCATTGAAAAAAGGTTTTGAGACCTAAGCCTTAACCACTATCCAATCTCCAGAAATAATAGAGGGGTGTCTGATAATTAATGTTCAAAGACATTATGAAGTTTACATGGCCTTTGTTGAGGTCGCTCCTCATAATAGGGGAGAAAAAAAGAAATATTATAGGGTAGCAGGATGTTTAATAGCTTTTGCTTGCCGGCAGAGCTTTATTAAAGGAAAAGAAGGATATCTAGCATTTGACGTGTTGGAAGAGTCCGAGGAAGACGAGCGAAAGTTGATGAATCTGTATAGTCAGAAATATGGAGCTGTTAGATTAGATCATACTACAACAATGATAATATTACCCGAAGGAAGTGAAAAATTGATACATGAATTCTTAAGATAACCAGTTATGAAAAATAAAGAAATTTTGCCTGCGGATATCTGGAATGATGAAAAAATTGGTAAGCTAAACGAGTTTGTTAAGAAACATAGCGAAGGTCAATCCGATGAACGAAAAATCAGGAATAAGTTGCTTGCAATTCAGTATAAGCTGGAGGATTATATTGAAAAAGATGAGATTTGTGAAGATGAAATTCTTGATATTTTAGATTTTGTGAAATTGTATCTGAAAGTTTTCGGAATCACCAAGAAAGATCTCGCTAGTTATTTTGGAATGAAAGATAGCAATCTCCATAAATACCTAACGGGTAAAAGAAGATTGAACCCGGAAGTTGTTCTTAAAATCAGTTCTTTTTCTCGTACAAAACCTGAGTATTGGTATAGAATTCAAGTCAAAAATGAATTGGCCAAATTAAGGAAAGAGGATTTAAAGGAATATGATAAGTATGACTATGAGAAGCTGTTGAAAAATTGATATGCTTTTTTTGGAATAAGATTTCTGATCAACTACCAAAAGGAATTGACTTTTCCTTTTGGTAGCCACTGGCAACTTGCTATCTATCAGTTGTTTACTCAAAAATCCATATCCTCTCCCATATCTCTGCCCCCACGTTCACGATTGCCATTTCTGTCTTTAAAGCCACCAAATCGGTAAGTGAAAGCAACCGTTCCGATTCTTGTCTCTCGGTTAAACATTCGGTTTAAATCAAATCGGCTGTCATTGGTGGTGATGCGGAATATTCTGGTATCAAAAATATCCGATACATTCACACTGATAGTTCCCTTTTTATTCAGTACATCACGCTTAATCCCTAGATTGATGCCCCACAAAGGTTCAATCTGTCCCTGAGGAAGAACAATTGGCCCTCGATAGTCTCCTTGAATCTGCACGGAAAAAAGATTAGGAATAGACATTGTAGAAAGCATGTTAACTGTCCAGCTAAAATTGGAGTTGTTGAATCCTTCGCCTAGGTTGGCTCCAAAAATCTCTGAATAGAAGAAATTACCGGTAAGTGCTACATTCCACCAACTAGTAAATTCAAATTGATTGACCAATTCAAAACCTGTGCTTCTTCGGATATCTGCGTTTTCACGGCTTTGGATGGTAATATTATTATCCAATAAAGTGACGATTCTTGTCTGAATATCCGTACTGTAGCGATGGTAGACCGTAGCATTCAATAGATAACTTTTGAAGCCCTTCATATAGCCCACTTCGTAGCTATCCGTAAATTCCGGTTGTAATAGAGGGTTACCCACACTAAAGTTTAGCTGGTCTCTTAGGTTGAGGATTGGAGAAAGTGCCCATATCCCTGGTCGGGAAATTCGTCGGCTGTAATTGGCAGAAATCTCTTCTTCCTCACCCAATTTATAGCTAGTATAGACGCTCGGGAAGATGTTAAAATAATCATTGACATATCGCTCTCCGTTGCTAAATAAATTTCCTTCTGTTTGTGTATATTCAGCTCTAGCACCAACTTGATATCCAAATTTGTTAATACGGTTTTTGAAAATAAAGTATGAGGCATATACATTTTCTGTAAATGAAAATGTGTCACTCAATGAATCAATTTGAGATGGCTGAAAGTTATTGCCAATATCTCCTTGGGCAAAGGCCTGCCCTCTTTCCCAATTACTGAAAGTTCCTTTTAAACCGGTTTCCAGTTTTCCGTTTTTACCTATAGGCTTTTCATAGTCAAGCTGAAGGATAGCCAAGCGACTTTCTCGTGTCATATCCTCAAGCTGATTTAGGCCATTGGCAGGAATAAGTTCATTAATAGAATTGAAAAAAGTTTGGTCTGTACCGGTAGATTGTGTTCTGCTATCCCATGCTATGGAAGCAGAAGAGTAAAGGCGTTGTCCCACACTATCGATATTCCAAGTGTAGTTTAATCCAGTTTCAAAATTTCTGCCTAGCTGCTGCTGAGCCCTATCCCTTACAAAAATGGAATCAATGGCTGAAAGCTGATTCAAGCTTCGCTGATTAGTTTCTTCAGTTTCTCTTCCATCGCTCGTATTACCTTGGGCATAAAAGCCCAAAACCATGTTATCCCTCACATTGTAATCAAAACCAGTACGCATAAAAGCACTTCTTCTCCTCGATAATTCAAAATCATCCTGATCCAAGAATCGGGAAACTCCCGGAATAAAGTTTTCTCGAAAACCTTCGGCTTCTCTAAATAATTGACGGTCTTGTGCATTTAAGGAGAAAAAATAATTCACTTTTTCAGTAGCATAGTTGAGGTTGGTTCCAACTTGGTATTTATCTCGGGTACCCACCGAGGCATTTACCTGACCATTGAAGCCCAAGTTTTGATTTTGTTTCAAAATGATATTGATGATACCTCCTACACCAGCGGCATCGTATCGGGAGGAGGGATTGGTGATCAGCTCAACTGACTTGATGCTATTGGCTGGGAACTGAGAAAGAATGCTTTCCATATCTCCGCCTCCCAAATTTGAAGGCCTTCCATTGATGAAAATCATCACCTCACCACTTCCGCGCATGGAAATGCCTCCTTGTTCATCTACTTGAATAGAAGGAAGTGTGCTTAATAATTCTGCTGCCGTTGCACCTTCTGCCACTATGCTGTTTTCAACATTGTATGTGCGTTTGTCGATATCACTTTCGAAGATTGAAGCCACTCCTTCCACCACTACCTCTCCAAGGTCTGTTGCAGCAGGTCTGACTCGAATGTTACCTAAATTGTAGGGATTACGGTCTCCGATCTGGAAACTTCTGAAGTAATTTTCATAGCCGATAAAGTTTACCCGAAGTAAATAAGATCCTTGAGGCAACAATAGGGAAAAAGTACCATCCAACTCACTGACAGCACCTTTGATCAAACTGGAGTCTTGGGGAGAAAGAATAGCGACATTGGCAAACTCCAGTACTTCCGAAGTCTCTGCATTGATTACACGGCCTTTGACTGTTACATCCTGAGCATAAGCAATGGTTTGAAAAAAGAAAAAAATGCAGGAAACTGTTAGATAAATAGATTTCATAATTGTTGGTTTAGTCTTTGGTGCAGCATTTAAATAATTCACGACAATTGAAAATCACTGTAATTGTATAAGTCTGAAATACAATTATTTAAATGATGTGCCAATCTTATAAACGATTCCCAAGGCCTTATGTTTTAAAAATCCCTGTATATACATCAATAGTAGAATTCTGGTCTAAACTGTCCTAATTTTTTTTGAGCGGTCTGAAACATTTGCCTATTTTAATGGAGATAATTGATGAAATATTTTGTTATTTACATTCACATATGCCTGAAATGAAAATAAATATTGTTTTGTACATAGCCTTTTTTTGGTCTTTGTTGCTTTTTTCAAGCGTATATTCTCAGGATGATAGTTCGCATGCTTTATGGGAGCAACTGAAAGAGGAAAAAGGGAATTTTGAACGTTATTCCTTGTTAAGACAACTCTTAAAAGAAGACCGACAGCGCATGCAAGAGCTTTCTTTGGAGCAACAAATTAAATTTTACCAAGAAGGTATTGCAATGGCTATTGCTGTTGATTCTCTACACAATGCGGGAGACTGGGCTCTCCAGCTGTATGAAATATTTGTGAATAGGGAAAATGATTTTGAAAAAGGATTGGCGTTGATGTTGGAATCCAAAAAAATTGCTGAAAAAGTTCCTTCTACCCGCTTAGGAGGAAACTTATATTTGAAGCTAGCAGCTGCCTACTATAATCTTGGTCAATTTGATGATGCTATCGAGTTCTATTCTGTAGCCAAAAATAGGTTTGGGGAAAATGATTCTATTTTCGTTGCTGACGCACTCTTTTTCAGAGGACAAGCAAAAGATTACAGAGGAATGTTTTTATCCTCCCTTGAAGATTATGAGTTGGCTCGCAAATATTATGAACAGTTGGGTGACCAAGAATTCGTAGACTATGTTTTAAATGGTATTTCAATTTTGTTCAGCAAGTATGGTTTGGTTGAGGAAGCAGAAAAGATACGGGTACAATTGTTACAAAAATTAAATAAGGATGAGCAATTTTATGATTGGTGTATCTTAATGTATAACAGAAGTAATGATTACAGAAAAGTAGGCAATACTGAAATGCAATTCCAACTTTTAAAGGAAATAGAAGCAAACTTTCCTGAGGAAGATGTGGACCCTACACTTCAAGCGCTTATTTACTTCCAATTCGCAAACTACTATGCATTCCAAAAGAATCTTGCACAGCAATCTCATTATTTTAATTTAGGAGAATCAATTGTATTGGTAAATAATCTAAGTGGCTCGTTTACCGAATTGAGTATGGCCAAAGCGAGATTGATTGAAGCCTTAGAACGTCGTGATAAGGATAAGGCATTAAAACTTGCAGAGAATTTTAAAGAGTTGGTAAAGAGCACAGATAATTATGACTACAAGTTAGAGGGGCTAGAGCTTTATGCGAAGGCACTCAAATTAAATGATAGGCCTGAACAGGCATTAAATGCTTTTGAAAGATATCATGTATTTAAGGATTCTGTTTTTGCTGTCAATCAAGCTAATTCTTTTGCTTATTATCAAACTTTGTTTGAAACAGAGCGGAAGGAGCGCGAGCTGTTAAGTAAAACCATCGAAATCGATACAATCACTAGGGAAAATGCAAGTAAGATCAGAATATTGGTCATCACTGCATCCGTAATCATTGTTGGATTATTTTTATTGTACCTCATTAATAGGCTATCAAGCTTAAAAAAGACTCAACAGTTGCAGGCTCAGTTCGCTCAAGATTTATTAATTTATCAGGAAGAAGAAAGAAAACGGATTTCTAAAGATTTACATGATGGTCTTGGACAAAGTTTGTTATTGATCAAAAATAAAGTAGCTCTTACTTCAGATGATTCTACATCTTCATTATTGGGTTCAGCCATAGAGGAGTTGCGAGGGATTTCGAGATCTTTACATCCTTTTCAATTGGAAGAATTAGGGTTGACTAGAGCAATTGCTTACTTAATTGATCAAATTGATGAAAGTCATGATGTTTTTATTGATAAAAGTATAGAAGATGTTGATGCATACTTTAAGCGAGAAGCAAGCTTACATGTATATAGAATAGTCCAGGAGGTTTTTAATAACATTTTAAAACATTCTCAAGCAGAAGGCGTTCGATTTACATTGAAAAAACGGACAAATTACATCTTGATGACTATTGAAGATAATGGCGTGGGCTTTGATTTTTCTGAAAAATTTAATGATTTCAAAAGTTTAGGGTTAAAAACTTTAAAAGAAAGAAGTGCTGCGCTATCTGGTTCAATAAAAGTAGAGTCAGAAAAAAATAAAGGAACTAAATTCATCTTCCAATTTCCTATTTCATGAGTACTGTTATTATAGCGGACGATCATCCTTTGTTTTTGAAAGGCGTACGCTCATTTGTAGAGGAATACGGTTTGCAGGTGTTGGGGGAGGCTTTCAATGGCCATGATGCTTTTGAACTGATAAAAGCGCATGAACCAGATCTCGCGATTGTTGATTTAGAAATGCCTTTGATGACTGGTTTAGAAGTGGCAAAGGAAGTAAAAACCGTTGGTTTAGGTACTAAAATTATTATCCTCACTTTTCATAAAGAGATTTATTTAGCCCAAGAAGCAGATAACTTGAACCTGTCTGGTTATCTATTGAAAGAATTTGCAATTGAGGAAATGAAACGTTGTCTTGATCAGGTCATTGCTGGTCAGCAGTTTTTTTCTGAAAACTTGTATCCAAAAATCACCGAAGAGTTTAGCCTACTAACGGATGCTAAAATCACTCCATCTGAAAAAAAGATTCTTCGCTTAATAGCAGAGGGATTAGACACTCGTCAAATAGCTAAAAGATTGTTTATATCTGATCGTACTGTGGAAAAGCATCGTAGCAATATTATTCAAAAACTACAGCTAGATAAAAAAACCAACGCGTTGTTACTTTGGGCTCAAAAAAATAAAGGACTAATATTTTAAAACTCAAATAATGATTTTTTTGCTTCAAAATACGTGCTAGTACGTATTGTCTAAAGTCCTTGTCTTCCGTAATTTTGATTGTACTTAAAATTTACGGCTATGCAGATCACTACAACATATGGTACATTCAAAATCATTCAGTTGGTTTCTGACAAGGACGAGCTTTTGATGGTTTCTAAATGGGATTCTCTAGTCCGTATTTTTGAAAGCAAAAGGGTATTTAGATTAAATCAGGATGATACTTCTTTTGGGGTATATCTATGCAAACAGGAATGCGCTGAAATTTTAAATCATCTGATTAAAACATTGGACTATAAAGAATGGGAAAATTTCCATTCGGCTCCAAAAGAGCGTTTTTTTTCGACTAACAACTTAGCATAAGGGTGACTAAACTAAAAAATAGCGGAATTTTATTCCGCTATTTTTTTTAAGGTATGTTGTATCAACTCATCTACTATCTCATAGGAGTTGGATGCAAATTCCTGCGTTACCCGATTGGCCACAATTGCATTTAGACTCAACACTTCATGACCCAATAAGCGCCCCATAGCGTAATAGCCCGCTGTTTCCATTTCAAAGTTTGTCATTTGAAAGCCGTCCACATTGATGGTACTTAGCTTTTCAATTATGTCAGGAATAGCTGGTTTCAAACGAACTTCTCTACCTTGTGGACCAAAGAATCCAGGACAGGTGGCAGTATTTCCAATAATCAGACCTTCACCTAGAAGCTTCAAAAGTTTGTCGGAACCTTGGATGCAGTAGGGCGTAAATCCGATTTGCAAGGATTCCTGTATAGCCTTCCCCACTTGCTTCTCCAAAGAAGTATAAGACGTTGTGTAAAATGTCATCAGGGTATCCAAACCTACACCGTAGGCAGATGCCAACATCGAGCCAGCGGGTATTTCCTGACGCATACTTCCTGAAGTTCCAATTCGGATGATGTCCAATGAGGTATGTTTTTCTTTTGGTAAGCGGGTTTCCAAGTCTATATTGACCAAGGCATCCAACTCAGTCATGAAAATCTCGATATTATCTGTACCCATCCCAGTGCTAATGACGGTGATGCGTTTTCCTTGATAGTATCCGGTGTGTGTGACAAATTCCCGCTTAGTGATTTCAAACTCTATGGAATCGAAATACTTGGAAATTTTAGCTACGCGCTCAGGATCGCCTACGGCTATAATAGTTGAAGCCAGATGCTCTGGCTTCAAGTTGAGATGATAAATACTCCCATCGGGATTAATGATCAATTCAGACTCTGGAATTCGTTTACTCATGAATCAAATTTTTGACGTTTTCTTTATTCGGCTTTCTGAATAAGCCTTTGTAGGGATTATACCCATTCGTATTTTTCTGGTAGTATCCTGTTCCGTCGTAGGGACGTTTTTCTGGATGTTCCTGACAAGTGGTACTGCAAGCGCCCTCCAGTTCCCACCCACATTTCTCACAGATAGGTAAGTGGGCATTGCAACTTGGGTTGGCACAGTTGACCATGCGGTCACAGTTGGTCCCACAGACATGGCAAGTAGAAATCACGGTTGGATTTATTGCATTGACATCGACAGCAATTCTGTTGTCGAAGACATAACACTTGCCTTCGAAGTCCTCACCGCCCGCTTCCATGCCGTATTTGATGATACCTCCATGCAATTGATACACATCCTCAAATCCTTGCTCCAGCAAAAATGCGGACGCCTTTTCACATTTGATACCTCCTGTGCAATAAGTCAATACTTTCTTGCCTTTCAGGTGCTCCAGTTCCTTAACCTTCTCAGGAAAATCACGGAAGTTGTCAATATCTAAGCGCATCGCATTTTTAAAATGCCCTAGTTCATGCTCATAATTGGAGCGCACATCCAGAATTACTACATCCTCTTGGTCCTTCATGGCTTTGAATTCCAAAGGCTCTAAGTGCTTCCCTGTTTTTACATTGGGGTCAATGTGGCGAAGGGAACTGTGCACAATCTCGGGTTTTACACGCACATGGATTTTGGTAAAGGCATGCTTATCGTATGATTCGATTTTGAACTCTGTCTTGGCAAATCGAGGATCCGCGTGAATGTAGGCCATGTACTTTTCGCAGTCTTCTTTCAGACCGGAAACTGTCCCGTTCAATCCTTCCGGGGAAATGATGATTCGCCCACGGATATTGTTTTCAATGCAGAACAGATGGTGTTCTTCTCTGTATGCTTCACAATCTTCAATTGCTGCATAGCAGTAATAAAGTAAGATACTGTAGTTGTTGTTTTCCATAACGTCAGCCCTGTTTCGGCAGGGTGTTAGGTGTATAAATTGATTAAGAATTACTTCTTGATGGGTACCGCTGGATTTCCAAATACGGTTTCGTTGTCTTTTACGTCGGAGATAACTACCGAACCTGCACCGATTCGTGCATTTTTTCCAATAGTCAATCCTGCTACAATGGTCACGCCACTTCCGACAAAGGCGCCTTCTTTTAAGGTGACGCCTGCATTGACAATGGAACCTGCACCTACTTGTACAAAATCCTCTACTTGGCAGGTATGGTCAATGATGGCACCGGTATGGAAAATGCAATGACTTCCAACAGCACTTCCAGCACCAACGGTAACTTGGGCGTTCACAAAATTTCCATGTCCAACTGTTGCGTCCGTAGAAATGTATGCACGCTCGTGAATGGCATTGACAGGTTGTACCTTGCGGCGATCATTGAGCAATTTCACTAAAAACTGTCGGTATTTATTGTCATCTACGGCTACAAATGCCTCGCATTTTTTACCGATCAGTTTAAGGAACCCATCATCTTCTGGATGGCCTAATACTGGGACCACGTTGATTTCGGTACCATGCAGGCTTGCTTCTTCCTCCAAAAAGCCATAGACAATGACCTTGTTGCTATTGAAGATCTCCAATGCGGGATGAGCAATTCCTTTGGCTCCGAAAATTATTACTGGTTTTTCCATGTTTGCGTGAATCAACTCGCAAAATTAGGTCAATCCCATCTCTTAACCAAATTTCCTTTTTTTTCTGGCCTGCCCATTTTTTGGGGCTTGATGATGTTCTGTCCAATCTTGCAGTCGAGGCATTTTTTTTGTGAACAGTAATTGTGGAAAAGTCCCAACATCCCCTGTGAATCAAATGCATGCTGTACAGGCCAGTTGACAGCTTTGAATTTCCGAAGAATGTAATTGTTTTCTGCGGGTATGGTTTGTAAAAAATCTATGCATTTTTCTTTCCATTCAGGTTCTTGCAAGTACTTGCCATAGGTATACCAAAGAGGAACAACAAAATTGATTGCCAAATGGTAGAGACTGTCTTTGCTGAGTCCTTTGGAGGTGGTTTTTTCTGCTTTTTTACCAAAGCGATAATGTTCTTGCCAGTAGGAGGGAAGGGTGATGGCAAAAATCTTTTTAAAATTATGAAAGTTATCCAAGTCGTGTAGCACTGCTGAAAATAGATTAGGGTTTTGACGCAATACTTGCACCAATTGAGCGAGGCGGATGCTGGGGAAATTGCTAGGACGTACACCCATCATTTTCCATTCTTGAGCATGGCAAGCGAACTTTAGTCCGAATTTTTGTTGTTGAAAATGGTACTCTTGTTGTAAATCCATCGCGTATTCATCTGAAGTCTCACCTTCTAAAAACCCTGCCTGACCGAAAAGAATAGCCTCCAAACTGCGTTGCTGAAAGCTTAAGCGTTGCAATACTTTGTAAGATACACTACTGCCTACTTTAGCCATTGGGACTGCATTAGTTTTAAAACCGAAGCATTGAAATAGCCAACGATAGGCGGTTTCTTCCCAGTCATTGTTGGTCTGTCCCAAGATTTCGAGAAGTAATAAAGACTTTTTTTCCAATCGCTCGACGAGAGATTTTTCAATCATGGAAAATTTGAGGATATCAGGAATCTCTTGGAGCTCATCTGCACATAGTAATTCGGAAGATTTGGTGATCAATCGCTCATAGTTTCTCAACACATCCAAAAATACCCTCCCTTTCAGCTCCAACGTAGGAATAATTGTTTGGTCTTGGCGCAGAATGTCTTTGTCATGATCCCAGACTACGTGCAAGATGACCGAATTGTAGCGGGGGTCCTCTTGGTGCTCATGCTGATTCCATTCGGAGGCATACTTGTGAATTTCCACGTGCCCATGGTATTCCAGCTTACCTATTTTGATATGGGCTTCCAGGAAATCAGGGCCTTCATGAAAATTATGAAAACCGATTTTTTTGATTTCTATACGCTCTCCTGTGACAGTTTCTAAACTGTTTTTATCGAAGTACTGATACTTCCAGATGGTTTGTAAAAAATCCTCGTTGAAGTTGGCCATGGCTGTAGGGGTTATCCCGTGCTCAGATTCAGCCGAGATCCAACTTTTCCAAAATTCCAGACTTTGAAAAAGTTTCCTCTGACATCCGAACATCCGTTGTTGATACCTAAAAATAACCAAGCCTCCAAAAATAAAGAAGCCTTTGGAAGTTCACACCCCTCCAAAGACCCAACTTAAGTACTTAATTTCATTAGAGGTATTGATCCAGCAGTTTTTTCATCTCTTCCTGCAACTTTTGGGCTTCGACTTGGGCTGTTTTTGCAAAGGTTTCAGAGCTATCCGCATAGATGATTCCCCGAGAGCTATTGACCAATAATCCGCATTGGGCATTCATGCCATACTTGGCTACTTCCTCCAAACTTCCCCCTTGCGCACCTACGCCTGGCACCAAAAAGAAGTGTTCGGGAACCAGACTTCTAACCTCCGCAATTTTCTCTCCCCGGGTAGCACCTACCACATACATCAGGTTGTCAGGAGTGCCCCAAGTTTGGCTTTTTTCCAACACATGGTGGAAGTAAGGCCTGCCATCGGAAGCTGTCATGATCTGAAAGTCTTGACTCCCTTGGTTGGAAGTCAAGGCCAGGAGGATGACCCATTTACCTTTAAATTCCAAAAATGGACTCACGCTATCCACGCCCATGTAAGGAGCAACGGTGATCGAGTCAAAATCCATGGTATCAAAGAATGCGCGGGCATAAAGAGCAGAGGTATTTCCTATGTCTCCCCGCTTAGCATCTGCCACAGTAAATATATTTTTTGGGA